>JBKPGZ010000188.1:0-6873 GCA_046729675.1 Gemmatimonadota bacterium | reverse complement strand
GCCCTGGGCCGCTTCCTCCGCCTTCCGCTCGACCGCCTTGGCCTCGTCTTCGGCGCGCTCGGCGGCGTCCTGCTGCATGCGCAGCTGGCGCACCGCCAGGAACTCGAGCACACGGTCCTTCACGTCACCCAGGGCGTAGTGGTCCTCGTCGAGGATCCGCTGCGCCTCGACCAGGTCGAGGTGCTCCTGGCTTCGGGTGTTCCAGGGCAGCTCCGCGATGTTCTCGAGGAAGGTGCGGATGACCTGGGACTCCATGGACTCGCGCCCGATGCGGGTGAGCCGGTTGAGCTCCCGGTCCACTTCCTTCCGCACTTCGGCCGGGAGCTGGAGCGCGGTCAGTTTCTCTTTGAGCTCGCGCAGATCGTCGCGCTCGTCGTCCTCGCCCAGCTCGCGCTGAATGGTCTTGAGCTGCTCGCGGAGAAACATCTCCCGCTGCCGCTCCCCCAGCTCCTCCTGGACCTGCGACTTGATGTCTTCCTGAGCGTCCAGCACGCCGATCTGCCGCTGGACGTGCACCAGCACCCGGCGCAGCCGCTCCTCGACGCTCAGCGTCTCGAGCAGGATCTGCCGCTCCTGGGGCGTGATGTCGATGTAACCGGCGACCAGGTCCGCGAAGCGGCCCGGGTCGTTGACCCCGGCCAGCACCTGCTGAACCACCTCGTCGGGCAGGCCGGACTTCTGGCCCAGCTCCGCCGCACGGGTCCGGGCTTCACGGTGGAGGGCGACGAAGGCCGAGTCGTTGGCGTTGAGGGGAGCCATCTCCTCGGCCTCGCGGACGATGGCCTGGAGATAGCCGTCCTTGTCGGTGTAGTGCATGGCGATGCCCCGCCGCTCCCCGTGGAGCAGCAGCTGCATCCCCGACAGCCCGCGCTGGAGCTGGCCGATGCGGGCGATGGTCCCGATGGTGTACAGGACCTCGGGTGTGACGCTCTCGACGTTCTGCCGCTGCGAGACCGCGAAGACCAGGCGATCGGGCTGGCTCAGCGCGGACTCGATGGCGCGCAGGGTGGCGGGACGACCCGCCCCTATTGGCGCGGTGACACCGGGGAAGAGCACGACTTCCCTAAGGGGCAGCACCGGCAGAGTCAAACGTTCGGACATTTTCTCTTACTACTCCTTCCGAGCCCCGTGACAGGGGGAAAATGGCAGGCCCAAGAGACGAATGGCCGTGTAGGTGCAGTGACCGTGCCATGCCTTGGCCCTTCTCCGTTGTGTCTCATAACAAGTTACGGGGTCGGAGGGTTTCCCGGAGGGGCTCGGCGGGTGGGCATTTCGGCAGCAATTCTAGGGGAGGGAATGATTCGCTGCCATATTGGCCAGATCTCGTTGTCATCCCGAGCGGAGCGAGGGATCTGCCCCGTCCCCGGCAGATCCCTCGCTCCGCTCAGGATGACACGCTGTTCGGGATGACACGGTGTCAGGGTGGCGGCTGGCCAGACGCGAGTACAGATTTGCTGCCATGTCCGGCTGCTCCTGCGCGGGCTCCTCCTCCCCGGGCCCCTTTCTCCCGTGACCGCTCCATCCGACCAGCCGCTGGCGACTCGCCTCGCCGCGGCACTGGGTGACGCGTATACGATCGAAGGAGAAGTCGGCCGCGGAGGGATGGGGGTGGTCTACCGCGCCCGCGACGAGCGGCTCCAGCGGCGGGTGGCCATCAAGGTGCTGCCGCCGGAGCTCGCCTTCCAGACGGACATCCGCGAGCGCTTCACCCGCGAGGCCCAGACCGCCGCCAAGCTGAGCCACCCCCACATCGTCCCGATCCACACGGTCGGCGAGGGGCACGGCTTGGTCTACTTCGTCATGGGCTACGTGGACGGTGAGTCGGTCGCGAGCCGGATCCGCCGCCGCGGCAAGCTCCCGGTCGAGGAAGTCCGCCGGATCATGGCCGAGTCGGCCGACGCGCTCGGCGCCGCGCACGCGCTCTCGATCATCCACCGCGACATCAAGCCGGACAATATCCTGCTGGAGGGCTCCCGAGGCCGGGTCATGGTGACCGACTTCGGCATCGCCAAGGCGCTCTCGGGCAGCTCGGGCGCCACGCTGACCGGAGCCGGGGTGGCCATCGGTACACCGGCCTTCATGAGCCCCGAGCAGGCCGCCGGCGAGCGCGAGATCGACGGGCGCTCGGACCTCTACAGCCTGGGCATCGTCACCTTCCAGATGCTAACCGGCGAGCTGCCATTCAACGCGCCGACCGTCGCCGGCATCCTCATGAAGCAGATCACGGAGGCCGCGCCGGATGTGCGTGCCAGGCGGCCCGACATTCCCGAGGACCTCGCGCTGGCCGTGAGCCGCTGCCTGGAGAAGGACCCGGAGAACCGCTGGCCCACGGCGGACGCGCTGCGGCGGGCGCTGGAGAGCCGGGTCGTGGCGGGCTATCAGCCGACCGGGCTCGGCTGGCGGGCGAGCCGCGCGGGCACTCGTCCCGGGACCCGGGACGGGGCGCCGCCGGTCTCACCGCGGGGCGCGGCGGCCGGTCCCCCGGGTCGCTCCCGACCCCAGGGGCTCGCGGATCGCGAGGCCAACGACGCCAGGTTCGGCAGACTGGACCGCGAGCAGCGCGCGCTCGCGCGCGGGGGAGCCCGGCTCGAGTCGCGCCGGCAGCAGCAGGGGCGCGAGGCGGCCATTCCCGACACCGGCGAGCCGAAGATCGTGCAGCAGGTCCGCGGACAGTTCGCCAGCTGGGCCGCGGTCTCCCTGGGCTGCTTCGGGATCAACGTCGCCACCGGGCTCGACACGCCGTGGTTTCTCTTCCCCACCTTCGGGATGGGCATCGGCATGCTGAAGAACTACGCCAGGCTCTGGCAGTCGGGGTACAGCTGGCGCGACGTGTTCAGCCGGCCGCCCGCACCCGATGCGGTCGAGACGCTGATGACGAAGGGCGCCCGACTGCCCCGCCGTCTGCCGCAGCCCACCGCAGAGGAGTTCGGCGCCTACCTGCCCCAGATCCTCCAGGTCCAGAGCGACCGGTTCGCGATCGGCAAGCTGATGGAGAAGCTGCCGGCGTCGGAGCGGAACATGCTGCCCGAGGTCCAGCAGACGGTGGACGGGCTCTACGAGCGCGCCACGGATCTGGCCCGGACCCTCCACGCGATGGATTCGAACCTCGACACCGAGGGGTTGGGCAACATCGACGAGCGGATCGCGGCGCTGTCCAAGGAGCCCGATGATCCCGAACGCGCGCGCCGGCTCAACCTCCTGCAGCGCCAGCGGCAGACGATCATCGACCTGAAGGGCCGCCGAAGCCAGGTGGCGAGCCACCTGGAGTCCTGCGTGCTGGCGATGCAGAACGTGCGCTTCGACCTGCTGCGGCTCCGCTCGGCCGGCGTGGCGGCGGTGCTCGGTGACCTCACCCACGCGACGCAGCAGGCCAAGGCGCTCTCGCGCGACGTTGACAACGCCATCGCTGCGGCGGGGGAGATCCGAGAGGCGATGAAGTAGTGCGAGCTCGAGAGGATGTCACCCTGAGCGCAGCGAAGGGGACCATGCCGAAGATGGTCCCCTTCACTTCGTTCAGGGTGACACTCTTCTGGTTCAGGGTGACACTCTTCACCCTGTTCCTCGTCTCGTCGGCCGCTGCCCAGCAGAGCACCTCCGGCCCCCGGGACGTGGTCCAGAGCGCCGAGCGGGCGGTCCAGGACGACAGCGTCGCCGCCGTGCGCGACCGCTGGACCGAGGCCCTCCGCCACGACAGCACCGACCGCGCCGCCGCCCTCGGCCTGGGCTCGCTCGCCCGGCTCACCTACGACTTCGCCACCGCCGAGCGGCTCTTCAGCGGGATTCTCGCCCGCGCGGGAGACAGCGCCGATCCCTGGACGGTCCAGGCCAGGATCGGTCTCTATCGCGTCGCCAACTCCAGCGGCAACACCACCCGCGCCGACTCCCTGCTCAACGTCGCCATCCGCGAGGCGCGCCGGATCGGCGACCGCGGCGGCGAGCGCGACGCGCTGATCGGCCTGAGCGGCACCCGGGCCTCGAGCGGGCCCGCCGGCCCGGCCCTCGCCACACTCGACAGCCTGCGGCGGATCCTGGCTCCCGGCGACAGCTGGGAGCGCGGCGAGTATCTCTGCCGGACCGGCCTCTACCGCGGCGTCGGCGGTGACACCAGAGTGACCAGGCTCATCCGCGACGGCATCGCCGTCGCCGAGCGCGTGGGCGAGCGGCAGCTGGCGGGGCACTGCCTCGAGGCGCTCGCCCTGGTCCACAGCCTCCACGGCAAGCCGGACTCGGTCTTCCCCATCATGGCCCGCGCCGAGACGCTGCTCCGCGCCACTAACGCGCACGCGTCGCTCGCGCGGCTGTACTCCCGCCGCAGCGACGAGCTCCAGGCCCGCGGCCGGCTGGGCGAGGCGAAAGTCGCGCTGGGCCAGGTGCTCGCGGAGGCGACGCTCTCCCGCAACGGTAACCGTCTGGCCAACGCCTACGGCGGGCTAGGCATGCTGGCGCTCCGGACCGGCGACATCGCCTCCGCCGCGGACTGGTACCAGCGCGCCGCGGTGCTCTACGACAGTCTCGGCGACGGCGAGGGCGGCATGATCTCGCGCCAGAACCGCGCCGAGGTGCTGGCCGCCTCGGGCGACTTCGACGCCGCGCGGAAGGCGCTCGCCGCCACGCTGGAAGAGGCCGAGCAACACGACTTCTTCGAGGACGCGGTGATCGCGCGCCAGCGCCTCGCTCGGCTGGCTATGCGCCGCGACGACTGGGCGGAGGCCGAGCGGCAACTCGCCGCGGCGGAAACGATGGCCCGGGGCCGTGGCATGCCGGGCGTCGCCGAGAACCTGGTCTACGACCGGGGCGTGCTCGCGTTGGGCACCGGCCGCCTGGACCAGGCGGAGCGGCTCTTCGGCGGATTCGTGGCGAAGATCGCGCCGGAGGACCGCCTGGTCCGCCACGCGGCGCGGGTCCGGCTCGCCGAGGTCGCGGCGCGCAAGGGCGAGCTGGCGCGCGCGGAGCGGGAGATCACCGCCGCGAGCCGCGAGCTGGAGGAGTGGCGCTCCTCGCTGGGCGACGACGAGCTGCGCAGCTACGCCTTCTCCGCCACCGTGCTGGGCGAGTACGACGCGCAGGCGCCGACCGCGCGGGTGCTCGCGGCGCTCGCGGGAGGCCACCGCGCGGAGGTGGCGTTCGCCCTGGCGGAGCAGCGCCGGGCGCGGCTGCTCACCGATCGCCTCAACCAGGCGCTGGCGCTACGAGAAGGCAGCGCTGGCGACACCGCCGTGGTGGCGAGTACCCGCGCGCACCCGCTCACGTCCGAGGAGATCGCGCGGGCGCTGCCGGACACCGCGACCGCGGTGCTGGAGTACGTCGCCGGCAGCGAGGGCGCCCCGACCACGCTGTTCGTCCTCAGCCAGGCCGGCGTGCGCAGCGCCGTGCTGCCGAGTGCGGACACGCTGGCACCGGCGATCCGCCGCCTGGTCGCGATGGTGGAGAACGGCGGGCGCCCCGACGCGCTCACGCGGAGCCTGGGCGCCGCGCTGCTCGAGCCCGCCCGCGTGCTGCTTCCCGACGGTGTCACCCGGCTGGTGATCGTTCCCGACGGCCCCCTGCATCACCTCCCGTTCGATGCGCTGACCCTCGCCGACGGGGAGGCCGCGGTGGAGCGGTGGGCGATCGGACTCGCGCCCTCGGCCAGCCTCGCCGCGACGCTCTGGCAGCGGGACGCGCGCACGGAGGCGGGACCGGTGCCCGGCCGAGTGCTGGCGATGGGCGATCCGCAGTTCCCGCTGGAGCTCTCCGCGTCGGCGATGCGTGACGGGGAAACCTACCGCTCGGCGTTCGCGGCGGCCGGCGGGCTGCCGCGACTGAAGGGAAGCGGCGAGGAGGCCCGGACCGTCGCCCGGTACGCTGCCGGCGGCTCGGAGGTGCGCACTCGGAGGCAAGCCAGCGAGGCATGGCTCAAGTCCACGCCGCTGGACCGATGCGACGTCATCCACCTGGCCACGCACGCGCTGGTGGACGAGCGCTCGCTCACGCGCACGGCGCTGGCCCTGGCTCCCAGCGGGGCCGAGGATGGATTCCTCTCGCCCGCGGATATCGCCGGTCTCAAGCTCGACGCGGATGTCGTCGTGCTCTCGGCCTGCCGCACCGCGGGCGGCGTCACGATCGCGGGCGAAGGGGTGCAGGGTCTCACCACGCCGCTGGTGGCCGCAGGGGCTCGCTCGGTGGTGGCGACGCAGTGGCGGGTGGGCGACCGCAGCACCGTGCGGCTGGGGCCCGACCTCTCCGACTGCCTGGCTCGTGGGCTCAGGGTGGCGGAGGCGCTCAGGGAAGCGAAGCTGGCCGCGCTCCGGCGCGGCGCGCCGCCGGGCGAGTGGGCGGGGTTCACCGTGGTGGGAGATCCGACGGCGAAGGTTCCGCTGGTGATGCCGTCGAAGCCGCCGGTGGACCTCCGCCTGGCGGCCGGGCTGGTTCTCGCGCTCGGTGCGGTTGGCTACTGGGCCCTGAGACGGAGAGGCCGGAGCGCCGAGCGCGCGTCTGCGGGAGCGGTCGCGCCGACCCACCACTGATACTCGCCGGGCTCGAGGTCGGCCGCGCTCTGCAGCACGATGGCGGTATCCGCCGTCTCCGCCTCGAGCACCACCTCACCTCCCGCGTTCATCACCTCGAGCCGATAGCGGCCGGCGCCCTCGATCGGGTGCCAGGCGAAGAGCATCGGCGAGCCGGTCGTGGCGTCGGTCGGCGGCGCGAGCAGCGTCAGCCGGTCCTTCTCGCCGGAGCGGACCACGTCGCGCTCGGGCGTCCCCGGCAGGGCGTAGCGGCCGATCACGACGGCGAGCAGCACCGACGCGGCCAGCGCGAGGGGCGCCATCCAGCGACGGCCCGGGCGAGCGGCGGCACCCGCATCGGCTCCCGCCAGCTCGATGCTACGGACCA
>JBKPGZ010000187.1:0-6948 GCA_046729675.1 Gemmatimonadota bacterium | reverse complement strand
CCGCCACGGTGCTGAGCGCGCCCAGCAGGATGGTGAGCTCGAAGGCGATCACCACGTACGGAGGGACCGAGCCGATCGGCTTGCCGCCGACCACGACGGGCCAGTCGTGCGACATCCAGAGCGTCATGCCGAAGCCGGCGGCGCAGCCGGTGAGACCGCCGATGAGGGTGAAGAGGCGCACGGGGCTCACCCGGTGCGCCAGCGCCTCTTCGATCTCGTGGTTGGGCGCGGCGCTGTACACCACCAGGTCGCGGATCCCGCGGGCCCGAATCGCCCGGATGGCGTCCGCCGCCGCATCCACGTGGATGAACGACGCCAGGAGGCCGGGCTTGCGGCGGCCGCCGCCCATGCCGAGGAGGGCCATCAGTGGTGTCCTCCCCGCTTCCGCGGCATGGGGATCATCTCCTTGATCTCCTGGATCGCCACGATGGGGAAGTTCTTGGCGAAGAGGAGGAACCACATCCCGAACCACCCGAAGGAGCCAGCCAGGATGCCCCAGTCCGCCCAGGTGGGGCTGAGCTGATCCCAGGCCCACGGGAGGTAGTCGTTGCTGAGCGAGGACACGATGATCACGAATCGCTCGAACCACATCCCGATGTTGATGAAGATCGAGATGATGAAGAGCGACGTCAGGTTGGTCCGGATCTTCCGGAACCAGAGCAGCTGCGACACGAAGGCGTTGCAGATGATCATGCTCCAGCCGGCCCACCAGTAGGGGCCGAACGCCCGCCGGAAGAAGGTGGTCTGCTCGAACGTGTTGCCGCTGTACCAGCCTACGAAGTACTCGCACCCGTAGGCGTAGAACAGGATCGAGCCGGTCAACAGGGTCAGCTTCGCCAGGTTGTCGAAATGATACTCGGGCGAGATCATGTGCTCGAGGCGGAGCGCCCGCCGAAGCGGGATGATCAGGGTGAGCACCATGCCGATGCCGGAGTAGATCGCCCCGGCGACGAAATAGGGGGCGAAGATGGTGCCATGCCAGCCCGGGACGAGGCTCATGGCGAAGTCCCACGACACCACCGAGTGTACCGACAGCACGAGCGGGGTGGCCAGAGCGGCGAGGTAGAGATACGCTCGGGAATAGTGCCGCCACTGGTTGTCGGTGCCCTGCCAGCCGAGCGAGACCACCTCGTAGATCTTCCTCCGCCACCCGCTCGCCTTATCCCGCACCGCGGCGACGTCGGGGACCAGGCCGAACACCAGGAACGTGGTCGAGACCGTGAGGTAGGTGCCGATCGCGAACACGTCCCACAGGAGCGGCGACTTGAAGTTGGGCCAGAGGTACCGGCTGTTCGGGTAGGGCAGCAGCCAGTAGAAGATCCACTGCCGCCCGATGTGAATGATCGGGAAAAGGCCTGCGGTCATGACCGCGAACACGGTCATGACCTCGGTGGACCGGTACACCGCGGTTCGCCAGGGCGATCGGAAGAGGAAGAGGATCGCCGAGATCAGCGTGCCCGCGTGCCCGATGCCGATCCAGAACACGAAGGTCGTGATGTAGACGCTCCAGAAGATCGGGGGCTGGTAACCGGCGTGGCCCAGGCCGTCCTTGATGAGAATCAAGAACGTCAGCACTCCGATCAGGAACATCGAAACGGCGCCCAGCAGCAGCAGGACGTAACCCCGGCTCGCCGGGGCCAGTGTCCCCACCACGTCCCGGGTGACATCGGCGTGGGTCTGGGTGATCACGTGACCGTCGTGGGTCACGGCGTGCGGAGGGGCGACGGTGGTCATGAGTGAGCCCTCTCCTCCGCCGGAAGCACGACCTTCGCCAGGTACGTGATCGACGATCGAACATTCAGCTCCTCGAGGATGCGGTAGCCCCGGGGGTCCTGCTTCACTTTGGCGACCCGGCTCTCCGGGTCCAGCACGTTGCCGAACACGATGGCGTCGGACGGGCAGGCCTGGGCGCACGCGGTGGTGAACTCGCCGTCACGAAGCGGGCGGTCCTCCAGCCGGGCCTGGTGCTGGGCTCCGCGGATCCGCTGAATGCAGAAGGTGCATTTCTCCATGACACCCCGGGCCCGCACCGTGACGTCGGGGTTGAGCTGGAGGTGCAGCGGCTCCGGCCACGCCGCTTGGTTGTACTTGTACCAGTTGAAGTAGCGCACCTTGTAGGGGCAGTTGTTGGCGCAGTACCGGGTGCCGACGCAGCGGTTGTAGATCTGGCCATTGAGCCCGTCCGCGGTGTGGTAGGCGGCGTACACCGGGCAGACCGGCTCGCAGGGCGCGTTGGCGCAGTGCTGGCAGAGCATGGGCACGAAGCGCGGCGAGGCCGCCTCGTGTCCCTCGGCGTCGTCCCAGTAGCGCTCGATCCGCATCCAGGTCAGCTCGCGGCCGCGGAGAACCTCCGACTCGCCCACCGTCGGGATGTTGTTCTCCGCATAACACGCGGTGACGCAGGCGGAGCACCCGGTGCACTTGGCGAGGTCGATCGCCATACCCCACTGGGGAAGATCCCGGGTGTAGTCGCCGTGGGTGGCGGCGCGCTTCTGCGCTTCGGACCAGCCGTGGATCGCCCCCAGCTCCCGCTCGGTGTTGATCTCGTGCTCGGCGTGCCCCTCCTCCTCGTACGCCTGCTCGACGGTGAGCCCCTTCTTCGCCGCCGCCAGGGACACCGACTGCGCGATCCCACGGCCGAGCTGGCGGGGCACGCCCTGCACGCTGGCGAGCTTCCGGTACCGGCCGGTCTTGCGAAGACTGACCCGGGTCGAAAGGTAGGAGATGAAGTCCCCGCGGGGCGCGCCCAGCAGATCGAGCGCGTTCACGCCTCTGCCCTGCGCGATCGCTCCGTACGCCGTGTGACCGAAGCCGAGTGGGATGGCCACGGCGTCGTCCCGGATACCGGGGTACACGCAGACCGGCGCCTCGACCGTGCCATAGGGCGAGGTCAGCTCCAGGATCTCGCCGTCGCGCACGTCAAGTGTCTGCGCCGCCGCCGGGCTCACCTCCACCCACGAGTGCCAGGTGATCTTGGTGACCGGGTCGGCGTTCTCCATCAGCCACGGCTTGTTCGTCCCGCGGCCGTCGTACAGCATCGGATGGGGATAGGTGAGAAACGTGAAGCTCCCGTCCCCCTCGAGCGTGGGCGTGGTGTAGCCCAGCTTGCCGCTCTCGAGCACGACCGCGACCTGGGGCGGCGCCGGCGGCTCCCGATACACTCCGCCGCGCTGCACGGCGCCGTGCCAGAAGGCGGCCGCGTCGGCCTCGCCCAGCTCGGAGGCCAGCGCCTGCCAGCGGGCCTTGAGGTGCTCGTCCCAGCTCGACGCGGTGAACTTGGCCAACGGGCCTGACGCCTTCTTGCTGACCCGCAGAAGGACCTCGCCGGCGGGCAGGGTGTTGAACACCGGCTCCATCACCGGCTGCATCAGGCCGTAGATGCCGGCCCGGGGGCGGTCGTCGTCCCAGCGCTCGAGCGCGTGATGCTGCGGCAGCAACAGGTCGCAGAGGGCCGCCGTCTCGTCCAGATACATCGAGGTGGAGACCTTGAAGCCCACCTTCGAGAATCGTCCGGCGAACCCGCTGGCCTTGGGCAGGGTGTAGACCGGGTTCGCGTCGTGCACCAGCACGACCGCGACCTCCCCCCCGTCCATCGCCTGCGCCAGCCCGGCCAGCTCGGCGTAGCCGTCGGCCATGGGAAGGTTGGCGCCGAATCGCACCGTCTCACCGATGTTGCCGGCCACGAAGTTGAGCACGTTGACGGCGGCGCACAGCTCGGTGGCCGCCGCGTGCTGCGAGGCGACACCCCCGGCGACCGCCAGACTCGGGCGGGCCGCCGCGAACTCTCGGGCCAGCCGCTCGATCCGCTCCGCCGGAAGGCCGGTCTCCTGCGCGGCCATGGCGGGCGTATACGGCGAGAGCGCGGAGGCGAGCCCGTGCGTGTCGCCCCGCTCGCTCACCAGCACGTACGCCATCGCCAGCGCCAGCGCGGCCTCCGACCCCGGCTTGATCGGCAGCCACTCGTCCGCGTTGAGCCCCGTCAGGTCGCGCCGGGGGGCCGCGTAGACGAACTTGGCGACGTCGCCGTCGGCGAACCCGTGTGATTGGGCGAAGCCGAGCTGGTTCTCCACCATCGAGCCCCAGCTGTCCAGGAAGTCGGCGCCGAAGGAGACGATGTACTTCGCCCGGCCGAAATCGTGCGCCGGCACCTGGTCGAGCCCGAAGACCTGGCGGTTCGCGGCGCGCATCGGCTCGTGATCGAAGGTCTCGTGCCGCACCAGCCTTCCGCCGAGGGCCGCGGTCCATTCTGCCAGGAGATCGGAGAAGGTTCCGCGCGCGGCGCCGCTGATGACCGCGACCCGTCCGCCCGCCTCGTTGAGCTTGCCCGCGAGCCGCGCGATCGCGTCGTCCCAGGTGATCTCACTGAAGCTGCCGTCGGCCGCGCGCGCCATCGGGGCCCGGATCCGGCCGGGGTTGTAGAGTCCCTGGAGCCCGGCCTGGCCCCGAGAGCAGAGCCTGCCCCGGTTGACCGGGTGGTCGGGGTTGCCCTCCAGCTTCACCGCACGTCCCTCGCGGGTCCGCACGTGCAGCCCGCATCCGCTGGAGCACTCGGTGCAGGTGCTCGCGTACCAGGTGGCGAGGCCGGGGACCTGGTCTTCCGATTGCACCAGGTAGGGCACGAGCTTCTGCACCCGGTCGGTGGTGCAGCCGCTCAGCGCGAGGGCCCCTCCACCGGCCGAGACGCCAAGGACGGTGAGGAATCGACGGCGGTCGAGGGTGGACGGCGAGTGGTCGTCCATGAGATCTCCAGCCATGAGCTTGGACTACCGGCTATCAGCTATCGGCTATCAGGCAAGCACACCGTTGCGGGGCCGGTGTGCCCACCTGATGGCTGATAGCTGATGGCTGATAGCTGATGACTCAGTAGTGGCATACCGTGCAGTCCCGCGATACGCCGCGCTCGATGTGGCAGTTGATGCAGTAGCCCATGTTGTCGACCCGCTGCACCTTGAACACCTGCGGCATCCGGGTCACGTCGCCGTGGCAGGTGGCGCAGGCGGTGGGACCGAGCGCTTTGATGTGCCGCTGGTGCGGGAAGTGCGCATGGCGAGGCAGGAAATGCACCCGCACCCACTCGACCGGCTTCTTCTCGTTCCAGGCCTGCCGCAGCTTCTGGATCTCGGCTTTGCTGGCGGTGTCGCCGCCGCCCACGATCAGGTGGCACCCCATGCAGGTCTGCATGGTGGGAATCCCGGGCTCGGGGGAGACGTTCACCGAGTAGTGGCAGTACTGGCACTGGATCTTGAACTGGCCGGCGTGAATGTCGTGCCGGAAGAAGATCGGCTGGCGGGGTCCCTTGAGCGCGCCGGTGTCGCTGATGACCGGTGCCGTGAGCGAGTCGGGAGGAGCGGCGGCCTGCTGCGCCTGCGGGTTCGGGCCCGCGAACGCCAGCGCGGCGGCGAGTCCGCCGGCTCCGACGCCGCCGAGCACGATTGCCAACGTTCGCATCATCGATCCCGCGCTGAGTGAGAGACGGGGTTCCCGCGCGCCGAAACATAGTCCAGACCTCGCGCGGCACAACCCGATCCCGCCGCCGATTCCGACCACTTCATTCGGCTTCCATGTCGTCGAGGCTCCGGCCAGCGCTCCCCCGCGGGCGCCCGGCTCGATGCGGCGCGGGCCGCTCGCTCAGCCACTGGCCTTTCCGGCGGGCGAAGCTGAGGAATCCGTCCACCGCCCGTCGGTCGCCGAGCTCGAGCCAGCACCCGCGGACCGGTCCGGTCCGCTGGGCCTCGGCGACCGCCTTGGCCACGTCGGCGGGGAGGCGCGGGATCGCCCGCACGCGACTCTCCTCCATGTCGCTCAGGGTGAAGGTGGCGGAGATCCCGTTTCCCACCACGTGCAGCCAGCAGAGCTTGCGGCTCCCGATGGCGTACTCCCAGGTCCACCGCCAGCTCACCCCCATGTAGCGGATCGTCTCCACCACGCCACGGACCTGAAGCAGCCCCGTGCGCACCGCCTTGAACCTGGCGCCGGTCTGGGCCGGAAGGTCCTTGATCGGCGCGGTGGGTTCCGGCTGTGCCTCGGGGTCGGGATACCGGTTCGCGGACCAGTAGGCACTCGAGCGGCCGATGCTCACGACGGGTCGGCCACGGGCGGCACCCCGACCGGGATCCCGGCACGCTTCAGGTAGCGGACCACCTCGATCCCCATCGCCCGCACCAGCGACGCCTCGCGGCCGTCGACTCCCGCGCGGTGCACGATCTCCCGGAAGGATCGCATGACGCTCTCCGACCGCCGCGTCTTGAAGAAGTCCACCGCCCAGAGCGCGCGGCGCCAGTCGGCGAACAGCTCCTCCAGCTGGGCCGCAGTGGCGGGCGGCGTGTCCTTGCGCGGCCGCTTGAGCGGCTGGCGCTCGCCCCCGCGCAGGAGCCAGGTCTCGTAGGCCATGATCGCCACCGCCTGGGCGAGGTTGAGCGAGGAGCTTCGCGGGTCGGTGGGGATGGTGACCAGCACGTGCCCCAGATCGATCTCGGCGTTGGTGAGGCCGCGGTCCTCCCGCCCGAAGACCATCGCCACCGGCCCATCGCTCGAGCGCTCCAGCAGCTCAACGGCGCCCTCGCGGGGTCGCACCGTACGCCGCTTCGCGGTCCGACCTCGCGCGGTCAGGACCGCGACGTGGACGCAGTCGGCCAGCGCGGCCTCCAGCGTATCCACGATCTCGATCCCCGCCACGAAGTCGGCGCTGTTGTGCGCGATCCCCTCGATGCGCCAGGGATCGAACGTCTCGGGATTCACCAGCCGCATCCGCTCGATCCCGAAGTTGCGCGCGATGCGGACCGCGCTGGCGATGTTGACGAGGTCCTGGGGGTTCACGAGGACCAGGATGGGGGCTGACGGTCGGGCGGTCGGGCGGTCAGCCGGTCGGGCGGGCGTCTCCGAAGACGAGGAAGACCCCGCCGCCTGTGGGGAGGCCTGATGGGCGTCACCAGACTCGTCCGCCCGACC
>JBKPGZ010000186.1:0-6781 GCA_046729675.1 Gemmatimonadota bacterium | reverse complement strand
GTGTGGACCTACATGCGGTCGCTGCCGGCGGCTCCTCCGCAGTGAGTGTCACCCTGAGCGAAGCGAAGGGGACCATGCCGCATGGTCCCCTTGCTTCGCTCAGGATGACAGAGCAACCCGAGCCATGTCCCGCCCCACCGTCCGCGCCGCGCCCATGATGACGAACCCGCCCCCGATCACCACGAGCGGGAGCAGCAGGATGGCACGGTCCAGCCCGAACTGATCCGACAGCATGCCCACCAGCGGCAGCGCGATGGCGTCGCCAGCGAGGTGGATGAACAGGAGATAGGCGCCCGCGACGGTTGCGCTGATCCTGGACGGCACCACGTCGAAGATCACCGCCGTGATCGGCCCGTTGTACCAGGACAGACAGAAGAAGGCGATGGTGAAGACCAGCTGGAACAGGCCCTGATCCCGGATGGTGAGGAGCCATACCGCCAGCGGACCGCCGAGCAGCAGCCCGAGTCCCACGGTGAGCACGCGGCCGGTCTCCACCCGCCGGCGGAGCCAGTCGGCCAGGAATCCCCCGAAGAGGGTTCCTGCGACACCCGCCAGCAGCCCCCACTTGCCCAGCAGCGCGGCGCCTTCGCCGGGAGTGAGCTCCATCTCCCGTGCCACGAACGTTGGCCCCCAGCCCACGATGCCGTTGGTGCCGAACGAAATCATGGCGCCGGCCACGAACACGTAGACCAACGTCGGTGTGTGCAGCACCGTCTTCCCCGCCCAGAGGATGTCGGTGAACGCGCCGCTGATCCCCGCCGCGAAGGGTATCTCTTCCTGCGGATCGGCCGGCGTACGCCTGACCCACAGCAGGATATTGAGTGCCAGCCCGAGGCCCACCGCCGCGCTGAACGCCGCCACATCGAGTCTCGAGTCGGCGCCGTAGTGGCGGTCGAGCTGGTACGCGAGCACCGCGCCGATCGCGACGCTGGCGACCAGCGGGCCGAGCTGCCGGAGCAGGGCGGTCGCGCCGATGTGGAAGTCACGGAGGAAGGAGCGCACGGTCAGCTTCGCCGGCGGACGGCTGGGATCCACCAGCCGGGCGACGAGGAGCGCGCACATGAAGCCCGGCACCCCGACCGTCATGAACGCGACGCGCCAGCCGTACAGCCCCTCGAGGTATCCGCCGAGCAGGAGCCCCGCCACGCCGCCGAGCGAGACGCCGGAGGCGAGAATCCCCATCGCCATCGCCCGCCGCTCGCCGGGGAAGTAGTCCGCCACCAGCGATGACGCCGCCGGGCCGTACGCCGCCTCGCCCACACCGACGGCCGCGCGACAGGTGAAGAACTGCCAGTAGCTCCGCACCAGGCCGCTGAGAAAGGTGAACGCGCTCCAGACGGTCACGCCCCAGGCGATGACCGCGCGGCGGGAGCGGAGATCGCTCAGCACGCCGAACGGCAGTGCCGCCACCGAGAAGACCAGGATGTACGCCGAGCCCAGCCAGCCGAGCTGCGCGTCGGTCAGCGTCAGGTCGCGCTTGATCGACTCGAACAGCGCGTAGATGACGTTTCGGTCGATGTAGTTGAGGAGATTGATGACGGCCAGCAGCCCGAGGGCGTACCAGCGGTAGGCCGGCGTCACCGTCTCGCCGCCGTCTCCGCTCCCCCGGCCCCCGGGTGCATATGCGCCAGCGACTCCTCGGCGCGGCGGTCTCGGAACTCGAGCGCGGCCCGATACTCCCGGATCAGCCGGTCCATCATGGCCTGGCGGCGGCCGTAGAGGCGCTTGAGCGGACGGTCGGCGTGGCGGGCCTTGGCGTAGGCGGTGAGGATCGGCAGGGCCACGGAGTTGTCGCCGTAGACGACCACAGTGCCGGGAAGCTGATCGGGATCGATCTTCCCCCAACTCACCGCCTCGGCCGGCGTGGCGCCCGAGAGGCCGCCGGTGTCGGGCCGGGCGTCGGTCATCTGGAGGAAGTAGTCGTGGCCCCGCTCGTCGATGCCGAGCACTTCCTGGATCTGGGGCTCCGTCTGGAGCATGAAGTTCTTGGGACTGCCGCCGCCCACGATCAGGACGCCGCTCTTCCCACTGGTGCGCTTGGCCTCGAGCACGATGGCCGCGGTCTCGTTCACGTCGGCGCTCACGTCGAACCGCAGCTTGCTGCCCGCGAGCGCCTGCTCGGCCACGTTCATGCCGATCGAGCTGTCGCCCGGGGAGCTGGTGTAGAGGGGCACCTCCAGCTCATGCGCCGCCGCGAGCACCGAGCGCCGGCTCAGCCCGAGGGCCTTCTCCCGCTCGCGCACGTACCCGCCGAGCAGGTAGTGGTACTCGGCGCTGCTCATCGGCCGCTGGAACTCGGGCCGGGCGGAGACCTCACGCACGAACTGGTCGGTGGAGAGCAGCACGCTGTAGTCGAAGAAGACGTCGTAGATCCGCACCACGCCCTTGTCCCGGAGCTCGACGTCGTTCGCCGTCGGGGTCCCGCGGTGCATCGCGAGCCCCAAGGCGAAGTGCGCGTCGTGGTACAGGTTGGCTCCCGTGGAGATGACCCAGTCCACGAACCCCGCCTCCATCAGCGGGATGAGGCAGCTCATGCCGAGCCCGGCCGGTGTCATCGCGCCGGTCAGCGTGAGGCCGACGGTGACCTCGGGATTGAGCATCCGCTGGGTGAAGAGCTGGCAACCCTCCCGCAGCCGCCCGGCGTTGTAGGCGAGGAAGGCGTTGTCCACCAGCTCGGCGACGCTCTCCTTGCCGGTAATGGCGCGCGGGTCGATGCGCTGGCCACGCAGGTAGGGGGCCGAAGGTCGGGTCATCGCTCATGCTCTCCCACGGGCGATAGTCTCGGCAGTCATGCGGGCGATCGGCTCGGCGGGCTTCCCGGCCCGAGCCTCGATCACGAGCGCGGCCGCTTCGGCCGGGTCGTCCGTCACCCGGAAGAGATGGAGGTCGGCGGGATTGATCTTCCTCTCGGCGGCGACGGTGTCGGTCAGCCAGTCCACCAGACCCGACCAGTACTCGCGACCGAAGAGAATCACGGGGAAATGGGTGACCTTGCCGGTCTGGATCAGGGTCAGCGCCTCGAACAGCTCGTCCAGGGTGCCGTACCCGCCGGGAAAGACGATGAACGCGGTGGCGTACTTCACGAACATCGTCTTGCGGACGAAGAAGAACTTGAAGTTGAGGCTGCGGGTCAGGTAGGAATTGGAGCCCTGCTCGAACGGCAGCTCGATGTTGCATCCGATCGAGAGTCCGCCACCCTCCAGCGCACCACGGTTGGCAGCCTCCATGATCCCGGGCCCGCCGCCGGTAATGACCGGGATCCGGGCCCGGGCCAGGAGCCGGGCGGTCTCCACCGCTTTCTGATAGTACGGATCGTCCAGCTGGGTCCGCGCCGACCCGAAGATCGTCACGCCGTCGCTCACGTCCGCCAGGTTATCGAAGCCCCAGACGAACTCGCCCATGATCCGGAGCACCCGCCAGGAGTCCGATTTGAGGAAGAACTGCGCCGCCGTCTGCGGCGGCGGACTCTCCAGCAGCTGCTCGTCTTCCGTGGGCAGCTTCTTGTCGTCGAGCTGACGATAGGGACTGTCGGTCACCGGGGGCCGGTCGCTGTGACGAGGGACATGGGGGAGAATATACTTCCTTCATGCAGAGGACCTGGACCTCGCTCGTGCTCCACCTCGCCGCCCGCGCTGCGCTCCGGCCCCGGCTGGCGGTGGACCTGGTGCGCACGGCCTGGGTCTTCCGCCGGCGCGGGTGGCACCGGCGCCCGCCCTTTCTGCCGCTGCCCGATGCGACCTACCTGCGCTGGAGGATGTACACCGCCTACGCGGACGAGCACGCCGTGCCACCCGCCGAAGACGTGGTGCGGTTCGCGCGCTGGCGACGGGAGACCATGGGGCTGTGAGCGATACTCGCGCACCGCATGTGGTTATCCTCGGCGGGGGGTTCGCCGGGCTTTATGCCGCCAAGGGGCTGGGCGACGCGCCGGTCCGGGTGACGGTGGTGGACCGCCGCAATCACCACCTGTTCCAGCCGATGCTCTACCAGGTGGCCACGGCGGCGCTCGACCCGAGCGACATCGCGTCGCCGATCCGCTCGGTGCTCCGGCGCAAGAAGAACACGGAGGTGCTTCTCGCCGAGGCCACCGACGTGGATGTGGAGAAGCGGGTGGTCCGGTTCAGCGACGGCGGGTCCCTCGGGTACGATTACCTGATCGTGGCCACCGGCGCGCATCACTCCTACTTCGGGCACGAGGAATGGGAGACGCTCGCGCCCGGCCTCAAGAGTCTGGAGGACGCGCTGGAGATCCGCCGCCGAGTGCTGCTCGCCTTCGAGCTGGCCGAGCGGGAGCGGGATCCGGTGAAACGGCATACATACCTGACGTTCGTCATCGTCGGCGGCGGTCCGACCGGGGTGGAGACCGCAGGCGCCGTGGCGGAGATCCGGCGCTACGCCCTCAGACGGGACTTCCGCCACATCGATCCGCGCGAGGCGACCGTGATGTTGCTCGAGGGTGGGCCCCGGGTGCTGCCCGCGTATCCGCCCGAGCTGGGGGAGAAGGCCAAGAACGACCTGCGCCGGCTCGGCGTCGAGGTGCGAACCGACACCCTGGTGACCGACATCCAGCCTGGTCGGGTCAGCGCGGCTGGGTGGACGATTCCAACGCACACGGTCATATGGGCGGCCGGCAACCTGGCCAGCCCGCTGCTCAAGTCGCTCGACACGCCGCTGGATCCGGTGGGCCGGGCGATCGTGGAGCCGGACTGCACCATTCCGGGCCACCCGGAGGTCTTCGTTCTGGGCGATGCCGCCGAGTTCAATCATCAGGAGGGCGGCAGCCTCCCCGGCATCGCCCCAGTGGCGATCCAGATGGGCAAGTACACCGCGAGCACGATCGCCGCTGACGTCGCGGGTCGGCCCCGCCAGGGTTTCCGGTACTGGGACAAGGGTCAGCTCGCCGTGATCGGCCGTGGACGCGCCGTCGCGGATATCGGGCGTTTCCATTTCAGCGGGTTCATCGCCTGGCTGACCTGGATCTTCGTTCACATCTCCTTCCTGATCGGCTTCCGCAACCGCGTCCTGGTGCTGATCCAGTGGGCATGGTCGTACTTCACCTACGGTGTCGGTGCGCGAATCATCACCCAGGACATTCACCTGCCTCCAGTTCGCGACCCGGCAGACCGTCAGCCGAAAGAGGTCGCCGTCTCGTCCCAATGAGCCTCGCGGCAGCCGTGAAGCGCCGAGCGGAGGAGCTCGGCTTCGTCGCCTGCGGCATCACTGACCCGAGCCCGATTGATGACGGTGGTTGGCTCGACCGCTGGCTCGCTGGCGGATATGCCGGCGTCATGCGCTACCTCCACCGTCAGGCGCGCAAGCGGAAGGATCCTCGACTCATCATTCCGGGGGCGAAATCCGTTGTAGTTGTACTAGACAACTACTATGACGGCGATCCCGACCCCGGGCCTCCACCCAAAATTGCCCGGTACGCCCGAGGCCAGGACTACCATAGAGTTACCCGCGAGCGCCTCGAGCCCCTGGCGGACCTGCTCCGGAGCCACGGCGCCCGCATCGCTCACACGTTCGCGGATTCGGGTCCCGTGCCCGAGCGGGCCCTGGCGCTTCGCGCCGGGCTCGGCTGGATCGGCAAGAACACGATGCTGATCCGACCGGGTGTCGGGTCGTTCTTCTTCATCGGCACCCTCTTTACCGACCTGGCGCTGGAGCAGGACCGAAGCGAGCCCGCCGACCATTGCGGCAGCTGCACCCGCTGCCTCGACGCCTGCCCCACCGCTGCGCTGGTGGAACCGCGGGTGCTCGACTCGACCCGCTGCATCTCCTATCTCACGATCGAGCAGAAGGGCCCGATCCCCGACCAGGTGGCCGAGCGGCTCGACGGGTGGGTCTTCGGGTGCGACATCTGCAACGAAGTGTGCCCGTGGAATCAGCGCTTCGCCCGGCCGACCTCGGCGGAGGAGTTCAGGTCCCGGCATCATCTCGACGGGGCCGGCCCGGAGCTGTTCGACGAGATGGAGGAGGAGGAGTTCGCCCGACGTTACGGCGACACACCGCTCGAGCGCCCCGGGCTCCGTGGCATGCGGCGGAACCTTCACGCGGCGCTCGCCCGGCAGGACCGGCCGTGAGCACGACGAGCCCGGGCGTGGACTGGTTCGCCCGCCTGCTGCGCTACGACGCCTGGGCCAATCGCGAGACACTCGACTCTCTGCGCTCCGGCAGCCCGCCCGTGAAAGCCCTGCGCTGGATGGCGCACATCGTCGGCTCGGGCGAGCTCTGGCTGGCGAGGCTCCGGGACGAGCCCCCCGCGCTGGCCGTCTGGCCCGAGCTGGACCTCGACGGGTGCGCCGCCGGCGTCGCCCGCCTCGCTGAGCGCTGGCCACGCTACCTCGCGATTACACGCGACGAGGATCTCGGCGAAGGCGTCGGCTACCGCAACACGCGAGGGGAGTACTGGACCAGTACCGTCGCGGACATCCTCACTCACGTCGCCATGCACGGCGCCTACCACCGCGCACAGATCGCCGCGGCCGTCCGTGAGAGCGGCGGTGAGCCGGCGTATACTGACTTCATCCACGCGGCGCGCCAGGGGCTGGTGCCGTGAATCCCATGTCGCCGGGCACCATCCTGATCGCGATCGGCGTCGGGCTCATCCTGGTCGGGCTGCTGAGCTGGTCCGGCAGCCTGTCCTGGTTCGGCCGGCTCCCGGGCGACATCCGGATCGAGCGCGACACCGTGCGGGTCTATGTGCCGATCGTTTCGATGCTGCTGGTGTCGCTGGTCGTGAGCCTGGTGCTGTACTTGGTGCGTCGGTTCTTCTGACCTG
>JBKPGZ010000185.1:0-11857 GCA_046729675.1 Gemmatimonadota bacterium | reverse complement strand
CGTCGAGGATGTGGAGGTCAGGCTGGTGCAGGGTTGCCCGGGCGATGTCGAGCATCCGGCGCCATCCGCCCGAGAGCTCGCGAGCCGGCCGCCGGGCCCGGAGTCCGAGGCCGATGCGCTCGATCGTATCGGCCACCGCGGCCCGGGCGAGGCGGCCGCCGAGGCCGGCGAGTCGCGCGGCGAAGAGCAGATTCTCCTCGGGCGTGAGGAGCCCATCCACGCTGGTCTCCTGGAACAGGAGCCCCAGCCGGCGCCGCACCGCCGCGCGCTCCCGGCCGACGTCGTGACCGAACACCCGGGCGCTCCCGCGCGTGGGCGAGAGGAGGGTGGCGAGGAGCAGCATCGCGGTGGTCTTGCCCGCGCCGTTGGGACCCAGCAGTCCGACGACGCTCCCGCGCGGCACCGTCAGATCCAGCCCCTCGAGGGCGCGCACCGTCCCGTAGTCGCGCCCGAGTCCCTCCGCCTCGATCGCGGGACTCACGCCCGCTGCGGCTCGGCGATCACGCGGTAGCGGTACTCCCTGGAGTCGCTCGGCGCCGCGACCGCCGCGTCGATCAGCTCCCGATCGGGCGAGAGCACACACACGGGATCGGTGTTCTCCGCCGCCCCGGTGAGGGCGAAGGCCTGGCACCGGCACCCGCCGAAATCCACCGTCTTCCTCGGACAGCTCCGGCAGGGCTCCCGCATCCAGCTGTCGCCGCGAAAGGCCTTGAATGCGGCCGACTCGTGCCAGATCCACTCCAGGGAGCGGTCCCGCGCGTTGTCGAAGGTGAGGGTGGTGATCTGGGTGGCGCCGTGGCAGGGCAGCACCTTGCCATCCGGCGCGACCACCAGATAGAGCCGGCCCCAGCCGCCGTAGCACGGCTTGGGGTACTTCCCGAAGTAGTCGGGCAGCACGAAGAGGATCTGCATCTTCCCCTTGTAGCGCCGCATGGCGTCCTCGGCCGTGGCCTGGGCGCGGGCGAGCTGCTCCCGGGTGGGCATCAGCATGGCGCGGTTCTCCAGAGCCCAGCCGTAGTACTGGGTGTTGGCCAGCTCCAGCCGGTCCGCGCCCAGCTCGGCCGCGAGGTCGATGATCGCGCCGATGCGGTCGAGGTTGGCGCGGTGCAACACCACGTTGATGGAGAAGGCGAAGCCCAGCTCCCGCACCATGGCGGCGGCGGCCCGCTTCTGTTTCACCGAGCTGACGCCCGCGATCTTCTCCGCGACCTCGGAGTCGGCGTCCTGGATCGAGATCTGGATGTGCTCCAGGCCGGCCTCGCGCAGGCGCTCCGCGCGCACGCGAGTGAGACCGAGGCCGGAGGTCACCAGGGTGGTGTAGAGGCCGAGGCCGCGAGCATGGATCGCCAGCTCCTCGAGATCCTTGCGGACCAGCGGCTCGCCGCCGGAGAGGCCGAGCTGGAGCACGCCGAGCTCGCGAGCCTGGGTGAAGACCCGCTTCCAGTCCTCGGTCCCCATCTCACCCTGGGCGCGGACCATCTCCAGCGGGTTGGAGCAATAAGGGCAGTGCAGCGGACAGCGGTGGGTCAGCTCCGCCAGCAGCGTAGTCGGTCGGTCAGCCGTCACGGATCAACTCCCTCTCCGCCAGGTGCGACAGGTACTCGGTGACGTCGGCGGTGACGTCGGTCTGATAGCGCTCGCCCAGGATGCGGGCGATCTCGCGAACGCTCCGGTGTCCGTCCACCAGCTCCAAGATCGCCTTCCCGGTGTCGTTGAGCAGCACGGCACCCTCGGGGTAGAGCAGCACCGGGCGGTTGCGCACGGCGTCGAAGTCCATCCGGGCGAGCTTCCACAGGGCGGGCACGGACTCCTGGTTCATCCCGGCGACTCCGCATATGCATGGTGAATCGTGTCAATCAGCGCCCACAGCATCTCCAGCTTGAAGGCCAGGGCCCGGAAGGCGCCGAGCTGGGTATCCACCGTAGTGCAGTGCTGCTGCACGATGGAGAGCCCGTGGCGCACGTCGCGCGGAGCCTGGACCAGCCGACTCTTGAAGTAGTCCAGCGCCTCGGGCGGGATCCAGGGGTAGTGCTTCGGGAAGGCCTCGATCCGTTGCTGGTGGATCTTGGGCGCGAACAGCTCGGTCAGCGACGAGGCGACGGCCTCCACCCACGGCTTGGTCCGGCAGAAGTGTACGTACGACTCGCAGATCAGCCGTGCGGCGGGGAGCACATGCCGCTCGTCCTCCATTTCCTCCCGCGGCACCCCGAGCGCGACGCCGAGCCGGATCCAGAGCTCGATGCCGCCGGTGCCCGGCTCGGTTCCGTCGTGGTCGACGATCCGCTGGATCCACTCGCGGCGCACCGCGGGGTCGGGGCAGTTGGAGAGGATCGCCGCGTCCTTCCGCGGCACCACCCGCTGGTACGCCAACCGGTTGGTCACCCACCCCTGGAATTGCCGCTGGGAAAGCTGCCCGGCGTACATCATCCGGTGGAAGGGATGCTCGACGTAGTACGACCCGCTGAACGCCCGCAGCGCCTCTTCCAGCTCCGCCGGCGCAAGCGGGCGCTCGAGCCGGGGGATCGGCGGGCGGGGCGGCGCGGAGAGCTGGGAAGCGGTCGGTAGGGTCGCGGTCATGGTCGAAGCTGCCGTGGTCAGAGAGTGAACCGCATGCCGTCGGCCCCGACGGCGAGGCCGAGGCGCTCGACCAGGAGCCGCGGCGGCGAATCCTCGATCAGCAGGGGAGTGGTGTTGTTGATGTGGGTGTAGACCTTGTGCCGCGCCGGCAGGGCGGCGAGCCGCTCCAGGCTGCCGTCCGGTCCCGACACCGGCAGGTGATCCATCTGCCGTGCGGTGCGCTCGCCGATACCGAGTGCGATGAGCTCGTCGTCGGTCCAGAAGGTGCCGTCGAACAGCACCAGCTCGGCACCGGCCAGACGATCGAGCAAGGTCCGGTCGAGGCCACCGCAGCCCGGGACGAAGGCGCAGACGCCGCCGGTCGCATCGTCGCGTACCAGCAGGCCGACGGTGTGGCCCGGCATCTCGTGGCTCGCGAACCTCGGTGGGCCGGCCGGGACCGGGAAGGTGCTGACGGAGAGGCCGGCCGGGCAGCCGTCGCGGTACACCAGCGCAGTCGCGCCGCCGATCGCCAGGGGCTGGACCCTGACCTCCGCAAAGGCACGGGTCACCGGCAGCAGGCTGGAGTCGTGCTCGATGACGTGCTGCACGGCGGGCGTGGCGTATACCTGGAGGTAGCGGCCTTCGCGCAGCAGCACCAGACCGAGCGTGTGGTCGAGCTCCGCGTCGGTGAGCACCACCCCTTCGATCGGCACGTGCCGCATGCCGTTGGGCTCCGCCCCGGGAAGCCGGGCCAGCTGCGCGTGCACGTCGGGCGAGGCGTTGAGCAGGAACCAGCGACGGCCGTCGGCGCTCACCGCTGCGGACGACTGCGTGCGCGGGTGCGCCCTATGAGGCTCCCCGCGCCCGATCCGGCAGGTCGGGCACCAGCAGTTCCATTGGGGGAATCCGCCACCGGCGGCGGTCCCGAGCAAGATGACTTGCACCCTGAAAAAGTAAGGGGCTCGCTTTCGCGAGCCCCTCATCGATGGTCGGTCGCCTTAGAGCGTCGCGACGTAAGCGGTGACTTCCATCGTGACAGCCACAACCTCGGCCTCGGGCTTGGTCCACGTCATAGCACCCTCCGGATTGATGTGGTGGGCCCTGTGGGACCCGGAACGGCTGATTGGGTGCGCACACCCAGTCGGACCTCCTGTGGCCCGACGCCGCCCTCGGTAATGCACACCGCGTGCCGCAAGTGAGACAATGTTGTACTTCGGTCGTAAATGGAGGTGAATCAAGAGGATCAGGGGCGGACCGACGGACCGGCGGACCGGCGGACCGCCCGGGTGGGTGGGTGAGATGACCCGGAGATTGGGTGATCTCACCCACCCGTCAGGATTGGATTCCGTACTTCTTCAGTCGATAACGGAGGGTGTCGCGGGTGATGCCGAGGCGCTGGGCTGCGCGGGTCTGGTTGCCGTCGGACTCGCGGAGCGCCTGCTCGATCAGGGAGCGCTCCCACTGCTCCAGCTCCATCCCCGCCGGGCGGTTGGTCGGGAGCAAGGCCGCGTCGGGCCCGGTCTCGACCCGGTCGGGAGGAACCTCGAGGGCGAGGTGCTCGACGTCCAGCATCGGGCCCTTGCTCCAGAGCACGGCCCGCTCGATCACGTGGCTCAGCTCGCGGACGTTGCCGGGCCAGGGGTAGGACAGGAGCAGGTCGCGGGCGCGCGGATCGAGCCGCTCCGCCTGCTTCCCGTATTTGGCGCTGAACCGGCGGAGAAAGTGCTGGGCCAGCGTCAGCACGTCCTCCCCGCGCTCCCGCAACGGCGGCAGCCGGAGCAGGATGACGGCCAGCCGGAAATAGAGGTCGCGGCGGAACCGTTCCCGCTGCGACTCGCGTTCCAGGTCGCGGTTGGTCGCGGCGAGAATGCGGACGTCGATCTTCCGGTCCCGGATCCCTCCCACCCGGCGCACGGTCCGCTCTTCCACGGCCTTGAGCAGCTTGCCCTGGAGCGACAGCTCCACGTCGCCCACCTCGTCCAGGAACAGGAAGCCGCCTTCCGCCGCCTCGAAGAGGCCCATGCGCGACTCCTTGGCGTCGGTGAAGGCACCGCGCTCGTGGCCGAACAGCTCGGCCTCCATCAACGTGGCGG
The DNA here is from genome assembly GCA_046729675.1 of Gemmatimonadota bacterium. Classification (GTDB taxonomy): domain Bacteria; phylum Gemmatimonadota; class Gemmatimonadetes; order Gemmatimonadales; family GWC2-71-9; genus CAVVWJ01. Next base: position 7,205 of record JBKPGZ010000185.1, on the reverse strand, counting down.
GGAGCGCCGTGCAGTTCACCTCGATGAACGGCTTGGACGCCCGACGGCTCCCCGCATGGATCGTCCGCGCGACGAGGCCCTTGCCGGTGCCGGTCTCGCCGATGACGAGGACGGGCGGCGTCTCGTCCAGGGTCGCGATCTGGCGGGCCTGCTCCAGGACGGCGCGCATGGCCGGCGACTCGCCGAGCACGGCGCCGAAGGGCAGGTCGCTCGCGGCCCGCCGGCGGTGGTAGGAGAGCTCCAGCTGGAGCTGGGAGTGCTCCCGCGCGCGATCGGCCAGGAGCTTCAGCTCCTCCAGGTCCACCGGTTTCTTCAGATAATCGAACGCGCCCAGCTTCACCGCCTCGACCGCGCCTTCGATGGTGCCGTAGGCGGTCATGATGACGACCGGGATCGAGGGGTCGAACTCGCGGATCCGGCGCAGCAACTCGATGCCGTTCATTCCCGGGAGCCGCATGTCGGAGAAGACCACATCCGGCCGCAGCGTCTCCAGCATGCCGAGGGCCTGCTCCGCGTCCGGCGCGACTTCCGCGTCGTAGCCCGACTCGACGAGGAAGGCCCGCACCGCGCGGGCCAGGGTCCTCTCGTCGTCCACGATGAGAACGGTGCCGCTCATGCCGCCGCTCCCGTCGGGAGACGGACCCGGACGGTAGTGCCCGTCCCCGGCGTGCTCAGGATCTCCAGACGTCCTCCATTCTGCTCCACGTATCGCTTCGCGATGGCGAGCCCCAGGCCGGTGCCCTCCTCCCGGGTGGTGAAGAAGGGCTCGCAGACCGAGGGCAGCACCTCCTCGGGGATGCCGCCGCCGGTGTCGGAGACCTCGACCAGCACCTCGGAAGACGGCGGACCCCTATCGCCCGCCTGCGCCGCCAGCCGGAGCGTGCCGCCCTTCGGCATGGCGTCCAACGCGTTGGAGACCAGCTCGAGGAGCGCCTGCTCCATCTGCATGGGGTCCACCCGGACCTCGGGCAGGTCGCGCGCGAGCTCGAGCTGGAGCTCGACGCCGTGCTCGCGCAGCGGCTCGGCGAACGTGGGGAGGAGGCCTTCCAGCAGTCGATCGACCTTCTCGGGCATCGGGTTGAACGGAGCCGGCCGGCTGAAACTCAGCAGGTGGCTGATGCGCCGGTCGAGCCGGTCCACTTCCTCGATGATGGCCTCGAGGGTCTCGCCGGAGGCGGGCGAGTCGGGATGACGCCGCACCAGCTGAGCCGCCGCTCGGAGGCTCGCCAGGGGATTGCGGAGCCCGTGGGCCACCGCCGCGGACATCTCGCCGATCGAGGCGAGCTTCTCGGACTGCACCAGCTGCGCCTGGGTGCGCTCCAGCTGGGACACGTTCCGGCGCAGGCTGTCGGTCATCCGGGCGAACTCGGCGGCCAGCTCTCCGATCTCGTCGCGCGAGGTCGGCGTCACCGGGTGATCCAGCCTGCCCGAGCCCACCACCGCCATCGCGGCGGTGAGGTCGCGGATCGGCCGGGTGAGGCCGCGGGAGATCACCCAGGAGACCACCAGCCCGACGGCGAGCGTGAGCGCGATGATGACGAGCAGCGTGCGACCTTCCCCGGCCAGGATCTCCTCCAGCCGCGCGTAGGCGCCGCGCACGCTCGATTCCCGCGCCCGCCGGTAGACCATGCGGTTCATCTGGGTGAGCGCCGGCTGGAGCCGGCCTCGCAGCTCCCGCTGGGCGAGCGCGAACGCCTCCTGGCGCCGGCCCGAGTCGGCCAGGCTGAAGACGCGCTGCGATACCTGGCGGATCTCGTCCTGGATGCCGGCAACGCCATCGGCGAGGTTACTCTCGTCGGGACCGAGCTCAGCGCGCCAGCGGCCCTGCCAGTAGGCCACCACCTCGCCCGCGAGCTCGAACTCGCGCCGGGCCCCGGGGTCGAGGCCGCTCAGGTAGCGCCAGACGATCTCGCCCTGGTCGAACATCGCGGTCTCCAGCTCCGCGTAGGTGCGGGTGCGGGCCATGCTCTCGCCCAGGGCATCGAGGGCCCTGCGCTCCAGCCGGTTGCTCCGGATGGCCTCGGCGCCGACCAGCAGGGCCGGGAGGACCATGAGTGAGAATCCGAGCAGCAGTTTACGCTGGAAGGTCACGGCACAAACATATCCCGCGGGAGGACTTTGGCGCGGAAGGAAGGCGGGAGTCGGGGGACGGGTCGGGGCGCCGGCGGCTAGCCGCTGAGCCCCGCCTCGCGCCACCAGCGGTAGAAGGTCGCCCGCCCGATCCCGAGGGCGCGCGCGGCCGCAGTCCGATTGCCGCCGTGTGACGACAGGGCCCGCAGGAGCACGGTGCGGCGGTCCTCAGTGGGCACGTGCGCCGACGACAGCGATGCCCCCGCGCGTGCCGAGACCAGGTCCCCGGGCAGCTGGTGCGGCTCGATCGTCGTCTCCATGTCCGCCGTGAGACGCGACGCCAGCTCGCGCATGGCATGCTCCAGCTGGCGCACGTTCCCCGGCCACTGCGCCGCCTGGAGCACGGCCGCAGCGGCGGGCGAGAGCACCGCGCCTGCCGCACCGTAGCGGGCGAGGAAGTGCTCCGCGAGGAGCGCGATGTCGCCCGGGCGATCGCGCAGGCTCGGCACCCTCACCCGCACCACCTGGAGTCGGTGCAGCAGGTGGTCATCGAGTCGGCCTTCCCGGACCAGCTCCGCCAGCGGGCGCTGCGTCGTCACCAGCAGCCGGACGTCCACCCGCCTCGGCACGGTCTCGCCTGTGCGCTCCACCACGCCGGCGTCGAGCAGACGGAGCAGCCGGGCTTGCACCGCCGGGGGCGCCGCGCCGACGCGCCGCAGCAGCAACGTGCCGCTGTGCGCCAGCTCCGCGCGGCCGATCGCGGCTGTCGCGTGCGGCGCCGTGCGCGCGCGGCCGAACAGCTCGGCCTCCAGGAGCGACGCGGCAATGGCGCCGCAATCCACCACGACCAGCGGCCGCTCGGCCCGGCGGCTCCGGGCGTGAATCGTCTGCGCGACCAGCTCCTTGCCGGTGCCGGCCTCGCCCTCGATCACCGCCGGGGCATCGCTCGGTGCGATGGCCTCGATCAGATCGTACAGCGCCGTCATCGCCGGATCCGCGCCCACCAGACCGCCGTAGCCGTTGCGCCCACCGGGGCCGCTCCGGCTCCGGCACAGCACCGTCAGGTCGCGGATGAGGACCAGGATTCCGGTTCGTCCGGCGGCGTCGGTCCAGGGATGGGCATGGGTCTCCGCCGTGCGGAGGTTCCCCTGCGCGCAGAGCACACTGGCGAGCGTGCTGGCGGGCCGTCCAGAGGTGGCCGACCAGAGCAGGTCGCCCACGGAGCGATCAAGTCGGAGGACTTCGCGCCAGGAACGGTGATGGGCCGCGGCGGGAGGGAGGCCGGTGACCCGGCTGGCCGCAGGATTGTGCAGCACTACCCTTCCCTCGGCGTCGACGGCCACTACCCCGTCGTCGGTCGAGGCGAGCCAGGCCTCGAAGATCCCCGCGTCCACCGGGTCCATGGCCGGTCCATGGGAGAAGGAATATGCTGCCAAATATGAGAGCGGGAGCGGAGCCACCGCAAGCATCGGCGCGCTCGCGGTCATCGGCGCGCGATCGTTCTATTGCCTGCGTGTCGGGAAGGTCCTAGGTTACGACAACCTGCCCGGGGAGGCGCGCCGATGTCGGATGCATTCCTCAGCTCCGACGACTTCGACGAACAAGCCCATCAACTCTACAACGAAGGCCGCTACGATGAAGCGCTGACCGTCCTGAAGCAAGGCATCGCACTTTACCCCCACGCCGTCGAACTCCACATCGGGAAGGCCTACGCCCATCTGGCCAGGGAAGAATTCGCCTGGTCGCGGCGGAGCTTCGAGGCTGCCCTGGGCATCGATCCCGACCACGAGGATGGTCTCGCGGGCATCGGCGAGACGCTGCTCAAGCTGGGTGACCGCGAAGGCGCCATGAAGGTGTTCGAGCGCATCGTGCAGCTCGGCTTCCAGGACGACCACGAGCTCATGTTGCAGGTGGGCCGGGCGCTGTTCCGCGAAGGGCTGATCGCCCCGGCGCACCGCTTTTTCGACCTCGCCGGCTCCGCCCATCCGGAGTCCCCGGATGCGGCCGCGTGCCTGGGGTATGCGTCGCACCGGCTGGGCAACGACGCCGGCTCGCTCTACTGGCTCCGCCGCGCGCTGGAGCTGGAGCCGAGCTTCGCGGAGGCGCGCATCTATCTCGCCAACCTGCTCTACGACCGGGGGGAGACCGAGGCCGCGCTCCACCACCTCGAGCGCACCCAGCCCGACGACCACTACGACGAGCTGGGCATCTGGCGGCACATCGAGCTCAAGAAGTCGGTCTACCGCCTGCCCGACGACGATCCGGAGCTGAAGCCCTGGCTCGCGCGCCTGGCGGAGGTGGCGGGCGATCCCGATCCGATCGACATGCTGCTGGCCGAAGTGGAGGCCTCCCAGGCGGACGGGGGCATCCGCGACCCCCACCAGCTGGAGCTCTTCGGCACGCTGTTGAGCGAGCTCCACGCGATGCAGAAGAAGCCGGGGCAGGGCGAGTCGCACCTGGTCGTCACGCTCACGGGCCAGAGCATCCGGGGGAGCTGGGACGAGATCCTGCTCCAGATGAAGGCGGCCGATCGCGAGTGGGCCCATGGCAGCCTGAACGACTTCATGGCCAGCCTCGCCCGCCGCGGCCACGCGGAGACCGGCGTCATCATCCCCACCACGGACGCCGAGGCGTTCATCCGGGGCAGTGCGGAGGCCGGAGTCCTGAGGATCGTGCAGTAAAGCGTGAAAGGGGAAAACGCTTCACGCAGGTCCTACTGGACTTCGGGTGTAAGAAAAGAGGTCCTGGACAACGGCCTGACCCTCCTGGTGCAGCCGGACCACTCCGCGCCGGTGGTCGCGGTCGTCACCCATGTCAAGGCGGGCTTCTTCGACGAGCCCGATCGCTGGACCGGCATCTCCCACGTCCTCGAGCACATGTTCTTCAAGGGCACCCCGCGCCGCGGCGTGGGGGCGATCGCCCGGGAGACCAAGAGCGCCGGCGGGTATCTCAACGCCAGCACGAGCTACGATCACACCACCTACTTCACCGTTCTCCCCGCCTCCGGCCTCGAGACGGCACTCGACATCCAGTCCGACGCCCTCCGCAATTCCGTCATCGACGCCGGCGAGCTGGCGCGCGAGCTCCAGGTCATCATTCAGGAGGCCAAGCGCAAGCGGGACACACCGAGCGCGGTCGCCTATGAGACGCTGCACGAGGTGATGTTCGACCGCCATCGCATCCGGCGGTGGCGGATCGGCCACGAGGACCAGCTGGCTCGCCTCACCCGCGAGGATCTCTGGGCGTACTACCGCTCCCGGTACGTGCCGGAGCGCACCATCGTCGCCATCGTCGGCGCCGTGGACCCCGACCGGGCGCTGGCGCTCGCGCGCGCCGCGTACGGCGAGTGGCCGGCGGCCGCGGGCGCGGTGGATCGCTCGCCGGAGGAGCCCGAGCGCCGCGAGGTTCGCACCCGCACGCTCCGCGGCGATGTGGTCCAGGCTGAGCTGGTGCTCGGCTGGCGGGTGGTCCCGCCCCTGCATCCCGACTCCCCGGCGCTGGATCTCGCTGCGGCGGTGCTGGGGTCCGGCCGGGGAAGCTGGCTCTACCGCACGCTGCGCGAGCCCGGCATCGTCACCTGGGCCGCGGCCCACAACTACGCGCCGACCGAACTGGGTGTGTTCACCGTCAGCGCCGAGCTTCGCCCCGATCGAGTCGAGGCCGCGGTCGCCGGCGTGGCGGAAGCAGTGGCCCGACTCGCGCTGACGGGGCCGAAGGATGAGGATCTGGAGCGCGCCCGAACGCTGGTGCGCGCCCGGTGGGCTCGCAGGCTCGAGTCCATGGAGGGGCGGGCCAGCGCGCTCGCCGGCGCCGAGGCGCTGGAGGACGTCGGCCTGCTGGACCGGGAGTACGCCCGACTGGGCGAGATCGGAACCTCGGAGGTCCGGGAGGTGGCGGCGAGGCATCTCGCACCGGACGCCGTGGCCGGCGTGGTCTACCACCCCTCCGGCACGGGCGGCGATCTCAAGGTGGAAGCGCTCGAGCGTGCGTTTGCCGTGACCGAGCTGCGGGCCGCGGCGAACGGGAGCTCGCCGAGGGTGCAGCCCCGCCCGGCGGTCGCCGCACGAGCGAGGGCCGAGCACGGCGTCAGCGTCACCCGACTGCCCGGTGCCGACCTGCTGGTCTACCGCAAGACGGGGGTGCCGCTGGTCACCCTCGGGATCTACGTCCCCCGCCTCCGGTTCGATCCCCCGGGCCAGGCCGGCCTCGGATCGCTGCTGGTTCGCGCCGCGGTGCGCGGCGCCGGCGACTTCGACGCGGCCGGGCTGGCGTTCGCGTTCGAGCGCCTGGGCGGCACGCTCGCCGCCACCTCCGTCACGGACTGGCTCGGCTTCGGCGCCTCGGTTCTGGTGGAACACCTGGGTGAGGCGGCCACCCTGTTGGACACTGTCTTCCTGCATCCCCACATGCGGGAGGCCGACATCGCCGCCGAGCGCGGGCTCATGGTGGCCGAGGCGGAGCGGGTGGCGGACGACATGTTCCGCTATCCCTTTCAACTCGCATTCTCGGCGGCGTTCGGCGAGCGGGGCTACGGGCTGCCGGTGGGTGGCCTTCCGGAGACCCTGCCCGCGATCGGGCCGGAGGATGTGCGGGCCTGGCATCGCGCCGCGCTGCTGGGCGCGCGTCCGCTGGTGATCGCCGTGGGCGACGTGGAGCCGGACCGGGCATCCGATGAGCTGGCCGGCATCTTCGGCGAGCGGCCGCCGATCCAGGCGATCGCGCTGACGGAACCGGTTCAGTGGCTCGCGGGCAACGCCGGCGATTCGCCGGCTCGGGTGGTCTCCCGCGACAAGGCCCAGGCGGCGCTCGCGATGGCGTTCCCCGGTCCCTCGCGGCGGCAGCGGGAGCACGCGGTGGCCCAGGTGTGGAGTGCGATCGCCAGCGGCCTCGGCGGACGGCTGTTCGAGGCGCTGCGCGACCGGCGCTCGCTCGCCTACACGGTGCTGGCCTCGGCGTGGCAGAAGGCGCGCGGCGGCGCGCTGGTCACCTACATCGCGACGTCGCCCGAGCGGGAGGACGAGGCGCGGGAGCAGATGCTGGTCGAGCTGGAGCGATTCGCGGACGAGCCGGTGGCGGAGGCGGAGCTGCGCGGGGCGGTGAACTATCTCGCGGGCCAGGCGCTGTCTCTTATACAC
>JBKPGZ010000184.1:0-12949 GCA_046729675.1 Gemmatimonadota bacterium | reverse complement strand
TCTTCTCCGCGGTCATCGGAGACCGGGTGAGAGGATCCCTCATCGCTTCGTTCCTCGGGATGACACCAGCAGGCACCCCGGTCCGCCGGTCCCCTGTCCGCCCGACCGCCTTACGCGAACTGCGGCTCCATCACCCGCGTCGCGCCGAGCAAGGCGGCCAGCCGGTGCATGTAAGTGTGCTCCGTCAGCGCCCGCTGCCGCGCGCCGGCGGCCACCTGCTCCGACCAGGCCCGATCCTGCAGCGCCTCGGCGAGGAGACTTTTGAAATCGGCCATCGATCGCGCGACCAGGATCTCCGAGCCCTCGCGGAAGTTGCGGTGGATGTCGGGGCGATCCTCGACCACTTGGGGCACACCAATCGCGGCCAGCTCGAACAGCCGGCGGTTGCATCCCGGATCGGCGCCCTCGCTCGCATCCGAGCACTGGACGTTGACCGCCACGGACGCGCCCGCGTAGGCCCGTATGTAGTCCCCGTGGTCCAGCAGCTCACCGCGGCAGTAGTCCCGGAGTCGAGTCCGGCGCCACCCCGGTCCCCACACCGCCAGCCCGAACTCGACCAGCTCCGAGAGCACCCGCTCCCGGTGCGGGGTCGCCGTGCCGGCGAAGACCGCGTTGGCGCGGAACTGGTCGCGCGAGCGCATGGGCCGGTGCACCGAGGGATCGCAGCCCGGGGGCAGGTAGCGCATCGGCGGGAGGCCCACGGTCTCCCCGCTCTCCACCACCTCGCTGCCGGCCACGAAGACGAGATCGTACGCGGCCGCGAGGGCGGAGATCGCGCTGCGGCTCCGGCGCTCGTCGCAGAACCAATTGACCCAGAGCGCGCGGCTCTCGCGCTTGAGCTCTGCCACCAGCTCCGGCGGCATCTGGCTGCCCTCCAGCACCAGGACCACCTCCGGATCAGTCTGGTGGAGTGCCTTGACCATGCGATCGTGGAGGCCGATCCGGCGCAGCCGGTTCAGCAGCCCACCCTGACTCACGAGGTTGAAGGAGGTGACCGTGCAGCCGAGCCGCTCGAGCGCGCGCCGGCGGAGTGCGGTGTGGGCGTGCATCGCGTCGTCGAACGCGCCGACGAGCAGCACGCGGGTGTTTTCGAAGTGGTCCATCGGCGCTCACCGTGGGGAAAAAACGGAAACTAGCGAGCGGACGCCGGATCACAACCTCCGATTCGCGACCTCCACGAGGTCGTCCTCGCGGAACTGGAGATCGTGCAGCCGCCGATAGAGCCCGCCTGTGCGGTAGAGCTCTTCGTGGGTGCCCCGCTGGACGATCCCTCCCTCGTCCAGCACGACGATCTCATCCGCGTCGCGCACCGTGGCGAGCCGGTGGGCGATCACCAGCACGGTGCGGTCCTGCATCAGGCGATCGATCGCCTGCTGGACCAGGCGCTCCGATTCGGTGTCGAGGGCGCTGGTAGCTTCGTCGAGGATCAGGATCGGCGGGTCGCGCAGCAGGGCCCGGGCGATCGCGATCCGCTGACGTTGGCCTCCGCTCAGTCGAGTCCCCCGCTCGCCGAGGACGGTGTCGAAGCCCTGGGGCAGCTGCCGGATGAACCCGGCCGCGTTCGCCGCCTCGGCCGCGGCCTCGACCCGCTCGCGAGTGGCGTCGGGTGACCCGTAGGCGATGTTGGCGAGCACCGTGTTGTTGAGCAGCACGGTATCCTGGCTCACCACACCCATGAGCGCGCGGAGCGAGCGGCGCTTGAGTCGGGTGAGGGGCACGCCGTCCAGCAGGATCCTTCCCTCCGTCGGCTCGTGGAAGCGAGGAAGCAGGTCTGCCAGCGTCGTCTTGCCCGCGCCGGAGGGACCCACCAGGGCGACCACCTTGCCCCTGGGGATCGTCAGGGAGATGTCGCTCAGGACGGGGTCGCCGTCACCGTAGCGGAAGCCCACGTGGTCGAAGACGATCTCGCGATGGAAGCTGGCCTCCCCTTCTCCCGGCTGGTCCACCTCGGTGGGAGGCTCGTCGAGCACCTCGAAGATGCGCTCGGCGGCGCCGAGGGCGACGGCCATCGTGGCGGGGAAGCCGGAGATCGTCTTGAGCGGGGAGGTGAGCCGGAGCGCGGCCATCAGAAAGACGATGATGGTGGCCGGGGCGAGCGGCGCATCCAGGCCGAGCAGTCCGGGACTGGTCGCTGCCCAGATGATGAGGATGACCAGGAACCCGGAGAACACTTCGGTGACCGGACTGGTGAGCGAGGAGAACCGCTGGGTGCGGATCACCTGCTTCCGGTACCGGTCGGTCTGGCTGCGGAACGCGGCGGACTCGCGGGCCTCCTCCCCGTAGGAGCGGATCAGCTTCATGGCGCCGATCCGCTCCGCCACCGTGGCGGTGACCTCGCCCCGCTCCTTGCTCCTGGCGCGCGCGTGCCGCCGGAGCCGTCGGACCAGCCGCTGGAGCAGCACCACCAGGAGCGGGACGAAGGCCAGGGTGAAGAGGGTCAGCCGCATCGAGATCTGGCTGAGTACCACCAGCGTCACCGCCACCACGACCGCGTTCTGGAAGAGCGAGACCAGCGATGCGGTGATCACCGTCTTGGTCTGGTCCACATCCGCCATCATCGCCGAGATCACCTGCCCCGCCCGGGTCCGCTGGAAGAAGCCCAGCTCGAGGGTGAGCAGGTGGTCGAACAGCCGGGCGCGGAGGTCGCGCACCAGGCCCTCCTGCGCCCGCACCGTGATCTGGCTCGACAGGTAGGAAAGGGTGTTCTTGAGCAGCAGCCCCATCACCAGGACCAGCACCAGCCGGCCCGCCGCCTGCGTCGGCGAGAGGCCGGCCACCAGCGGCTGGACCAGGCCGTCGACAAACGCCTCCAGCTGGGTCGAGCCGGTGCGGAGCTCGCCGGCTGTGCCGAACAGGTTCTTGAGCAGCGGGATCAGCACCACCAGGACGAAGCCGTCGAGCACCGAGGCGAGGAAGGTGACGACGAGCCCGGCGGCCAGCAGCCCCCAATAGGGCCGCACCAGCCGCAACAGGCGACGCTCGGTCTCCACGCTAGCCGTGACGCGGGGTGAGCAGAGCGATGGGGAGGATGACTTCCTCGGGCGACACGCCGCCGTGGAGGAACGCGCCGCGATAGCGGGCCTGATACTCCCGCAGCTTGGTCGGATAGACGAAGAAGCGATCCCCCGTCGCCAGGAGGAGCCTGGTGCCGGGCGTCCGCGCGGGGAGCCCGTAGGCCGGCAGGTCGTCCACCACCAGCGCGGCGTCCGCCTCCTGGGCCCGCAGGTCGTCGCCGAACTTGTAGCGCAGATTCGAGGTGGTGTCCCGCTTGGCGTACACCGTCGCCGGCGTGTGACAATGGATCGATCCGTGATCCGTGGTCAGGAGCACCGGCACCCCGCGCCGCTCGGCCTCGCGCAGCGCGTCCCAGAGCGGGGAGCGCTCGAACCAGGTGCGGGTGAGGTTGCGGAGGGCCGGGGTGTCCCGGGCCACCTCGTAGAGGGTCGAGTTCTCGGTCCGCCCGTGGGTGAGCTGGTCGATGAAGTTGAAGACCAGCGCGGTGACCCCGTCCTGGGCCAGATGCGCCGGGAGTCGGCGGAGCAGTCCGTCGCCGTCGGCGGCGGTGAACACCTTCTCATAATGCACCGGGACCTGCCGCCCGGTGATCTCCTTGAGCTGCTCGGTCAGCAGCTCGGCCTCGTGGGCGTTGAGGCTGGCCTCCTCGTTGTCGGTCCACCATCTCGGGTAGCGGGCCTTGATCTCCGCCGGAAAGAGGCCGCTGAAGATCGCGTTCCGCGCGAACGGCGTGGCGGTGGGAAGGATCGAGAAGTAGTAGGCGGTTTCGATATCGAACCTGGCGCTGACGAGCGGGCGGAGCATGGCCCACTGGTCGAGCCGGAGACAGTCCACCACCACCAGCAGGGCCTTCCGGTGCATGTCCAGCACCGGCTTGAGGAACTCCGCGCCGATGTCCACCGAGAGGGGCGGGCGGTCGCTGTCGCCGTCGTGCAGCCAGCGGGCGTAGTTGCGCTGGAGATAGCGGGCGAAGTCCTGCCGCAGACTGTCCTGGAGGGTGCGGAGCGCGTCCTGGAGCCCCGGCTCATCGGCCTGTCCCAGCCGCACCTCCCACTCGGCCAGCTCGGCCACCAGCTCGATCCACTCGCGCCAGGTCAGCGGGCTCCCGCGGCGAGCCTCGAGATCCCGGAAGCGGGTGGCAAAGTCGCGGGAGAGGCGCTGCTGCCGGATCCGGTCGCCGTCGAGCAGCCGGGTGACCACGGAGAGGATCTGCCGCGGATTGACCGGCTTGATGAGGTAGTCGGAGATGTCGGCGCCGATGGCGTCCTTGAGGGTCTCGGTCTCCTCGCTCTTGGTCACCATCACCACGGGCATGCCGTGGTCGATGCTGCGGATGGCGCGGAAGAGGTCGAGCCCCCGACGGCCGGGCATCTGCTCGTCGAGCAGGACCACGCCGTAGGGCTGGCGCTGGAGCAGGGCGAGGGCATCATCGCCGTGCGTGGTCGTCTCCACGGCGAAGCCCTGCTCCTCGAGAAAGAGGATGTGGGACGTGAGGCTCTCGACCTCGTCGTCCACCCAGAGGATGCTCTTGGGACGGGGCATGGAGGAAAGATAGCTTGGGACGGCGGACCGGCGGACCGGCGGACCGGCGGACACGACGCTCGCCTGTAATCCCGAGCGCAGCGAGGCATCTTCTTGGCGATCATCGGGAGACCGGTGAGAAGATCCCTCAGTCGCTTCGCTCCTTCGGGATGACAGGTCGGCCTCGTTCGGCCTGCACGCCCGTCCGCCGGGCGGGGCGGAGCGGTGGCGGTGTACCGCCCGACCGCCGTACCGCCCTACCGCCCTACCGCCTACATTGCCCCCGTGACCGAGACCCTCGCGCCCGACGTCCTCGTCGTCCGCTTCAGCGCCATCGGGGACATCCTTCTCATCACTCCGCTCCTTCGCGCCATCCGTACCCGGCATCCCGGCGCGCGGATCGCCGTGCTCACCAAGGAGCCCTATGTCCCGCTGCTCAGTCACAATCCCCACCTGAGCGAGGTGCTGGGGGTGGCGCCCCAGGAGAGCATCCTGGCGATCGCGGAGCGGATCCGCGGCGTGCGCTACAGCCATCTCCTCGATCTGCACGGCAACCTGCGCAGCCACGCGCTCCGACGGCTCGCGCCCGGTCCCTGGCGCTCGTACCAGAAGCGCACCCTCGAGCGGGCGCTGCTCATCACCACCAAGCGCGACCGGTTTGGCGCCTACCTGCCGGTCGCGGAGCGGTACTTCGAGGCGGCGAGGGAGCTGGAGGTGGAGCCCGACGGCGGCCCTCCCGACTTCTACATCTCCGAGGAGGCGGACTGTCGTGCCGCGGAGCGATTGGTCGCCCTCGAGCTCGGCCGCGAGCGGCCGATCGTCGCGATCGCGCCAGGCGCGGCCCACGCCACCAAGCGCTGGCCCATCGAGCACTGGGTCGACCTGGTGGGGCGGATCACGTCGACGGGAGCCGACGTCGCCATCCTCGGCGGAGCCGACGACATGGAGGCCGCGGCGGCGATCACCCGCATGGCCGGAGGGGCCAGCGTCGCGAGCCTCGCCGGCGCGCTCGGGCTTCAGGAGACGGGCGCCGTCATTCGGCGGTCCGAGGCGCTCATCTCGGGCGACACCGGAGTCATGCACATGGCGACAGGCGTCGGCACGCCGGTCGTCGCCCTCTTCGGACCGACGGTCCGGCAGTTCGGCTTCTTCCCCTACCGCTCGCCCGCCAGCGTAGTCGAGCTGAAGCTCCCCTGCCGGCCCTGCAGCGCCCACGGCACCCGCCGTTGTCCCCTCGGCCATCACCACTGCATGCGACAGATCGTCCCCGATCTCGTCTTCCCCGCCCTCGCCGAGGCGCTCGGATGAACGGCTGGGACCCGGCGGCCACCGCTCTGCTCCAGCTGTTGCCGAAGACCGGCCGGGGGCCGCGGCGCGAGGGCATCTTCGCCCTCTGGCTCACGGTGCGAGTGGCGCAGGACCTGGTGCGCGAGCTCCCCGCCGAACGCGCCCATCGGCGCCGGCTGCAGGCCCTGGAGCAGCGGCTCAGCAGCCTGACTCTGCCGCCGCCCTTGCGCCGGGCGCTCTCGGCCGCGATCAGCCAGCTGCGCGACGCCCGATCGGAAACCGCTGTGCAGGTGCTGAGTCAGCTGGTCGCCCCGGCGCGCGAGAGTGGAGGGGCGGAGGCGGGCGAGGCGGTGGCACACGCAGCCCGCTCGGCGCGTGCCGCGCTCCGCGCCGGCACGGCGCAGGTGCATTAGTGCGAGGATCGGGGGAGGGCGGCGGCTCGCTGGAGTCGGTAATCGCGCGGATCGATGCCACGGAGCCCGGCATGATCGCGGCCGACACGGTGCCGAGTGGCTTCCCGTCACTCGATCGGGCGCTCGGCGGCGGATTTCGGCGGCAGGACCTCGCGATCCTCGCCGGCGACGTGGGAAGTGGGAAGTCGGCGCTCGCGCTCGGAATCGCCATCCGCGCGGCCGGCGCTGGGGTACCGACGCTGCTGCTCAGCGGGGAGATGGGGCCGGAGCGGGTCATGGAGCGGGCGCTCGCGCTCGAGGGCAAGGCTCCGGTGGACGACCTGCGGCAGGGCCGGCTCGACGCCACGGTCCGGGCCTCGGTCGGGGCGGCGGCCCACCGGCTCCGGGACGTCCCCCTCCTGCTTGGACCGCTGCTGGACGAGAGCTTCGCCGACGTACGGGAGGCGCTGGAGATCGTACCACCGCGGGCGCTGGTGGTGGTGGACTCGCTTCAGCTCACGCCGGCTCCCCGGCCGGCCGCCCGCATCGAGGAACGGGTGGCGCTCGCGGTGCGAGCGCTGAAGGCCTTGGCGGTCGAATGTGACATCGCGGTGCTCGCGACGGCGCAGCTCCCACGCCACCGTGCTGGGCGCCCGGACCCCAGGCCGACGCTGGACGACCTGGGTGGGCTCGGCGCGATCAAGCAGAACGCCGACCTGGTGCTCGCGATCTATCGGGAGGAGATGTACCGGCCCGGACAGGGTGTCGAAGGGGCGACGGAGCTGATCGTGGCCAAGAATCGGAACGGCCCGACCGGCTTCGTGGATCTCTACTTCTACCCGCGCTGGCTGCGGTTCGAGGACATGCTCGACCCGTCGAGCTGACCGGGAGTCCTCAGGAGGCCGGCTTGTTGGTCTTGGTCCCAGAGAGCAGGGCGCCGGCCAGCTCCACCTTCGTCATCACGCTGTCATCGGTGCTCTGGATCCGGACCCATAGCGCCGGACCGTTCTGCTGCGCCAGAAGCACGACGGCGCCTTCGGCGTCACGCGTATCGCTCACCAGGCGCCACCCGTTTCGGCTGCTCAGCGCATCGCGGTAATACGCCGCGACGTCGGCCGGGCGGGCCTTGGCCATGAGGGTGAGCTTGAGCGCGTCCGGGCTGCCTTCTCGGGACACCAGGCTCGCTGCCGGCGGGAGTGGGAGGTTGGGGAAGACTTCCGAGACCTTCGCCATTTCGGGCGGTTTGTCCCGGCAGCCGATCAGCGCCAGCACGGCGAGACCTACGCGGATTTTTGTGGGGATCATAGAGCGGGGAGACTAGTGGCCGGGGCCCCCACGGTCAAGTGGCGGCGCGACTCGAACGATTGCCGCAACCGGCTGTCACGCTTATGTTTCCGCGTCGCTACAAGGAGCCAGGGCCATGGCCGGCCACAGCAAATGGAAGCAGATCAAGCGCAAGAAGGCCGTCACCGACGCCCGCCGCGCCTCCTCCTGGACCAAAGTCATTCGCGAGATCACCGTGGCCGCCAAGAGCGGCGGCGGAGACCCTGGGGGTAACCCCAGGCTCCGCACCGCGATCGATGCGGCCAAAGCGGTCAACATGCCCAACGACAACATCGAGCGCGCCATCAAGAAGGGCACCGGCGAGCTCGAGGGCAGCACCTACGAGGAGCTGACCTACGAGGGCTACGGGCCGGGCGGCGCGGCGATCTTCATCGAGGCCACCACCGACAACGCGAACCGCACCGTGGCCGAGATCCGGCACGCCTTCAGCCGGAACGGCGGCAATCTCGGCGCGTCCAATTCGGTCGCGTGGATGTTCGATCGCAAGGGCCAGCTCTATCTCGACGCCAACCGCTACGGTGAGGACGCCACGCTCGAGGCGGCGCTCGAGGCCGGCGCCGAGGACTTTGCGCGCGAGGGCGACCAGTACCTCGTGACGACTACGCCCGCGACGTTCCACGCGGTACAGGACGCCCTGCGCGGCCGCGGGCTCGCGATCGAATCGGCCGAGCTGGCGATGGTGCCGAAGAACACGGTGAAGGTGGAGGGGGCCGACGCCGAGCGGATCCTGCGGCTGGTGGAGGTGCTGGAAGAGCTGGACGACGTCTCCAAGGTGTTCTCCAACTTCGACATCGACGCCGCGCAGCTGGCGGAGGCCGAGGCCTGAGGGCGGACCGGTGAGAGTGCTCGGCATCGACCCGGGGACCGCGGTTCTCGGGTTCGGCGTCGTCGAGACCGGCACCGGCCCCCATCCGCGACTGCTCGAGTGCGGCACCCTCACCACTCCGCCTCGCGATCCCCTGCCCAGCCGCTTGCGCGTGATCCATGAGGGCACGACCGCACTGCTCGCCCGCCACCGGCCCGATGCCCTAGCGGTGGAGAGCGCGTTCTACGGGAAGAACGTCCGCACCACCGTGGTCCTGAGCCACGCGCGCGGCGTCATCCTGCTCGCGGCCGAGCAGCAGGGCGTCCCGGTGGCGGAGTACTCGCCGGCGCAGGTGAAGAAGACGATCGTGGGTCGAGGAGCCGCGCTGAAACCGCAGGTGGGATACATGGTGTCGCAGCTGCTCCGGCTCCGGTCGGCGCCGACACCGGCCGACGCCGCCGACGGGGTGGCGGTGGCGCTGGCGCACCTCATCGTCTCGACACGGCAGGCAGCGTTCTTCCGCCAGGTGACCGGCGCGCGATGATCGCCAGTGTCACCGGTGTTCTCGCGGCCCGCGATGGAGAGACCATCGTGGTCCACACCGACGGCGGGGTCGGCTACGAAGTGACCGTGCCGCTCGGTGTCGCCGGACGGCTCCCACCGACCGGCGGCAGAGTCAGTCTCCACACCGAGCTGGTGGTGAAGGAGGACGGCTGGTCGCTGTTCGGCTTCGACCGCGTGGCCGAGCGACAGATCTTCCAGCGCCTCCTGGGCGCCAGTGGGTTCGGCCCGAAGCTCGCCCTGGCGCTGCTCTCGGCGCTGGGTGCCGAGCGCACCGTTCGCAGCATTCGCGGGCGGGACTTGGCGGCGCTCAGCTCGGTGGCGGGGATCGGACGGAAGAAGGCCGAGCGTCTGGTGCTGGAGCTGCGGGACCGGTTCGATGATGTCGCGCTGGAGCCGGAGGCCGAGGCGATTCCCGGCAGCGACGAGGCCGTGCGCGCCCTGGTAGGTCTGGGCTATAGCTCGGGCGCGGCGGAGGACGCGGTCCGCGGGGCGCTCGCCGCCGGATCTGCGGAGGAAACACCCCAACTCATCCGGCGGGCGCTCCAGCGCCTCGCCACCCGTGGAGGAAGCTGACGCGCGATGCCCGTGGCCGCGACGACCGCCGAGTGGAACTGCACCCGCTGCGGCACCACCAACCGCAAGCTGGTTCCCGTCACCGACGAGCGATCCACCGACCGCTGCACCCACTGCGGGGCGCGGCACATCATCGAGCCCGACAGCCGGCTGGTTCGCTGGGTGGCCCGTCTCGAATAGCCGACCGGCCTTGGTGCTGCCCGTCCCTGCCGCCCCGTTCACCACAGAGCCACGGAGGGCACAGAGCCGCACGGAGCCACACCGCCCCACCAGAAAAACACATCACGAGTTGCACGAAGGTGCCATTGGTAAGCGAAGCCAACCAACATTCTTTTTTCGGTGTTGTTTGTGTTTTTTTCTTCGGACCTTCTGATGGTGGGCGGGGCTCAGTGCCCCTCTGTGGCCTCCGTGGCTCTGTGGTGAACGGGGCCGCGGGGATGGGCTGAGACGCAGGTGGAGACGTAAGCCGCAAGGAACAGGATGACACGACTGCAAGTCACGACCCCCGAAGCCCTCCCCGAGGAGACCGGCGCCGACGCCGCGCTCCGGCCGTCGCGGCTGGACGAGTTCGTGGGCCAGGCGCAGGTGAAGACGTCGCTCCAGATCGCGATCGACGCGGCCAGGCAGCGCGGAGACACGCTGGACCACACGCTCTTCTTCGGGCCGCCGGGGCTGGGCAAGACGACGCTCGCCATGCTGATGGCGCGGGAGATGGGGGTACAGCTCCGCACCACCTCCGGACCGGTGCTGGAAAAACCGGGCGACCTCGTCGGCCTCCTGACCTCGCTCGGCCCGGGCGACATGCTGTTCATCGACGAGATCCACCGGCTCAAGCCGGCGCTGGAGGAGTTCCTCTACCCCGCCATGGAGGACTTCCGGGTGGACGTGCGGATCGCGGAGGGTCCCCACGCGCAGACGATCCCGATGGCCCTCGAGCGGTTCAGCCTGATCGGCGCCACGACGCGCTTCGGCCTGCTCACGCCCCCGATGCGGGCTCGGTTCGGCCTGGTCGAGCGGCTCGGGTTCTATCCGCCCGAGGAGCTGGAGCGGATCGTCACCCGCTCCGCCGCAATCCTCCAGGTGCCGATCGACGCCGAGGGGGCAGCCGAAATCGCACGGCGGAGCCGGGGCACGCCCCGGGTGGCGAATCGCCTGCTCCGACGGGTGCGGGACTACGCCCAGGTGCGGGCTGACGGCCGCATCACCGCCCCCGTCGCCGACGCCGCCTTGGCCCGGCTCAACGTGGACGAGTTCGGCCTGGATGACATGGATGCGCGGATTCTCACCACCATCATCGAGAAGTTCGGCGGCGGGCCGGTCGGGCTCGGCACCGTGGCGGTCGCCGTAGGCGAAGACGCGGGGACGCTGGAGGAGGTCTACGAGCCCTACCTGATCCAGCAGGGCTTTCTGGAGCGCACGCCTCGTGGTCGCTGCGCTACCACCCTTGCCTACAAGCGCTTCGGCCTCACGCCGCCGGGCAGACAGACGACGATCTTTGACGGCTGACCGCCCGCTCCGCACGGCTGACTTCGACTACGACCTTCCGCCCGAGCTGGTGGCCCAGGAGCCGCTGGCCGATCGGGCGGCGAGCCGGATGCTGGTCGTCCTCCGCGCCGAGCGCAGGGGCACGCGCGTATCCGACCGGCGCGCCACGCCGCGGCCCTCCTCCGCGCGGCGCATCAGCGGAACCTTCCTCCGGCCCGATCTGCTCACCGGCGGTCAGCGCGCCGTGCACGGATCGGTGCTGGTCGACTCGCACTTCGCGCATCTCACCTCGCTGATCCCCCCCGGCGACCTCCTGGTACTCAACACCACGCGCGTCCGCCACGCACGGCTGCTCGGCACCCGCGCCTCTGGGGCGCCCGCGGAGGTGCTGCTGATCCACCCAAGCACGGACGGCGCCTGGGTCGCGATGGGCAAGCCGGGCAGCGCGCTGCAGCCCGGGAAACGGATCACGCTGGGAGACGGCGTCGCCGTGGAGACGGTCGAGGTCCTCGCGGACGGCCACCGCCTGGTCCGCTTTCTCGGCGCGTCGGCCACGGACGCGATCGCGAAGTTCGGCCGGCTCCCGCTCCCGCCCTACATCACTCGCGATCCGACCGAAACGGACGAGACCCGGTATCAGACCGTCTACGCGCGCGACGAGGGCAGCGTCGCGGCCCCGACCGCGGGACTGCACTTCACCCCGGGGATTCTGGACTCGCTGTCCGCGAAGGGTGTGCTCATCGCGGGGCTTGACCTGCAGGTGGGGCCGGGCACCTTCAAGCCGGTCGAAGTGGACGACCCCAGCGAGCACCCGATGCATCCCGAGCGCTACGACATCAGTCCGCGCCTCGCCGCGCTGGTGGAAGTGGTGCACGAGCAGGGCGGCAGCATCTGGGCCGTCGGGACGACGGTCGTGCGGGCACTCGAGAGCGCGGCCGACGAGCATGGCGGAGTGCGGGCGGGCGCCGGCGAGACCCGCCTGATGATCACCCCGGGCTACTCCTTCCGCGTGGTGGACCGCCTGCTCACCAACTTCCACCTCCCGCGCTCGACCCTGCTCATGCTGGTGAGCGCCTTTGCCGGCCGGGAGCTGATCCTGTCGGCCTACGAGCACGCCGTGGCACAGCGCTATCGATTCTATTCGTACGGTGACGCGATGGTGATCCTCTGACCGGGAGGCCGGCGTGACCTTCTCCAATCCGGCGGGCAGTGCGGCGGCTTCGGCCGGGGCCTACGTGCGCGCGCTGCTCGAAGTGCTCGGCGAGCGCGATCCGCTGGCGGTGCTGGCCGAGCTGGACGGGTGGCTCGACCGACGGTTCTCAGGCGTGTCCGAGACGGCGCTCCGACGCCCGGAGGCATACGGCAAGTGGTCGGCGGCGGACGTCGTGCAGCACCTGGCCGACTCGGAGCTGGTGCTCGGGTTCCGGATGCGGATGGTCCTCACCGAGGACCGGCCGGCCATCCAGGGCTACGATCAGGACCAGTGGGCCGGGACGCTTCGCTACCCCGACGTGCCCCTCGCCGAGTCCCGGGCCCAGCTCCGCGCGCTCCGCACGGCGAATCTCCGCATCCTCCAGCGGCTCGGGCCGGCGGAGATGGCGCGGGTCGGCATGCACAGCGAGCGAGGGCCGGAGAGCCTCGGGCACCTGATCAAGCTCATGGGCGCCCACGACCTGGTGCACCGGCGACAGATCGATCGGGTGCTCGGGGCAAGACGCGCATGAAGCTATCAGCTATCAGCTATCAGCCATCAGCTATCAGCAAGCACACCGTGGCTGGGCCGGTGTGCTTAACGGATAGCGGATAGCGGATAGCGGATAGCTCTTAGCTGCATGTTCGACTTCACCCTCGAGCGCACCCTCGGCGCCGCTCGCGCGGGCACCCTCACCCTCCCTCACGGCACGGTCCGCACCCCAGCCTTCATGCCCGTCGGCACCCACGGCGTCGTCCGCGGCCTCAGCGC
>JBKPGZ010000183.1:0-8337 GCA_046729675.1 Gemmatimonadota bacterium | reverse complement strand
GGCCGCCGGCCCACTGGAGCAGCAGCTCGGCGCCGAGGTTGAGGCTCCGGCGGTTGATCGCGCTCGCGAGCGAGTCGAGGGGTGCGGAGGCCACTTCGGCGAGCACCTGGGGAGCGCCTTCGGGCGGCGGACTGGCCGATGGTGCGCGGTTCCAGGAGATCCCCGCCTTGGCCAGCGCGGAGCCCCACACGGCGTTCAGCACCATCTTGGGGTCGGAGGCCACGGCGGTGAGACGCCGGGTGGAGGCGCGGACGCCGATGGTGCCGGACACGATCCAGCCGCCGTCCTTGCGGCGACTGAGCCGAAGACGTGACCGGCGGCCGGACCTGGTCGTCGCGGTAACCGTCACCAGCGACCTGATGCCCTCGGGAGCGGTCTCCACCAGGCGAGCCTTGTGCCCCACCTTGGCCCCGGGTCGCACGTTGATCCACACGATGTTCTCATGCACGGTCAGCGGTCCGACCGGTGGCGCGAAGAGGCGGCCCCGATGGCGGCTCGACCAGGCCGCGGGGTACACTGCGTTCGCGGGCCCCTCGGCGCTCTGCACCTGGAGTGGCCCCTTGAGCTTGCGGATGCCTCCGCTGGCGAGCTGGAGGGCGAGGTCGTAGAGCGAGGGTCCCGATCCCTGCGCGCGCTCCAAGGTCGGATCGCCGTTGAGCTCCAGTGCCCAGCTTCCTTCCCAGGCCCCAGTCTTCGGATTCAAGCCGCCGATGCCGACCACCCGGGTGGACCTGCGAGCGGTGCCGCCCAACACGCTCCGGGCGAAGCCGGTGGTGAAAAGCTTCACGGTGGAGGCCGGCACCAGGGGATGGTCGGGGTTCATGCTCCACACCATCCGGCCGGTCTGGTCGGCCACGGCCACACCCCACAGGCCGGGGGCCCTGCGGTAGCTGTCCTCGTACCAGCCGCTGAGCCTCGCGGTCAGTGCGAGGTTGGTCGCCGGGGCATCGGCGGAGGCTTGAGCCAGCGCCTGGGAGGCAGGCGCAAGAGCGCAGGCAAGGGCCAGAGTGGAAGCAAACCGATGGAACGACGGCAGCGACAAAGTGCAGTCCCTCGTGCGGCGTTGCTTGGCAGCCTGCGAAAAATGTCGGGCAGTCCGGCCGGCTATTGCGGGGAGGCCACGAATGGAGCCCGCAGGAATTTCTCCGACCAGGGCTGAATGTCAAGCTTAAGGCCTGACCCTGCAGAGAGTTATGAAGTCGGATCCGGATCCCCAAACCGGCGGAGGTGCGGGGCCCCTTTCCGACGTCTTGAAAGGGAGCAAGTCCCAGGCCGTGCCTCGACCCCCGGGTGAGCCAAGTCACGGCTGCGCCTGCTGCTGACCCGATACACTCCGACACGCGCCGGTGTCACGAAGGATGGTGCCGGCCGCGTCACCGACGACGATTCCAGGAGGTGCAACGATGAAGCGTTCCCCTGCAACTCTCGCCGCCATGGCGTGGCTCTTCGGAAGCCTGGCCTGTGCCGGAGGGTCGGCCAACGAGGACGACACCGCCGCAGCCCCGCAGCAGGACACGGCGCAGGCCCCGGAGCCCCCTCCGGGTTACAGCGGCATGGAGCGGGATACCACCGGCGCGGAGCACCAGCCCACGGCCGTGGACACGTTCCTCAACGAGCAGGGCACCGGCGTTCCCACCGATACGGCGGGGTACAGCGGCATGGAGCATCCGGACACCAGCGCTGCGGCTGGAGATACCTCTGGGATGACCGGAGCGGATACTTCCGGAATGACCGGCATGGACACGACTGGCATGTCCGGCATGGACACCACCGGCACGTCCAGTATGGATACGACCGGGCAGCAGTAGGTCCCCTGGCCGAGGTCAGCTCGGTGACTGCAAAGAGATGGGGGCGCCAGCTGGCGCCCCCGTCGTGTTTTCCAGGTCGCTTGCTTACTTCACTTCAGCATGCTCTTGGCGATGGTCTGCAGCTGCATGTTGCTGGTGCCCTCGTAGATCGTGCCGATCTTCGCATCGCGGTAATACTTCTCCGCGGGATACTCCTTGGAGTAGCCGTAACCGCCGAACAGCTCGAGGCAGTTGGAGGTGGTGCGGTCGGCCACCTGGGAGCTGAAGAGCTTGGCCATGGCGGCCTGCACCTGGAACGGCTGACCCGCGTCCTTCAGCCGGGCGGCGTTATACACCATCAGGCGGGCCGCCTCCAGATCGGTGGCCATCTGGGCCAGCTGGAACTGAACCCCCTGGAACTCCGCGATCGCCTTCCCGAACTGCTTGCGCTCCTTCACGTATGCGGTCGCGGCCTCGAGGGCCCCGGTCGCCACCCCGATCATCTGCGCGCCGATCCCGATCCGGCCCTCGTTCAGCGTCTCGATGGCGATCTTGTAGCCCTGGCCCACCGGTCCGAGCACGTTCTCGTCGGGGACCACGCACTGTTCCAGGACCAGCTCCGTGGTGCTGGAGGCCCGGATACCGAGCTTGTTTTCCTTCTTGCCCACCTTAAACCCGGGGAACTCGCGCTCCACCAGAAACCCGGTGATGCCCTTGTAGCCCTTGGCGAAGTCGGTGTTGGCGAACACGATGAAGAAGCCCGCCTCGGCGCCGTTGGTGATCCAGAACTTGGTGCCGGTGAGCTCCCAGTGGTCGCCGCGGCGCTCCGCCTTGGTGGCCAGGGCGAAGGCATCGCTGCCGCTGCCCGGCTCGGAGAGAGCGAAGGCGCCCAGCAGGTCGGAGGTCAGGCGGGGAAAGTAGCGCTCCTGCAGTTCCGCCGTGCCCCAGCGGAGAAGCGCATTGTTCACCAGGGTGTTGTGGACGTCCACGTAGATGGCGGCCGAGGCGTCCACCCGGGCCAGCTCCTCGATCGCCACTGCCGCCATGAAGATGCTGCCCCCGGCGCCGCCGAACCGCTCGGGGACCTCGATGCCCATCAGGCCGAGCTCGAAGAAGCGGGGGATGAGCGAGGGCTCGAACTTCGCCGCCTCGTCCATGGTGTGGACCAACGGGCGCACATCGGATTCCGCGAATTCCCGAACGGCGTCGCGGAACATCGCCTCCTCTTCGGTGAGGACCGTGAGGGGCGAAGGCGGAGTGGCTACGGTGTGGGCCATGGCTGGGCTCGGCTCGAGGTCGGCGGTCAGAGGAAAAAATACCGGTCCGGCGGGAAAGCAAGAAAGGGCTTACGTTTCCCCACCCGATGACCACCAGCTCCACCCCCGGCCGAAGCTCCGTCGTCCGCAGGCTCGCCCAGGAGCAGCCCCTGGTGGCGGTCGAGCTTCGGCCGCCGCGCAGCGGGATGTCCTATGATGCCAGCGTGGACGCCTGGATCGACATGTATCACTCGATTCGGCGCCTGGCGCGACAGGACACCCTGATCTTCCTGACCGACAACGCCGTGGGCCAGGCCGAAGAGGAGAACCTGGCTCACCTCACCGCCAACCTCGCCGGCGAGCTCACGCCTGCGCGGATCATTCCCTTCCTGACGGCGAAGCACCCGCTGGAGTACATCCAGCTCTACGCCGCACGGGCCGCATCCCACGGTTTCGAGGCCCTGACGGTTGTGGGCGGCGATGTATCCGCGGGCCCGAGCCGGTGCTTCCCCCACGCCTATCAGCTACGACAGTGGCTCCGGCAACGAGTGCCTTCACTCGACCTGGGCGGCTGGGTCAACCCGCTCAAGGACCCGGTGAGGCAGGTGGATTTCCTCCTCGATCCGGAGTTCGGGGCGGAGTTCTATCTCACCCAGGTGGTGTCGCATCATTCGATTCGCGAGGTGGAGCGTTTTGTGGCGGAGGCCCGGCGGCGCGGGGTCTCCTGTCCCGGCGCTTTCGGGGTCTTCCTCTACCGGAGCGCCAATCCGCGGACACTGCGGCAGCTCAGCGACTTCCTTCCGGTGCCGGTCGAGGGGATCACGCGTGACTTCGAGGCGGGCCTGTCCGCGGAGGAGATTTGCGCCCGCAGCATCATGGCCCTGCGGGAGGTCGGGGTGGACAAGGTGTATTTGAGCAATCTCGGCTTCGAGCGGCCGGACGTGCGGTATCGGAAAGTCGTCGAGCTGTTGTGAGGGAGGCCGCAGATGACACAGAAGAAGCCGCAGATTGCTCCCTGTCGATTTCGAAATCCCGCTGCCTATTCAGTAATCTGATGGTGTGCTTTCACTTCAAATCGTTGAATGCGATCGGATAGGAAAGGGACCGGTTCCACGGAGCAATCTGCGGCTTCTTCTGCGTTCATCTGCAGCCACAACCCATCGTTCTAGCGCGCAAACTGCTCCAGCGCCTCCAGCGCGACCTCGAACCGTCCGCCCGGTGTACTGACCTGCACGCCCTGGACCATCCCTCGCACCGCCTCCAGCACCTCCAGCGCGATTCGGATCCCTTCCGCGTGGGCCTCCTCGGAGCCGCCGGCTTCGGCGCGCCGCATCCGCTCCAGCACGGCCTCCGGCACCCTGGCGCCGGGCACCTCGTTCGCGAGGAATTCCGCGGTGCGCAATGAGGTGAGTGGCCAGATCCCGGCGATGACGGGGATGCGCCAGGGCGCAATCCGCTGGAGGAACTCGGCGAGCTCGACGGGATCGAACACCGGCTGGGTGACGGCGAACTCGGCGCCTGCCTCCACCTTCCACCGAAACCGCTCCAGCTCCCGCTCCTGGTCGATGGCACCCTGGTTCACGGCCACCCCGATGACGAATCGGGTGGGCTCTCCGATCGACGTGCCGCCGGGGTCGAGCCCGTGATTCAGCCGCCGCACCACGTTCGTCAGGCCGATGCTGTCGATGTCGAAGACCGCCGTGGCATCGGGATAGGGTCCGGCGGTCGGTGGATCGCCGGTGACGATGAGCAGGTTGCGGAGGCCGCCGGCGGCCGCCCCCAGCAGATCGCTCAGCATACCGAGCATGTTTCGATCCCGGCAGGTGTAATGGAAGACGGTTTCCAGGCCGATCTCGCGCTCCACGAGAAGAGCGGCGGGAACGACGCCCATGCGGCTCTGCGCCCGGGCTCCGTCCACCAGGTTGACCGCGTCCACGCCCGCCTCGCGCAGCGCGCGACAACGCCGGAGCAGGGAGGTGGGATCCCACCCTCGCGGCGGCACCAGCTCGACACTGCGCACGAAGGTCCCCGAGGCGAGCTTGCGGCCCCACTCGGATCGCGCCGCCAGCGGCACCGGGTCGCTTCCGGCGGGCTCCGACTGCGGGCCCGCGGGAGCGCCTACCGCCACTCGCCTGGGCCGCGACTCGGCGACGCACTCCCGGATTCGCCGGATGTGATCCGGTGTGGTCCCGCAGCACCCCCCGATGAACGACGCCCCCGCCGTGATCAGCCGCCGGGCGTACTGCGCCATGTAGTCGGGGCTCGCGAGATAGATCCGGCGATCGCCTACGGAGCGGGGGAGACCCGCGTTGGGCTGTGCCGAGAGCGGTCTGGTGGAGAGCTCCGCCATGCGCTCGATCGCTTCGAGCATCGGCCCCGGCCCGACCGAACAATTGAGTCCGACCACGTCGGCGCCCCATTCGATCAGGCGCACGGCGATGGTCTCCACCGGTGTCCCGTATGAGGTGGCGCCATCCTCGCCCACGGTCATCTGGGCGATGACGGGCAGGTCCGGGGCGACGCTGCGGGCGGCCTCCAACGCGGCGTGGATCTCCTCCAGGTCGCTGAAGGTCTCCAGGATGAAGCCGTGCACGCCGCCCTGGGCGAGTCCGGTCGCCTGACGGGCGAACAGGGTGACGGCCTCGGTTCTGGCGGTCGGTCCCCAGGGCTCGATCCGGATGCCAAGCGGGCCGATCGCCCCCACGACCGCCGCGCGGCCGCGGGCGGCACGATGGGCGAGCTCTCCGGCGGCGCGATTGATCTCCTCGGTGCGCTCCTCCAGCCCGAAGGCGGAGAGCTTCGCCGGGTTGGCGCCGAAGGTGTTGGTCTCCAGGATTTCGGCACCGGCCCGCACGTAGAGCTCGTGGACCTCCTGCACCAGCGCCGGCTGCTTGAGAGTCAGCTCGTCGTAGCACACGTTCACGAACACGCCGCGGCTGTAGAGCATCGTGCCCATCGCGCCGTCGAGCACGTGCACGCCCCCGTCGCCGAGCATGTCCCGGAGCGTCTTCATGTGCGCTCGTACCCGAGGTTGGGCGAGAGCCAGCGCTCCACGTCCTCCACCGGCATCCCTTTCCGGCGGGCGTAATCCTCCACCTGGTCGGGCCCGATCCGGCCGACACCGAAGTAGCGTGCCTCGGGATGCCAGAAGTAGTACCCGCTGACCGCGGCCGCCGGGATCATCGCGCAGCTCTCGGTGAGCGCGATTCCCGCGCTCCGCTCGACCTGAAGCAGGTCGAACAGCGTCCGCTTCTCGGTGTGATCGGGACAGGCCGGATAACCCGGTGCCGGGCGGATGCCCTGGTACGCCTCCCTGATCAGATCGGCGTTGGCGAGCGACTCGTCCCCCGCGTAGCCCCAGAACTC
Source organism: Gemmatimonadota bacterium (assembly GCA_046729675.1). GTDB lineage: Bacteria > Gemmatimonadota > Gemmatimonadetes > Gemmatimonadales > GWC2-71-9 > CAVVWJ01. The sequence goes on along the minus strand of JBKPGZ010000183.1, from coordinate 1,928 downwards.
GCGGCGCACCCGCTCGTGCAGCCGCTCGGCGAACGCCTCCGCCAGGCGATCGGCGAGCGCCTTGGCGAGGATGGCCCCGTAGTCGTCGTGCCGCGACTCGAACTCCGCCACCAGGGCGTCGAGCCCGTGCCCCGTGGTGACAGCGAAGGCTCCGACGTGGTCGGGCACGCCGCTCTCCCGCGGAGCGACGTAGTCGGCGAGCGCGAGATTGGGGCGCCCGGGCGGCTTGGCCATCTGCTGCCGCAGGGTGTGGATCACGGCGATGCGCTCCCGCCGGTCTGGGCCCCCGTAGACCTCGATGTCGTCGCCGGTCGAGGCCGCGGGGAAGAGCCCGAACACCCCGCGCGCGGTCAGCAGGCGCTCGCGGACGATGCGGTCCAGCAGCGCGCGGGCGTCGTCGAACAGGCTCCTCGCCGCGGGTCCCACGGTCGGGTCGTCGAGGATCGCGGGATAGTGGCCGGCCAGCTCCCAGGTCTGGAAGAACGGGGTCCAATCGATCCGCTCCACCAGCTCGGCGAGCGGGTACTCGTCCAGCACCTGGACCCCGGGGGTGCAGGGTGCCGGAGGAGTGAGGGCACCCCAGTCGAGCACCAGGCGGTTGGCCCGCGCCTGCTCCACGCGGACCTGGCGCTCGGCGGGGCCGCGCCCGGCCCGCTGCTCCCGGATCTCGCGGTACTCGTCGCGCACCTGACGGACGAATCCCTCCTTGAGCCCGGGGCTCAGGAGACTTCCGGCCACACCAACGGCGCGTGACGCGTCCAGCACGTGCACCGTGGGCCCGTGGTAACGCGGCTCGATCTTCACCGCCGTGTGGACCCGCGACGTGGTCGCGCCGCCGATGAGGAGGGGCAGGTCCAATCCCTCCCGCTCGAGCTCGCCCGCCACGAAGCTCATCTCCTCGAGCGAGGGCGTGATCAGCCCGCTCAGGCCGATCAGGTCCACCTGCTCGCGCCGGGCCGTCTCCAGGATCCGGGCCGACGGCACCATGACGCCGAGGTCGATCACCTCGTAGTTGTTGCACTGGAGGACCACGCCCACGATGTTCTTGCCGATGTCGTGGACGTCGCCCTTCACGGTTGCGAGCAGCACCTTGCCGTTCGAGCGCGCGCCGGCGGAGTCGTCCCGCTCGGCCTCGATATACGGCACCAGGTGGGCGACCGCCCGCTTCATCACCCGGGCGCTCTTCACCACCTGCGGAAGGAACATCTTGCCGGCCCCGAAGAGGTCGCCCACGATGTTCATCCCCGCCATCAGCGGGCCTTCGATGACCTCGATGGGTCGCGCGGCCTGCTGCCGCGCCTCCTCGGTGTCCTCCACGATGTAGTCGGCGATCCCTTCCACCAGCGCGTGCGCCAGCCGCTCGGCGACCGGCTTCTCCCGCCAGGAGAGATCCGCGCCGGGACCTGCGGCGCGCCCCTTCACCGTGTCCGCAATCTCCAGCAGCCGGTCGGTGGCGTCCGGCCGGCGATTGAGCACCACGTCCTCCACCCGCTCGAGCAGGTCCGGCGGAATGTCGGCGTAGATGGGCAGGGCGCCGGCGTTCACGATGCCCATATCCATCCCCGCCTCGATGGCGTGGTAGAGGAACGCCGCGTGGATCGCCTCGCGGACCGGATCATTGCCTCGGAAGGAGAAGGAGACGTTGCTGACGCCGCCGCTCACCAGGACGTGGGGCAGGGTGGCCTTGATCCGCCGGGTCGCCTCCACGTAGGCGACGGCGTAGCCTGCGTGTTCCTCGATGCCGGTCCCGATGGCAAAGATGTTGGGATCGAGAATCACATCCTCCGGATCAAAGCCCGCCCGCTCCGTCAGCAGCCGGTCGGTGGCGTCCGGCCGGCGATTGAGCACCACGTCCTCCACCCGCTCGAGCAGGTCCGGCGGAATGTCGGCGTAGATGGGCAGGGCGCCGGCGTTCACGATGCCCATAT
>JBKPGZ010000182.1:0-11989 GCA_046729675.1 Gemmatimonadota bacterium | reverse complement strand
TCGACGGGTTGAGGTCGCACACTGCAGCGCGCCGATGTGGGCCAGGGCGCCGTCGGCCACGCGGGAAGGCGTGTAGCCGCCCTCGAGCACGCCGACGATGGGAGTCCGCGGCAGCCGCTCGCGGAGCCGGACGGTGAGATCCACGTAATGCTCGGGCTCGAGGGTGAACCCGCCGAGCGGATCGCCAGCCATGGCGTCGAAGCCGGCGGAGATCAGCACCAGGTCCGGCTCCCAGTCGGCGGTCGCCGCGGCGACCGCCGCCCAGAGGTCGGCCACATACAGGGTGGCCGGGAGGCGCGGCCCCCGGGGCACGTTGAATACGTTGCCGACGCCTCGCTCGTCGGCCATGCCGGTGCCGGGATACCACGGATGCTGGTGGAGCGAGACGTAGCGGATCGTGGCGTCGGTCTCCACCAGCGCCTGAGTGCCGTTGCCATGGTGCACGTCCCAATCGATGATCAGCACCCGCTCGCGGCCGGCGCGCTGGCCGTGCCGCGCGGCGACGACCGCGTTGTTCACCAGGCAGAAGCCCATTCCCTTGGATCCGAGCGCGTGGTGACCCGGAGGGCGGACGGCCGCGAAGGCGTGGCCCCGACCCGCGTGCGCGTGATCTACGGCGGCCAGCACCGCGCCGGTCGCGCCGAGCGCGGCGGGCCAGCTCGCCTCGTTGAGAATCGTATCGAGGAAGAGCACGCCGCCCCCGCGGCTGCTCATCGCCTCCAGTCCGCGCAGATAGCCGTCGGGATGCACCGCCAGGAGCGGCTCCCGCGTGGCGGCCTCGGCCTGCACCACCGTCACGTCGGACGACCGGCGCGCGCGGTCCAGGAGCACGCGCAGCCGCGCCGGCGTCTCGGGATGGTCCGAGCCCGGGTCGTGGCGGAGGCAGTCGGGGTGGGTGAAGACGGGGACGGCCATCTCAGCTCTTCAGCAGCCGGCGCAGCTCCTCGGCCTCGTCCCGCAATTCCCGCCTGGCCTCGCCGATCTCGTCCAGCCGCCGGAGGTGCTGCCGCCAGACCAGCAGCACGACCCCGGACGAGAGAAACAGCACGGCGCCCGCCACCATCAGTCCCGTCCGTCCCGACCAGATGCCGAGCCCCAGCAGTGCGGCGCCGTCGAAGGCGAGAAAGCCGGCGGCGAAGACGGTGAGCCAGCGGAGGGCGAGAGGCGAGGCCGCCACGGCGCGCGTCAGCGGACGGGGCGCCGCCGCCGGGGGAGCACGATCACCGCGCCGTTCGCCACCAGGCCGGAGTCGGCCAGCGAGCGCGACTCGTCGAGCAGCTCGAAGCCGCGAAACTTGACGACGTACTCGTCCGGATCCCGTTTCACCCTGGTGGCGTCCAGGGCCGCACGCTTGAGGTCGGCGAGTGAAGTGGTGGCCGGCAGGTCGAGGGGGACTTCGTCCCACGCGTCCTGGACGGTGACCCGAAGGCGGAGGTTCTCGCTCACGCGACACCATCCTGCGGTGGAGGGAGGGTGGAAAGGAAGCGATCCACCGGCTGATCGAACAGCAGCGTGCTGGCCCGAACCCTGGTGCCGTTCGGAGATGGCGCCACCGCGAAGGCAATCTCCTCGCCACCCTGGCCACGGAGCGTGAGCCAGGTCGGGCCCTCCTTCTCCGGGTAGGCGGCGTACATCGGGATCCGCTCGGCGAAAAACGTCTTGGCGCGGCGGAGCACCTCGGCTCCATCCGCGGCGGTCACCACCTCGAAGACCATCGTGCACTCATGCGTTGGGGACGTCGGACGAATCGGGGGAGAAATATACCTCGGACGCGCGCACCGTGGCCTGGGTTGGACGAGCCCGCCGCAGCAGGTCGCGCAGCCCGGGCTTGCGCCGCAGCACCAGGACCAGCTCGCCTTCCGGCGCCTCGGTTACGCCGTCGAGCGTGAGAAAGGCCGGCAGTTCGGTCTCCGGCGGAACCGCGACCTCATAGAGCCGGCCGCGCCACTGAAGGCGCACCGTGGGCGGCGGTTCGGCGACGAGGCGCTCGAGGAAGACATCATCCTCGACCCGGTAGGCACCCTCCCCCGCGGGCTCACCGTCGAGATAGAACAGCGGGTCGAACGGCTCGTCGTCCTGCCGGGCGAAGTTCTGCTCCACCGCCCGATCGAACGCCTCGAGTGCGGGGGCTCGAGCGCGCCACTCGAGATGATGCCGCAGCTCGTGGGTCAGCGTCTCCCACGCCTCCGCCCCCCAGTCGAAACCGGGCTGGAGCCGCGCCAGCGCGGCGAAGGAGCCGTGATAGAGCACGATCCGGCTCTGGATGCCTTCGCTGGCGGGGTCGGAAGACGGGAGCGGGATGCACTCGCCGAGGGTGTAGATCTCGGCGCGGTCGGGGTGGGGGACCGTCCGGGGAGAGACTGCGATCTCGGCTACGCCCTCGAGGAAGTCGGCGGGCACTTCGTCCGCGAAGCGGCGGACCATGGTCTCGAAGTCGGAGAGCCGCATAGAGCAGGGATCCTCTTGTCACCCTGAGCGCAGCGAAGGGCTCAGGGTGACAGATCGTTTCCCCCGACCCGCTCCGCGACGTACTCCCCCACCTGATCCAGCGACACCCGCTCCTGCTGCATCGAGTCGCGGTGGCGGACTGTCACCGTGCGTCCCGATCCCGTCTCCCCGTCGACGGTGATCCCGAACGGGGTGCCCGCCTCGTCCATCCTCCGGTAGCGGCGCCCGATGGCCCCGCTGTCGTCGTAGAACGACGGGAACCGGAGCTTCAGGTCGCGGTAGAGCGAGGTGGCCAGCTCGGGCATGCCGTCCTTCTTCACCAGCGGGAACACCCCGGCCTTGATCGGTGCCACGGCAGGGTGGAAGCCGAGCACCACGCGGGTCTCTCCCTCCACCTCTTCCTCACGGTACGCGTCCACCAGCAGGGTGAGGGCCACCCGGTCGGCCCCGGCGGAGGTCTCCACGATGTAGGGGATGAAGCGCTCGTTGGTGGCCTGCTCGAAGTAGTCCAGCTTCTTGCCGGAGTACTCCTGGTGCCGGCCGAGGTCGAAGTCGCCGCGATTGTGGATGCCCTCGATCTCCTGCCAGCCGAAGGGAAACTCGTACTGCACGTCGAACGCGGCCCGGGCGTAGTGGGCCAGCTCGTCGGGGCCGTGCTGGTGCCAGCGGAGCCGCGAGGGGGTGAGCCCCAGCTCGCGGTGCCACTCCATCCGCCACTCCCGCCAGCGCTCGAACCATTCGGCGTCGGTGCCGGGCTTCACGAAGAACTGCATCTCCATCTGCTCGAACTCGCGGGTCCGGAAGATGAAGTTTCCGGGCGTGATCTCGTTGCGGAACGCCTTCCCGATCTGGGCGATGCCGAACGGGATCTTCTGCCGCGAGCTCTGCAGCACGTTCAGGTAGTTGACGTAGATCCCCTGCGCGGTCTCCGGGCGGAGGTAGACCACCGCCGCCTGCTCCTCCACCGGCCCCATGAAGGTCTTGAACATGAGGTTGAACAGCCGGGGCTCGGTGAGCGTGCCCTTGCTGCCGCAGACCGGACATTGGGCATCGGGTTGGCCCGGCGTGCCCTTGATCCTGGGGTCATCGGCCCGGAAGCGGTTCTTGCACTGGCGGCAGTCCACCAGCGGGTCGGTGAAGCCGGCCACGTGACCGGAAGCCTCCCACACCCGCGGGTGCATGAGGATGGCGGCGTCGATCCCCTCGATGTCGTCCCGCGCGTGCACCATCGCGCGCCACCATCGGTCCTTCACGTTCTTCTTCAGCTCCACCCCGAGCGGACCGTAGTCCCAGACCGACCCGAGCCCGCCGTAGATCTCGGACGATTGGAAGACGAAACCCCGCCGCTTGCAGAGCGAGACCAGCTTGTCCATCAGAGTGGTGTCGGCCATCGACCTTTGTCGCTGAAATGGGAGACCCGAGTGTCGGAGAACCGGGGAAAATAGAGGGCCCGGGGGTCCCCAAGGAAGCGGAGGCTCACGGGTAGATGACGCGCCGCGGGCGGGGCGTTCTGCACGTGCCGGCGCATCCCTCCGCATTGTTCTAGAGCCGCGGCCGGCTTCAGCCGGCGAAATGTCATCTAACCCGATGACTGGCAACCGCTTAGATCAACCGACCGCGGGGGCGAGAATTTTGCTTCTGAGCCGCCCATCCGCGCGCCTTACAGGGTTGCCCGTGAGTGACACCCCGACAACAGAGAACGAGTCCAACGCAGGTCCCACGAGCGGCCCCGCCACACGGTCACGGGTCGCGACCCTGGCCCGGGATCTCTCGGACTTCCTGGTGGAGTTCTCCATCGTGCTCCACAAGCGCGCGCTTTATCCCAACGGGCACCCCCACCTCCAGGACAGCGCCGTCCGCTTCGTCAACCGCCTCGAGTCCCTGCTGGGGCACCGCGAGGAGCTGATGATCGGGATCGCGCGCCATCAACTCATCGTCGGCGGAGTCGCCACGGATGCGCGAAACGCGCTGCTCAGCGACCTCGCGCGCCGACTGCACCGACAGCGCATCGCCTCGATCCGGTTCCAGCGGGGCGTCGCCCTGGACGAGATCGACGGGTTCCTCCGCAACCTGAGCGGCGAGCTGGGTGAAGACGCCGCACCGCTCGGTATGCAGCTCGAGCGGGCGGCATCGTGGCGGCACATCCAGGTTCAGGCGCCGGAGCTCGGCCGCCTGCTCCTGGACGAGGACAGCGAGGAGGTGGAGGGTGAGGCGACTGGGGGGGCCGTCGACGGGCTCTGGGTGGGACTGGCGAATCTCGCCCTGTCCGCGGACGGCCAGGGAGCCCCCGAGAGCGCCGACCCGCTGATCGTCGCCCGCGCCATCGACGATCAGGTCGGACAGGTCGAGTACGACCGCGTGGTGCTCGACTATCTCGGACAGATGGCCGAGGAGATCTCCGGGCGCGCGGGGGCCTGGGAGCCCCGGGCCCGGGAGCGCGTCTCGCGCCTGTTGTCGAGCCTGCGCCCCGAGACCCTCCGCGGTCTCCTCGAGGCCGGCGCCGACCACGCCGAGCGTAGACGCTTCGCGCTCACGGCGTCGGAGGTGATGGCCGTGGATGCGGTGATGGAGGTGGTCGAGGCCGCGGCGGTCACCACCGGCCAGAGCATCTCCACACACCTGCTCCGCCTGCTCCACAAGTTCGCGCACCACGCGGAGCGCTCGACCGGTGCCGCCCGGACCGAAGCGGACTCCATCCTCCGCAGGAACGTCGCGCGGCTGATCGGGAACTGGAAGCTCGACGACCCCAATCCTGGGGAGTACACCGCCGTCCTCGAAGCGATGGTGCGGGAGGCGCCGCCGGAGAGGGCCTTCGAGCCGGATGCCATCTCTTGTGAGGCCGAGCTCGTCCTCCAGATGGCGCTGGAGGTCGGCTGTACCGGCCCGAGGGTGTTCGCGGCGGTGGACCGCCTCGTCGGCGAGGGGAGCTTCGGTCGTCTCGCCGCGCTGCTGGCCAGCGCACCCAGCCCCCAGTCGGTCGACGCTCTCTGGAGTCACGTCGCTACGCCGGCCTGGCTCCAGGCCCAGCTGATGGCGACGCCCGTGGATTTCACCGCGATAGAGGGGGTGGCGCTCCGGCTCGGCGCGGCGGCGGCCGATCCGCTGCTCGACTATCTCGAGAAGGCGTCGGACAGGACCAGCCGCGCCCGGGCCATGAATGTGCTGATCGCCATCGGGCCCGGGGTGCTGCCAGCGGCGGCCGCCCGATTCGCGCAGACACCATGGTACGTCCAACGCAACATCCTCGTGCTCCACCGGGCGCTGAGCGCCTGGCCGGCAGGCTTCTCTCCCATCTCCTGCACCGTCCATCCGCATCCGCAGGTGCGGCGGGAGGCGTACAAGCTTCTTCTCAACTTCCCCCAGCATCGGACCTCCGCTCTGAGCCACGGACTGAGGGACGCGGACGACGGCATCGTCCAGATGGTGCTGCTGGCCGCCCTCGAGTCGTGTCCCCCCGAGGTGGTGAAGGCGGTCGAGCGTTTCCTCGGCGAAGGCCACCGGTCGGCGGAGCTCCGGGGCTTGGCGGTCCGCGTGCTGGCGCGGGCCACCGGGCCCGAGGCGCTGCCCCGGCTGGTCGGGCTCGCGGGCGAGCGGCGGGTATTCCGGGGCTGGCGATTGGCGGCGAAGTCACCGATCGTGCTCGCGGCGCTCGGCGCGCTCGCGCAGCACTGGGCCTCACACCCCGAGGCCGCGAGCCTCCTCGCGCTGGCTAGGAACCATCCCGATCCTGACGTCCGGCTCGCCGCCCAGGCCCGGTTCGCATGAGCGATCCGGTCCGCTTTCTGACGGCGTTCTCCCAGGCGCTCTCGACGCTGGGGCTGTATGGCGACGAGCACCCGGCCACCCTCCGTGCCTGCGAGACGGCCTATCGCCACCTGAGCGATCTCCAGGCCGGTTCCGGCCGGCTCGACTTCACCTTCCTGCCCGGCGAGGTGCTGTTCGGCCGCGATCTGCTCCCGGAGCTGGAAGGGTGGGAGTGGAGCACCCGCTTCTCGCAGGGGGCCATGGAGCGGCTCGAGATCACCGGCCCGGTCACACCGGAGCACTTCGAGCGCTTTCTCGGCCAGGCAGCGGCCGCGGTGGGAGTCGGCGACACCCAGGCAGGCGGTTGGCAGGGTGGAGACGCGACTATCCGCTTCGGCCGCGTTCGAGTGGCAGGTACCGACCATCGGGCGGAGGCCGGGCCGCTGGCGATCGCGACCCTCGCGTATTCGCTGCGCGAGGAGCGGGAGGCCGTGGCCTGGCTGCACCAGGAGGCGAGCACCGGCTCGGGTCTCCAGATCGCAGAGGCCTGCGCCGTGGTGCAGTCACTTTCCCTCGCCATGAGCGGCGGGCAGGCGATGGTGCTGCCGCTGCTCCAGCTCAAGGAATTCGACCAGTACACCACTACTCATGCGATCAACGTCGCCGTGCTGACCATGGGCCTGGCGGAGTTCCTCGGCCTCGGGCCCGGGACGGTCCGCGCCTTCGGACTCGCGGGACTGCTGCACGACCTGGGGAAGATCAAGATTCCAGGAGAGATCCTGAACAAGCCGGGGAAGCTCACTTCGGAGGAGCGGGCCATCGTGGAGTGTCATCCCGCCGAAGGCGCGCGCATCATCCTGGAGGGCGAGGACCCGCTCGACCTCGCCGCGGCGGTCGCGTACGAGCACCACATCCACATCGACGGACGAGGCTACCCGGCCCTGCACTTTCCGCGGCAGGCGCACCATGCGAGCCGGCTGGTGCACGTGTGCGACGTCTACGACGCCCTGCGCACCAAGCGGCCGTATCGCGACGCCTGGACCTCGGCGGAGGCGCTCGACTACATCGCCAAACGCGCGGGCGCCGAGTTCGACCCCGACGCGGTCGGCGCATTTACGAGGATGATGCAGCAGTGGGACGAGAGGATCGCGCCAATGGAGTGATGAGGCTCAGGCGCGCAGCTTGTCGAGCAGGTCCCGCACGATCAGCTCACCGTGGCCCCTGGCGTTCTCGATGAACAGGCGATTGGCGTCGTTCCCGCTGGCGATCACGCCCGCCAGGTACACGCCGGGCAGCGGGGTCGCCATCGTCGCCTCGTCGTGGGCCGGTATGCCGCTCATGGTGTCCACGGGGACGCCGAGCCGCTGGAGCAGCGACGTATCGGCGTGATACCCCGTCATGGCGAGCACGGCGTCGGCCGGCAGACAGTCAACCGCCCCGCTCGCCTCGTTCACGATCTCCACCTGGGTCGGCGTGATCGCCCGGACGCGGCTGTGCCAGCGGGCAGCGATGCTCCCCTCCTTGACCCGGTTGGTGATATCCGGGAGCACCCAGGCCTTCACCGTGCGGTCGAAGCCCTCCGCGAAATGCACCAGGGTGACGATCGCGCCCGCACGCCAGCACTCGAGAGCGGCGTCCACGCTGCTGTTCCCCGCCCCGATCACCACCACCCGGCGACGCCAGTACGGGTGCCCCTCGCTGAAGTAGTGGGCCACGTGGGGCAGGTCCTCGCCGGGCACACCCAGGAAGTTGGGGTTGTCGTAGTACCCCGTGGCGAACACCACCGCGCCGGCCCGGTAGGTCAGCTCGTCGTGCGGCCGCCGCACCTCCACCCGGAAGGAGCGGTCGCCCTCCCGCACCACATCCACCACTTCCTCCGACGGCCGCACGTCCAGGCCGTAGTACTCCGCAACGCGCCGGTAGTAGATCAGCCCGTCCCGCCGGGTGGGCTTCTCGTGGCTCGAGATGAAGGGGACCTCACCGATCTCGATGCGCTCGGGGGTGGAGAAGAAGGTCATGCCGAGGGGGTAGCGCTCGATGGTGGACACGATGGTCCGGCGGTCGAGCAGCACGCAGCCGAGCCCGGCCCGCTTCGCCGCCACGCCGACCGCGAGGCCGCAGGGGCCGGCGCCGATCACCAGCAGGTCAACCGTGTCCACGAGCCTTGCTCCATAGGACGTGAAAGGTGAAAAGTAAAAAGTGAAAAGGGGATCGAGCCGTTTCACTTTTTTACAATTCACCACTCACGCACTTCCAGTTTCAATGTTCTGATCCCGCCGAGTCCCCACGCTCACGTACCGCGCCGGCACCCCCGACAACGCTTCCAGCCGGTCGAGGTAGGCGCGTGCCTCCTTGGGCAGGTCCTCCAGCCGGCGGGCACCCCCGGTCGGACGGTTCCACCCCCGGAGCACCTCGTACACCGGCTCCACGCGGCCGAGTGCCTCGACCTCGGCCGGCATCTCCTCACAGGCCGCGCCGTCCAGCCGGTAGGCGGTGCATACCGGGATCTCCTCGAACCCGTCGAGCACGTCCAGCTTGGTGACGGCGAGGCCGGTGAGACCGTTCACCCGCGCGGCATAGCGCACCACCGTCGCGTCGAACCAGCCGCAGCGCCGCGGGCGACCCGTCACCGCCCCGAATTCCCCGCCGATCTGGCGCAGACGCTCGCCGTACGGGCTGGGCGCCTCCGTGGGGAGCGGACCGTTGCCCACACGGGTCGTGTACGCCTTCACCACCCCCAGCACCCCGTGGATCATCGTGGGACCGATCCCGGCGCCCACTGCGGCGCCCCCGGCGGTGGTGTTGGACGACGTGACGAACGGGTAGGTGCCGTGATCCACATCCAGCAGCGCGCCCTGGGCACCCTCCAGCAGCACCCGCTTGCCCTCACGCACCGCCCGGTGGACCAGGAGCCCTGCGTCCGCGGCCAGCGGCAGGAGCCGCGGGGCCAGCCGTTCGAGCAGCGCCGCGTGCTGGTCGAACGAGGCGCGGTCCGAGGCGCCCATCATCTCCAGGAGGCGGTTCGCGCGCTCCACCCGGTCTGTCAGCAGAGAGCGGGCGCACTCGAGGTGGCGCAGGTCGGCGACCCGGATGCCGCGGCGCCCGTACTTGTCCTCGTAGGCCGGACCGATCCCCCGGCCCGTGGTCCCGAGTTTCTGGCTCTTCTCGCTCGCGGCATCGAGAAGCTTGTGATAGGGGAGCACCAGGTGGGCCCGGTCGGAGACGAAGATCCGTCCCGCGGTGGAGATGCCCCGCTCGGCGAGCTGGTCCAGCTCACCGAAGAAAGTCTCCGGCTCGAGCACCACCCCGTTGCCCACCACGCAGACGACCCCGGCGTGGAGGATGCCGGAGGGAATCTGGCGCAGGACGAACTGAGTGTCGCCGATGACGACGGTGTGCCCGGCATTGGCGCCGCCCTGGTAGCGCACGACCAGGTCGGCCCGCTCGGCGAGCACGTCCACCAGCTTGCCCTTTCCCTCGTCGCCCCACTGGGCTCCGACGACTACCAGACAGGTGGTCCTGCCGTCGAACATGTGACCCCCGTAAGCCCAACGAAAAAGAGCCCCTCGCGGGGCTCCTGAATCCTCGGGCAAACGTATGCGCGGCCGCGTCAAAGGTCAATTCGTCGCAAGCGCGCGACCCACCCTTTCGGCCACCTCCAGCGAGAGCGTTTCCGGCAGGTCGGCCGGCGTGTGGATTACCCGCAGCGTGGTCCAGGTGAGGCGTCCCACCGTGACTGCCTGAGCACCCGCGCGCGCCAGCGGCAGGCTGTCCACCAGAATGCCGAGCGGCAGCCGCCTGGCGCGCACTGGAAGGCCGAGCGGCTGGAGGCGACTCACCACCGCCCCCGCGACACCGCGGCCGCGGGCGTCATGCCTGACTACGAAGAGCGTTCCCTCCGCGTCGATCGTGTCGAGATTGACCACGGTCACTCCTTCCAGTCTCCCTCGGACGCGAGCGAACATCCTCGCCCCCACAAGTCCGAACTCCTCCGCTCCGGTGATGAGGATGCCGGCGCCGGCGTCATCCGACGCCTCGGCGAATGCGAGCGCCGCCACCACGCCGCTCCCGTTATCCCGCGCGCCGCGCGACGTTCCGCGCAGCCGGCCGCGGCCGGCCAGGGCACCTGCGACCACCGCGAGCGCCGCACCCGCGGCCGCTACCCAGAGAGGGAGCGGGGCTCCGAGGCGAGCGAGCGCCAGCCCGGTGCCGCAGCCGACGGCCACTATCATCACCCACACGGCCACCAGCCTGCCCGCCATGGACTGCGCCTGGGCCTTGGTGTCCAGATGCGCCACGATCCACCGGCGCGGCGCGCCGTCGCCCCGTACCGCGACGAGATTGGCGTCCTGCCGAGCGTGGCCAAGGTTCAGCCATCCGGCGGCCACACCTACCGAGAGGCTGAGGGTGGCCGCCAGCACCAGGCCCCAGACTGCGAACGCGCCCCACCCCGGTACGCCGGGCAGGGCGAGCAATGGGAGGGTGAGGAGTGAGGCCGCCCCGACGCCGGCGCCCAGGATCGGGAAGCCCAGCAGTGCCGAGGCATGGAAGCGGAAATGCTGGAGGGAGACACGATAGCCCAGCGCTGTGAGATGCCGGGCCACGATATCGCGGGCCTGCTCGGCTTCGGCGGTGCCCGCTTCCCTGGACAGAGCCAGGATGCTCGCGGCGATCTCGTGGAGCGCGGCCACCGGCGGCGGCTCAGCCGGCGGCCGCGTGCTTGCTGCCTCGCCTGGCCGGCGCCGAGGGCTTGGTGAGCGCGTGGGCCGCCTTCGCGCTGTCGGGCGAGATGAGGCCCTCCTGCACCAGCTCCTCGAGGTGCTGGCGATAGGTCTGACTGCCCAGCTGCTTCCGGTCGTCGTCCATGTGCTTGAGCACGTCGGCGGTCCGCCCACCCTCGCGGATGATGTCACGGATGGCGGGCGTCATCACCATGACCTCGACCGCTGGCACCCGCGCGCTCTCCTTCTTCTCCGGCAGCAACTGCTGCGAGACAACGGCCCGGAGCGCCTCGGCGAACCGCATCCGGCCGACCTCGCGCTCGTGGGCGGGGAGCGAGGCGACCACCCGCTCGATCGTCGCGACCACGTCCGCGGTAGGCATGGTGGCGAAGACCAGGTGGCCGGTCTCCGCCGCCTTGATGGCGGTGTCGATCGTCTCGGGGTCCGCCATCTCTCCGATGACCACGACGTCGGGATCCTGCCGCAGCGCCGCCCGCAGACCGACGGCGATGCTCTCGGTGTCCACCCCGACCTCTCGCTGAGTGATGGAACAGCTCAGGTCGCGGTGGAGGAACTCGATCGGATTCTCGATGGTGATCACGTGCTTGTGCTGGGTGCGGTTCACGTGGTGGATCATCGCCGCCATGGTCGAGCTCTTGCCGCTCCCGCTCACGCCCGTCACCAGAACCAGTCCCCGCTCCGACTCGGCGATCTGGCCGAGCACTTCGGGCAGGCGGAGGGACTCGATGGTGGGCACCGTGAAGGGGATCACCCGCATCACGATCATGAACGACGAGCGCTGCCGCAGCACGTTGACCCGGAACCGGCCCACGCCCGGCATGCCCCAGGAGCAGTCGAAGTCGCGCAGGCGGTCGATCTTGGCGCGGTCCTCGTCGCTGCTGATGAGCTTGAGCGCGATGGCGCGGGTCTGGTCCGGCGTGAGCCGCTGCTTGGTGAGCGGCACCAGCTTGCCGTTGATCCGCGCGCGGAAGACGTCACCGGCCTTGATGTGAAGATCGGAGGCGCCTCGCTCCACCGCTGCCTTGATGATCTTTTCCATGGTCACTCACCTTGGT
>JBKPGZ010000181.1:0-9180 GCA_046729675.1 Gemmatimonadota bacterium | reverse complement strand
ACATTCGCGAAGCGGGCGCGACCGCGGCGCAGGAGCTGGCCTTCACTCTCGCGAACGGGTTCTGCTACGTGGAGCACGGACTCGCGCGGGGGCTGCACGTGGACCGGTTCGCACCGCGGCTCTCCTTCTTCTGGGACGTGCACAACGACTTCTTCGAGGAGATCGCCAAGCTGCGCGCGGCACGGCGGATCTGGGCCCGGCACCTGCGCGATCGCTACGGCGCGCGGGACGAGCGCAGCTGGAAGATGCGCTTTCACTGCCAGACGGCCGGAGTGACGCTCACGGCGCAGCAGCCGCAGAACAACATCGTCCGGGTGGCCTACCAGGCGCTCGCGGCCGTCCTGGGCGGCACCCAGTCGCTCCACACCAACGCTCTCGACGAGACCCTGGCGCTCCCGACCGAGGAGTCGGTCCGCGTCGCGCTCCGGACCCAGCAGATTCTGGCCTATGAGACCGGCGTGCCCAACGTGGCCGACCCGCTCGGCGGCTCGTACTACGTGGAGGCGCTGACCGACGCGCTGGAGCGAGAGGCCGAAGGCCTGTTCGCCGAGATCGAGGCGCAGGGCGGCGTGGTCCAGGCGATCGAGAGCGGCTGGTTCCAGCGGCAGATCGCGCGCTCGTCCATGCGGTTCCAGAGCGAGGTGGAGCAGCAGCGGAAGACCGTAGTCGGCGTGAACCGCTTCGTCGAGGACCAGGAGCCCCCGGTCGAGATCCTGAAGGTGGGCGACGAGGCGGAGCAGACCCAGCGCGCGCGGCTCGCCCGCCTCCGGGAAAGCCGCGACGCCGCGCTGGTGACCGAGCGACTGGCGGCGCTCAGAAGCGCCGCGGCCGAAGATCGCAACATCATCCCGGCGATGCTGGACTGCGCGCGTGCCTACTGCACGCTGTTCGAGATCCGGCACGTTCTGGAGGAGATATATGGCAACTATCGCGAGCCGGTTTTCTTCTGACCGGGCGCGGGGCGACGGCGCTACCGAGCGGGCCCGGCTGCAGCGGCTCGGCGCCGTGGACGCGGGGCGGCATCGGGTGGTCACCTGCTACCAGAAGCTGGAGCCCCGGGATCGGAGCCGCGGCAAGTATGTCATCAAGCTGAAGAACCGGGTCAGGGAAGTGGTGCAGGCCCTGCCGAGGCTGGGTCTCGACCACACCGCGCAGGATGAAGTCACCCGAGACCTCGAGCGGATCCAGGTCCATCTCCGGGATTCGGACAACCTCCCTTCCACCCAGGGCATCGCGCTCTTCGCCTGCGAGCGGATCGGACTGTTCGAGGCGATCCCGCTGCCGTTCGTATACCGCTCGCGCATCGCGGTGGACGCCGCGCCGCTGGTACGGGAGCTGGCCTCGGTGGAGGACGAGTTCGGCCGCATTCTCACCGTCGTCTTCGACCGCACCGCCGCGCGGTTCTTCGAGGTCACCGCCTACGATGCCCTGGAGCTGCCGGGACTCCGGGCGGACAGCACCCGGGGCAAGCGGTTTCGGGGCGACGAGGACGGTCCGGGTTGGGGGGAGCACACCTACAACAACCGGATCCGGACCGAGAAGCAGCGGCACTTCGAGGCGATCGCCCGCGAGCTCTTCGCGATCGATCGCCGGCGACCGGCCCACGGGATCGTCCTCGCCGGGACCGGGAGCGACGCGGCGGCAGTCGAGCCGTTCCTCCACAACTACCTGGTCGAGCGGGTGATCGGCACCGCGAGGATCAATCCCAAGGAAGCGACCCCGGCACGGGTGCACGAGTCGACCCTGGTCGTGCGCGAAGCGTGGGAGCGCGACGAGGAGCGGAACCTCGTGCGGGAGATGCAGGAGGCACTGGGGAGCGGATGGTCGGTCAATGGGATGACCCCGACGCTGCGCGCGCTCTCCCGCGGGCAAGTGCGCGCGCTCCTGGTGCACGCGGACGCCGGCCAGCCGGGCTTCCGCTGCTCCGGGAGCGGCCGGCTCGCGTTGACCGAGCGGGACTGCCGCGGGGAAGGCGAGCCGATCCCGGTGCTCGACGTGGTGGACGACGCGATCGAGGAGGCGCTCCGCCAGGGCGTGGACGTCAATGTGGTATTCGAGCCCGAGGCGCGCGGCGCCATCGAGGGGCTCGCCGGCCTGCTCCGCTTCCGCTGAGCGCCTCCATCCCTTCGCCGGCGTCGTTGAAAGCGGTCCTCTTCGACGCCGGCAACACGCTCATCTACCTCGATCACGAGCGCATGGCGTCGGAGGTCGGCGCCGCGCTCGGCGTACCGATCACCGCCGCCGCGCTCGACCGTTCGGTCGGTGCGGCCACGCGCGCCGTCGAGGGGGCCGCCGGGCTAGCCGCCGGCCGGTCCGACCGGGAGCGGGCGCGGGTGTACCTGGAAGCGCTGTTCACCGGTGCCGGCGTGCCGGCCGGGCGGTTGGACGAGGTGGCCCGCACGCTGCAGCGCCTCCACCAGGACTGGCATCTCTGGTGCCGTACGGCTCCCGGGACGGTAGAGGCGCTGGACCGCCTGCGGGCGGCGGGGCTGCGGCTGGGCGTGGTCTCGAACAGCGACGGGCGGGTGGAGGAGGCGCTCGAGGCGGCGGGGATCCGTGACCGTTTCGACGTGATACTCGATTCCGCGCTGGTAGGTGTGGAGAAGCCGGACCCCGCTATCTTCCGTGCCGCGCTCACCGCCCTGGATGTCGCCCCTGACGAGGCCCTCTTCGTGGGGGATCTCTACGACGTGGACGTGGTGGGCGCGCGAGCGGCCGGGATCGAGGCGGTCCTGCTCGTCCCCGAGGCCGCCGCGTCCGGCCCCGCCTGCCGGCGCGTCGACTCCCTCGTCGCCCTGGCGGACGACCTGCTCACCGGAGGACACTCCTGACGATGGCGGCCACCCGACCCTCGCTGCCCCGACCCATTCGCGTGCTGGTGGCCAAGCCCGGTCTCGACGGGCACGACCGCGGGGCCAAGGTGGTGGCGGCCGCGTTGCGGGACGCGGGCATGGAGGTGGTGTACACCGGGCTGCACCAGACGCCCGAGATGATCGCCACCGCGGCGGTGCAGGAGGACGTGGACGTGGTCGGACTCTCCATTCTCTCCGGCGCCCACATGACCCTCTTTCCCCGGGTGCGCCGGCTGCTGGACGACGGGGGACGGTCCGACATCCTAGTGACCGGCGGCGGCATCATCCCCGCGGACGACATGGCTGCCCTCCAGCAACAGGGCATCGGCCGCCTGTTCGGACCCGGCACGCCCACCGCCGAGCTGATCGAGTACATCGAGTCGTGGGCCGCCCGGCACCTCGAGCCCTGAGGCAGACCGCGTGACCGCATCCGCCCAGTCGAAGGAGAACCGTCTCCGGCACCTGAGCGACGAGTATCGTCGCCTCGCCGCGCGACTGCGCGAGGGAGGCGGTGCCGAGCGCGTCGCGCGGATGCACAAGCAGGGCAAGCTGGCGCCGCGAGAGCGGGTGGAGGGCCTCCTCGACCCGGGGACGCCCTGGCTGGAGCTGGGTCTCCTCGTCGCCTACGACCAGTACGACGGCCAGGCGCCCGGCGCGGGCGTCATTACCGGCGTCGGCGTCATCGAAGGGCGGGAAACCGTCGTGGTGGCCAACGACGCCACGGTGAAAGCGGGCTCGTGGTGGCCCGAGACGATCCGGAAGATTCTCCGCGCGCAGGAAGTGGCCATGCGTCAGCGCATCCCGATCGTGTACCTGGTGGACAGCGCCGGCGTGAACCTCCCCTATCAGGGCGGCGTCTTCCCGGGCCAGTACGGCGCCGCCCGGATCTTCTACTACAACTCGATCATGCGCCGGTACCTCCACGTGCCGCAGATCAGCGCGGTCATGGGGAGCTGCGTGGCGGGCGGGGCGTATCTGCCCGCGCTGTCCGACGTGATCTTCATGGTCGAGGGCACCAGCTTCATGGGGCTGGGTGGTCCCAATCTGGTGAAGGGTGCGACGGGACAGACCATCGACGCCGAGACCCTGGGTGGGGCCCGCACTCACACCGAGCTGAGCGCCGTCGCCCACTACCGGGCGGCGGACGACCGCGAGTGCCTCCGGCGGATCCGGGAATACGTCGGCCGGCTGCCGCGGACCGAGGGCGTGACCCACCGAATCATCGCCGAGCGTCCGCCCGCGCGACCGGTCGGCGATCTCTACGACATCCTCCCGCACGACCACCGGCTCTCCTACGACATGCGCCACGTGCTCGCCTGTCTGCTCGACGCCGGCGCACTGGACGAGTTCCAGCCCGACGTGGCGAAGGAGATGATCTGCGGGCACGCCCACATCGGCGGACGGCCGGTCGCCCTCATCGCCAACCAGCGCGGCGTGATCAAGGGCCAGCCGGGTGAGCGGCCGCGGTTCGGCGGCATCCTCTACACCGGCAGCGCAGAGAAGGTCGCCTACTTCATCGAGACCGCGAGCCGTGAGCGGCTTCCCATCCTCTTCGTGCAGGACGTGAGCGGGTTCATGGTGGGGCCCGAGGCGGAGCAGTCGGGCATCATCCGCGCCGGGGCGCACTTCGTCGAGGCGATGGCGACGGCGGTGGTGCCGAAGCTGGTGCTGACCCTGAACCACGCCTCGGGCGCCGGCTACTACGCGATGGCGGGGCAGGGGTTCGACCCCGACTTCATCCTCTCCTGGCCCACCGGCCGCATGGGGGTGATGGAGGGCGAATCGGCGGTGATGGCGGTGCACGGTCCCGAGATCGAGCGGGCCCAGCGGGAGAAGCGCGAGGTCGCCCCCGAGGTTCAGCGGGCCGTCGAGTCCATGCGCGCCGACTACGAGGCGCAGCTCGACGCCCGGCACGCGGCGGCGCGCGGGCAGGTGGACGCGATCGTCACCCCGGAGGAAACCCGGGAGCTGCTCGGCTTCGCGCTCCGGGTCTGCGCCAACTACGCCGGCCCGCATCTCGGGCCGTTCGCTCTGCCGCCGCTGGACGCGGTCCCCGCCCGGTAGTTCCATGCCCCGCATCGGCTGGCCGGCCGCGCTGCTCGTGCTGGCCTGCGCACCATCCTCCGGCACGCAGTCGCCTGCCACTCCCGTCGCCCAGTCTGATACCTCGGCGGTGCAGCCGCCGGAGCCCGCGCCGCCGCCGGAAGAACCGGTCGAGCGCATAGCGCCGCCGGAGGTCGCGTACGCCCACGGCTGGATGCCGGTCGCCAGCACCGGCGCCGACGTCTTCGTCGGCGAGCATCCGACCTATGACGGCCGCGGCGTGCTGATCGCCATCCTCGATACCGGGGTGGATCCCGGCGTGCCGGGCCTGGCCACCTGCTCGACCGGCGAGCCGAAGATCGTAGACGTGCGGGACTTCTCGGGTGAAGGCCGGGTTGCGCTCGACCGCGTCGTGCCGCGTGGGGACACCGTCGTCGTCGCCGGCCGGAAGCTCGCCGGGTTCGGTCGCGTCCTCGCGCTGAACACCGAAGGTCCCTACTATGGCGGCACGCTCGCCGAGCCGGCCCTCGGCGCACCGCCGGCGTCCGACGTGAACGGCGACGGCGATGCCGCAGACTCGCTGCCGCTAGTCGTCGTCAAGGCCACCGACGGCTGGGTGCTGCTGACCGACACCGATGGGGACGGTTCCCTGACCGGCGAGCGGCCGGTGCGCGACTATCTCGCCGGCCGCGAGACCTTCGGCTGGGCCTTCCGGGGTCGCAAGCCGCCGGTGACGCTGGCCGCGAATCTCGGGGAGCAGCTCGGAGAGCCGACGCTCGATCTCATCCTCGGGCTGGATTCGCACGGCACCCACGTCGCCGGAATCGCCGCTGGGCACGACCTGTACGGCGTGAGCGGCTTCGACGGGGTCGCGCCCGGCGCCCAGCTCCTCGCACTCAAGATCTCCGACCGCGCCAACGGCAGCGTCTCCGGCCACGGTTCCATCCTGGCGGCGGTGCGCTACGCCATCGGCGTCGCGGCGACCCGCCGGCAGCCACTGGTGATCAATCTGAGCTTCGGTGTGGGCAACGAGCGCGAGGGCGAAGCCAGGATCGACCGCCTGATCGACTCGGTGCTGGCGGAGAACCCCGAGCTGCCGGTGGTGGTGAGCGCGGGCAACGACGGACCGGGCCTCTCGACCGTCGGTATTCCAGCCTCGGCCTCGCGCGCGATCACCGTCGGTGGGACAGTGCCGGCCTCGTTGCTCCCGCCTGGCGACGCGGCCGAGATCGTGGCCGACTTCAGCGCGCGCGGCGGCGAGGTGGCCAAGCCGGACCTCGTCGCGCCCGGCGTTGCCTACAGCACCGTGCCCCGGTTCGACACGGGCGAAGAGCTGAAGCAGGGAACCAGCATGGCGGCGCCCCACGTCTCCGGACTGGTCGCGCTGCTGCTCTCCGCGATGGCGCAGGAGAAACGGAAGGTGGATGCCCGGAGCATCCGGCAGGCGCTCATGGTGACCGCCCGGCCGGCGCGACGGAGCGGATATCTCGACGAGGGCCGAGGCCTTCCCGACGTGGGCGCGGCATACCGTTGGCTCGCGCGAGGCGGCAAGGCGCCGGCCATCGTTGCCTCGATCGCCGGCGCCTCCACACCGGCCGCCTGGCTCGTCGCCCGGCAGGCGGACCAGAAGTCCGGGACGGTGACGTTCGAGCTCACCCGCCCGGCGGATGCGCCGCGTGCCGAGTACACCCTGAGGAGCGATGCCGGTTGGCTCACCCCGCCTCGGAGCGTGACGCTCGCCGGCCAGCGAAGCACCGTGGCGGTCCGCTATGCCGGCGACACGCTCCCCGCTCCCGGTGCCTACACCGGCGTCGTGTCCGCCTGGCCCCCTGATACGGTTGCGGGTCCGGCGTTCCGGCTGGTGATCACGTTGATGGTCCCGGCGCCCAGCGCCGACACCGCGCTCACGCTCCGGCGCGACACGCCGGTGGCCTCGGGCCAGGTCGTGCGCTCCTTCTTCCGCGCGGACAGCGCGAGGCCGTTTCAGGTCAGGATGTCCAGCATCGCCGGCCAGAAGGGTCTCGCCTACCTGCACGAGCCGGGCGGCGAACCATTCCGGGAGCTGGGCGGCCGTCCAATGAGCTCGGGGCAGCAGGCCGCACTGTACCGGGTGGATGCCCGCGATGTCGTGCCCGGCGAATACGAGGCGTCGGTGGTGGCCTTCGGCGGCCGCCTCGCCGCCACCGTGACCGTGCTGCACGCGCCGGTGACCCTGACCTCGCGTGAGGAGGGTGAGCTCGCGGTCGCCGAGCTGCGCAACGTCAGCGGGCGCGAAGTCGTTCTCGGCACAGAGCTGCGGCTGCGCGGCGCCCAGCGCGAGGACACGGTCCGGGCCCGCGGATCGGGGATCAGAGCGGTGCCGTTCGACATTCCGGCGTGGGCTACCGGGCTGGAGGTGGATGTTCGCATGGATCGCGCGCAGTGGGGCCGATTCACCGATTTCGGGGTGACGGTGCTCGATTCCGCCGGCGGCCAGCTCGCCCAGGATCCGCTCCAGTACGCGTTCGGCCGAGTGAGCACGCTTCTGCCCGAGGGTCACCGAGGCACTCGCGCGTCGCTGTCGCTCTACCCTGGCTTCGCGGATGCGGCAGACGAGCGCGAGTGGAGCGTGGTCGCGACGATCCGACTCTATGCCGATTCCGCGATCGCGGTCGCACCGGCTGAGGACACCGGCGAGCTTCGGTTGCGGCCGGGCGCGAAAGGGGCGGTCCGCTTCGGGCTGCCGCCGTCGCCCTGGCCGCTGCCGGATGGATTCTCGCCGCTCGCCGTGGTCCTGGCGCGCGACGGCGAGCAGGTGTGGACCAGGGAGAGCGCGTTCTCGAGGAGTGGACGATGAGCGAGCGCGTCGTGCGGATCGCGGCGGGACAGGGGTTCTGGGGCGACTGGCTGGAGGCCCCCGTGCGGCAGGTACGGGGCGGGCCGATCGACTACCTGATGATGGACTATCTCGCCGAAGTCACCATGTCCATCATGCAGAAGCAGAAGTCGCGCGATCCGCGCGCGGGATACGCGCGCGACTTCGTGCCGCTGATGGAGCGGATCCTGCCCGACATCGTGGAGCGCGGGATCCGGGTCACGTCCAATGCCGGCGGGGTGAATCCGCGCGGGTGCGCCGAAGCGGTGCTGGAGGTGGCGCGGCGGCTGGGACTGGGAGGCAAGGTAAGAGTCGGTCTCGTCGCCGGCGATGACATCCTCGACCGGCTGGACGATCTCATCGCCCGCGGGCACCCCCTGGCGGACATGGAGACCGGGCGTCCACTGGCGGAGATCCGCGACCGCGTCCTGTCGGCCAACGCCTACCTCGGCATGGCGCCGATCGTCGAGGCGCTCCGCGGCGATGCCACGGTGGTCGTGACGGGAAGGGTGACCGACACCGGGCTCACGCTGGGGCCCATCTTCCACGAGTTCGGCTGGTCGCCGGAGGACTGGGACAAGGTCGCGGCCGGCACGGTGGCGGGACACATCATCGAGTGCGGGGCGCAGGCCTCGGGCGGCAACCTGCTCCGCGGGTGGCGCTCGGTGAAGGGCATGGCCAACCCGGGCTTCCCCATCGTCGAGGCCTCGCCCGACGGGAGCTTCGTCGTCACCAAGCACCCGAACACCGGTGGCGTGGTGTCGGTCGCGTCGGTGACGGAGCAGCTGGTGTACGAGATGGGCGACCCCAGGACCTACATCACGCCCGACGGCGTGGCCGACTTCACCACCATCCAGCTCCGGCCGGCCGGCCGCGACCGGGTGCGCGTCACCGGCATCCGCGGCGGTCCCCGCACCCCGATGCTCAAGGTCTCCATCGCCTACTTCTATGGCTACAAGGCGGTGGGCACGCTGGTGTACTCCTGGCCCGAGGCGTACGACAAGGCGCGCGCGGCCGACCGGGTATTGCGCCAGCGGCTCGCGGATCTCGGCCTGGAATTCGAGCAGATCCTCACCGAGTTTGTAGGGGTCGATGCAACTCACGGGCGGTTGAGCGGGGAGCCCAGTCCCGAGACGCCCGAGGTGCAGCTTCGCGTCGGCGTGCGGGCCCGGGAGAAGGCTCCGGTCGAGCGGTTCACCCGCGAGCTCGCGCCGCTGGTCCTCACCGGGCCGCCGAGCGTGACCGGGTTTGCAGGGGGCAGGCCCGCGGTCGAGGAAGTGGTGGCGTACTGGCCGGCGCTGATCGACCGCCGGGAGATCGAGCGGGACGTGCGGGTGGAGATCCTGACTGCCTGATTCACGGTGTCATCCCGAGCGCAGCGAGGGATCTTGTCGGCTCCTAGACATTCCCGAGCAAGATCCCTCGCTGCGC
>JBKPGZ010000180.1:0-7818 GCA_046729675.1 Gemmatimonadota bacterium | reverse complement strand
TGTGTATAAGAGACAGAGCCTGCGCCGGTGGCGCCGCAGTGTCGGTGGCCGGCTGGTCGTTCAGCTCGGCCGAAGTGTCCACCGGCGCCAGCTGAAGGTCGCGGCTCAGACTGTCGGCGGTCGCCAGGTCCTCGCGATCGCGCCCGCCACCGCACGCCGCCAGGCCCGCCAGCGCCAGCATCGTCAGAAGCGTTCTCTTCATCCCTTCCTCCTTCAAGTGTGACTTGCCCCGGTATCTCGGGCCGGTGACATTGCAAATGACTTATGCGCGAACTGCGGTCCCTGCTGCCATTCCTGAGGCCCTACCTCCGGACGTACGCCCTCGGGCTGCTCCTCGTCGTCATCTCCAACTTCTTCGTCACCCTGGGCCCCAGGTTCCTGGAGCAGGGGATCGACGCCCTCCGTCAGCACGAACCGTTCCGCGAGGTCCAGATCGCGGTGGCCCTGCTGCTCGCCGTCGCCCTTGCCGGCGGCGTGGCCCGCTACGGCATGCGCGAGCTGCTCAACAGCGGCAGCCGACGTGTCGAAACGGACCTCAGGGACCGGCTCTATCGTCATCTTCAGCGGATGTCGGCCGAATTTTACGACCGGTACCCGACCGGAGATGTGATGTCTCGCACCACCAATGATTTGCTGGCGGTCCGGATGGTCGCAGGGCCGGCGCTCATGTATCTGGTGGATACTAGCATCCGGGCCCTCCTGATTGCACCCGCGATGCTCACCATCAGCCCCAGGCTGACCCTGCTCGCATTCCTGCCCCTCCTGGGGCTCCCCGTGATCATGATCACACTGGGCGGGCAGGTGCACCGCAGGTCTCAGGCCATCCAGGCTCACTTCGCGGTGCTGACCAGCCACGCGCACGAGAACCTCTCCGGAGTCCGGGTGGTTCGCGCCTACCGCCAGGAGGCGGCGGAGACGGCTCACTTCCAGGAGCTCAGCGACGAATACCTGCGACGGAACCTGAGCCTGGCCCGGGTGCAGGGACTCTTCTTCCCGCTGCTGACCACGATGGGCGGGCTGAGCGCGGTGGTGGTGCTCTACGTCGGCGGACAACAGGTCATGGCGGGCCAGGTGACGGTGGGCGAGTTCGTGGCGTTCGGCGTCTACCTCGGGATGCTGGTGTGGCCTATGATCGCGCTGGGATGGGCGGTGAACCTGGTGCAGCGGGGCGCTGCCTCGATGGCGCGGATCAACGAGCTGTTCCGGGAGCGCCCCGCGATCGCGAGCCCGCCGGAACCGGCGCGGCTGCCACCCGCGCGCGGCGGGAGGGCCGTGGAGTTCGACCGCGTCTGGTTCAGCTATCCTGGCACCCACGAGCGGGGCTGGGTGCTCGAGGACGTGAGCTTCACGGTGAGCCCCGGTCGCTCGCTCGCGATCGTGGGCGCCACGGGGTCGGGCAAGTCCACGCTGGTGGACCTGCTGGTCCGCGCCCACGACCCCGGCCGGGGGAGCATTCGCCTCGACGGCGTGGACGTGCGCCAGCTCGACCTGGCGGAGCTGCGCGGGGAGGTGGGATTCGTGCCCCAGGAGACTTTCCTCTTCGGGGAGACGCTGAGGGACAACGTCCTGCTCGGTGCGCCCGATGACGGGCGACTGGAGCGGGTGGCGGAGGTCAGTCAGCTGGCGGAGGCCCTGCCCTCGCTACCGAACGGCTTCGAGACCCTGCTCGGCGAGCGCGGCATCAATCTCTCCGGCGGCCAGAAGCAGCGCGCGGCGATCGCGCGGGCCCTGGCGCAGGACCCGCCCGTGTTCGTGCTCGACGACGCGCTGAGCGCGGTGGACGCCCACACCGAGGCCCGCATCCTCGCGGCGCTGCGCGGGGCGCTCACGGGGAGGACCAGCATCATCGTCTCCCATCGCCTCGCGGCGGTGCGCGACGCGGACTGGATCCTGGTGCTGGATGAGGGACGGATCGTGGAGCAGGGCGTGCACTCGGACCTCATCGCCCGCGGGGGACGCTACTGGGAGCTGCTCCGGCGGCAGCAGCTGGAGGAGGAGCTGGAGGAGGAGGGGGTGAGTGGGGGGTAGGGTGCTGGTGGGATCGGTGCTCATGGTTACCCTCTGGATCGGAGCGGAGCCTGGCTGTCATCCCGAGCGAAGCGAGGGATCCTGCTGGCAAGTGTCTGAGCTTGCCGGCAAGATCCCTCGCTTCGCGCGGGATGACAGTGGGGGGCGGCATGTCAGTGGCCCGGATTGGTCCCGCCTCGCGAGGGAGATCCACACCGAGACCAACCTCGTCCGCCGCGACCCCGCCGCATACGCGGTGCATCTGGAGGCCATGTTGCCGCGCTTCGATGGCATGATGATGGAGCGCGACGGGCGGCCGCTGCTCCGCACCGAGGAGGGCGGGGTCGCCGTGCAGGACGCGATCAGCGCGCTGCGCGGCCGGTCACCGGTGCCGCCGCTGGGGTGGTCGAAGGGACTGGCCGGCGCGGCCGCCGATCACGTGAAGGACCAGGGACCCATCGGCGGAGTGGAGCATTACGGCACCGACGGCAGCGATCCTGCCAGGCGCGCCGAGCGACGCGGCCGATGGGTGTCCGGCATGGCCGAGAACATCGCGTACGGCGAGAATCCCGCGCGGGAGGTGGTGATTCAGCTCCTGGTGGACGATGGCGTCCCTGACCGGGGACACCGGAACAACATTCTGGACGGGAGCTGGGGGGTCCAGGGAGTGGCCTGCGGGCCGCACCGGGACTACAGACAGATCTGTGTGGTCGACTACGCAGTCAGGTATGTGGAGCGATAGAAAGGCGGGAAGGGCATGAAAAGTAAAAGGTAAACGGGATCGTCTATCGCTTTTACCTTTAAGGTTTTACGCTTGACCCGTAAGAAGCTGCTACAACCTTCCCCTCAGGGATTCGGGCGTCAGCGTCTGCAGCCACCCCGCCATCTTGGTGAACTCGCCCGTGAGCAGAAGTACCCCCACCACCACCAGCAGCGCGCCGCTCACGCCCATCACCCAGGGCAGGTACTTCCGGAATTTCTGGAACCAGTCGAGGAAGCGCTCCACCGCGACCGCCGCGATGAGGAACGGTACGGCGAGGCCGGCGGAGTACACGGCGAGGAGCAGCATTCCTCGCGAGAGATCGGCCGAGGTGGCCGCGAGGCCGAGGATGGCGCCGAGCACCGGGCCGATGCAGGGCGTCCACCCCGCACCGAAGGCCATGCCGACCAGCGCCGAGCCGAGGAAGCCGACCGGTTTCTGCTCCAGATGAAGGCGGCGCTCCTGCACCAGCCACGCCGGCTTGAACACGCCGAGGCAGACCAGTCCGAACGCGATAATCAGCAGGCCGCCGATCCGCTGGAGCCAGACCTGGTAATAGTTGAGCGCGCGGCCGAGGGCGGTGGCGCTGGCGCCCAGCAGAATGAACACCAGGGAGAAGCCGGCCACGAAGAGCAGCGCGTGCAGCAACGCCACCCGGCGGCGGCCCTCCAGCTCGCCCAGCGTCATCCCGGTCAGGAAGCCGACGTAGGAGGGGACCAGCGGCAGCACGCAGGGGGAGAGAAAGCTCAGGAGTCCCGCCGCAAACGCCACCGCAATGCCCAGCGCCGCGGGCTCGTTCATCCCGCCTCCGCCGCGGGCACCACCAGCTCACGGTGGAGGCAATCGCGGCAGACACCGTAGATCTCCACCCGGTGCCGCGAGTGCTGGAAGGCGTGCTCGTCGGCGATGATCGGGAGCATCCGCTCGAGCCGCTCATTCTGGAACTCGACCACAGTGCCGCAGCGCTCGCAGATCAGGTGCTCGTGGTGCGCCTGGGCCGACATCGGCTCGTAGCGCTTGAACCCTTCGCCGAAGTCGTGGGCGCGCACCAGGCCGCTCTCCACCAACACCTCGAGCGTGCGGTACACCGTGGCGGTGCCGACCGCCTCGCCCTGGTCCCTCAGACGGCGGATGATGAGGTCCACCGACGGATGGTCGTCGGAGAGGAAGACGATCTGGGCGATGAGGTCGCGCTGGCGGGTGACCGGCTGGCGGTGATCGCGGAGATAGCGGCGGAAACGGTCGAGGAGCGCGGCTCCCTCCGCCCTAGCGAGGGGGGGCATCGCCGGCCTCGGCGGGCTTCACCTCAGGAAACCAGGTCTCGGGCGACACCGGTGTGGGCGGGTGCTCGTCGTCGATGCGCTTGCGGGTGTCCTGGAGCAGCTGCGCGAGGGCGGTGAGCGGCCCGCTGCCGACCTCCTGCACCGTGGCCTCGAACTTTCCACGCTCCTTGCCCTTGATCGCGAGCATATAGCGGGCGGTGTAGATCCGGCGGCGGTCCCCGTCCACCCGGCTCAGGACCGCGGTGCCCCATTCCCTGCCCTCGCGGCGCAGCGGGCTGAAAAGCCACACCCCGTCTACCTCGGCGGGCGGCAGCACCTCCGCCACGGCGCCCGCGAGCCGGGCCCAGCCGGTATCGGGCGCGGCGGTCACCTGGCGCCCTGCTCCCAGCGCTCGGTGTAGAAGCGGAGCACGTGCATGAAGTCCTGCGCGTTGGTCACCACCCCGTACGCCTGGTGGGTCCCGCGGTCCTTCAGCTTGTTCACCACGAACTCGGTCTGGTCCACGCAGATCGTCATGAGCGGTGACGGCGCACCGTCGCAGAGGTAGAACGCCGGCAGCATGTTGCCGACCGCGATCGCATGCAGCGCGGTGGCCACGAAGACCGCGCCGGTGGCCTTCACCGTGTGCTCGCGCATCGCGTCCTGCGCCTGGAGGCTGTCGCTGTACACGCCCGGGAGCGGGCCGTCGTCGCGGATCGAGCCGGCGAGGACGTAGGGCACCTTGTTGGTGACCAGGGCATGCATGATGCCGCTCTTGATGAGCCCGGTCTCGACCGCGCGCTCGATGGAGCCCGCCGCCCGCACCTTGTTGATCGCCCGCATGTGGAGGCCGTGCCCGCCCTCGGTGGGCTGGCCGGTGTTGCTCATGCCGAGGGTGGTGCCGAAGATCGCCGCCTCGATGTCGTGCACCGCGACCGCGTTCCCTGCCAGCACCGCCTGCACGTACCCGTTGCGGATGAACCACTCGAAGTCTGCCCGGGCCCGCGAGTGCACCAGCGCGGGTCCGACGACCCAGACGAGGTAGCCGCCGCGGCGCTTCTCTTCGCCCACCCGCGCGGCGAGCTCCTCGTAGTTGACCGGCCGCTCGCGGCTCACCTCGGTGGACATGAAGCGAAACTCGTTGGCACCGTGGGCGCCGCCGAGAAAGCCCTGGGCGTAGACCACGATTCCCTCGGTCCCGTCCTCCGCCTCGCCCATCGCCACCAGGTCGCCTTTCTGGAGGCGGCGCGGCTCGATGGTCTCCAGAACCGCTCCCCGCTTCACGATCACGCAGTCCATCCGCGGCCGGGTGGGCGCGACCCAGCCGCCGGCCACGTGGACGTAGGTGGGGAGGTTGGAGGTGGAGAAGAAGCCCTCCGGGAGGACGCCGTCGGCGGGCAACGGCTCGAAACGGGCCTCGGGCGAGCCGGCGAACGGCGGCTGGCCGAAATCGGGCAACGTGTAGGGGCTTGGGGACATACGCGGCTGGAAGGATAGGGGGACCGTCGGAGGCTTTCAAGGATGCGCGACTCGCGAGACGGATTAGTATCCATGCAACCCCAGGAGAGGTCCATGCGCCGACTCGTCCCCCTGTTCGCCGTCGCCGTAATCGCCTTCCCCGCCGCAGCCAGCGCCCAGGAGCCCGTAGACACCACGGGGCGGGACACCACCCGCATCACCCAGCTTCCCGAGCTCAACGTGACCGTGACTCGGACCACCGAGCCGCTCGAGCGGGTGCCGTTCGCGGTCGGCGTACTGGATCGCGAGGACCTGGTCCGGGGTCAGCAGACGGTCGGCATCGACGAGGCGCTCAACAACCTGCCGGGCGTCGTGGTGGCGAACCGGTACAACTTCTCCCTCGACCAGCGCATCTCGATCCGCGGGTTCGGGAGCCGCTCCAACTTCGGGGTGCGCGGGCTCAAGATCCTGGTGGACGGGATCCCGCAGACGCTGCCCGACGGGCAGAGCCAGCTCACCAACGTGGACTTCGCCGACTTGGAGCGGGCCGAGGTGCTGCGGGGGTCGAGCTCATCGCTCTACGGGAACGCTTCAGGCGGGGTCATCTCCTTTCAAACGGAGCGAGCAGCGGAGGGCCCCTTCGCCCAGCGAGTGCGGGTGCAGGGCGGCGACGGGAAGCGGGGCGGCGACGGCTTCTACAAATGGCAGAGCTGGACCTCGGCCCGCTCGGGTGACGTGAGCGGGACGCTCTCGATCTCGCAGTTCAAGGCCGACGGGTTCCGCCAGCACAGCGCGGGCGAGTTCCGGCAGCTCAATGCCGGTGGCGATTGGGTGATGAGCGGCTCGACCATCGGGACGGTCCGGCTCAGCCTGGCGGACAATCCCGAGGCGCAGAACCCCGGCGCGCTCACCCGCACCGAGTACGACGCCAACCCCGATTCCGCTGCGTCGAACAACATCATCCGGGGCGCGGACAAGGACGTGCAGCAGCAGCAGCTCGCGCTGGGCGTGAAGCACTTCGACGCGGCGGGCAACGAGTACAACGCGACGGTGTTCGGTCTGCTGCGCGACCTGGAGAACCCGTTGGCCGCCCCGCCCGACATCGGCGGCGGGCCGACCAACGGGACCTACGTGCGCATCGACCGCGCGGCCGGCGGCCTCCGGCTCAGCATGGCCCGCGCGCTCGGCAGCCGGCAGCAAGCGCCCCGGCTCACCGCCGGCGTGGACGCCCAGCGCATGCGCGACGACCGGCAGAATCTCGTGTCGGACGGCGGCGTGCCCACGTCCACGATCTTCCTCGACCAGCGGGAGCAGGTGACCGAGCTGGGTCCGTTCGCGCAGCTGCAATGGAGCCCGAACGAGCGGCTGCTGGTGAGCGGCGGCGCCAGGTTCGACTGGGTCAAGTTCAGCCTCGACGACAACTTCCTCTCCGACGGCGACGACAGCGGGGACCGGGACATGTCGGCGCTGAGCGGCAACATCGGGGCGAGCTGGTCGTTCGAGGATCAGTTCGTCCCCTACGTCAACGTCTCCACCTCGTTCGAGACGCCGACCACGACCGAGCTGGTGAACCAGCCGGACGGCTCGGCCGGATTCAATCAGGACCTGGGACCGCAGCGCGCGGTGACCTACGAGGTCGGCGCTCGCGGCCGGCCGACGCCCGCCGTGAGCTACTCGGTCGCCCTGTTCCTCGGGCGGGTGAGGGACGCCATCGTGCAGGCTGAGGAGGTCGGCGGGCGCGCCTTCTTCCGCAACGCGCAGAAGACGCACAACGACGGCGCGGAGGTCGGGCTCAGCGTCACACCGGTCGCCGGGCTCACGCTGAACGGGGCGTACACCTATGCGCGGTACCGCTTCGTGGAGGAGCCCGAAGGAACCGGGCTCGACGGCAACCGGCTGCCCGGAGTGCCGGAGCACTTCTGGCGGTTCGGGATCAGGACCGGACTCGCCAACGGGCTGTACTTCGACGCGGACCACACGCTCAGCTCCTCGGTCGCCTCGGACGACGAGAATACGCCGGAGGGGATCGTGGACTCCTGGGGCGCGGGAGTGACCAACGCGAGGCTGGGCTGGCAGGGCGACGTGGGCGTGATGCGGCTCTCGCCCTTCCTCGGCGTGAACAACCTGTGGGACCGGCAGTACATCGGGTCGGTGACGCTGAACGGCGCGTTCGGCAGGGTGCTGGAGCCCTCGCCGCGGCGGGTGGTGTATATCGGGACGGAGGTCGGGTATCGGACGCGGTGACACACTGTCATCCCGAGCGAAGCGGGGGATCGTGCCGGGTCGGCCCGATCCCGCGCGTGGCTCGGGGTGACAATTGTGGGCCGACAG
>JBKPGZ010000179.1:0-2571 GCA_046729675.1 Gemmatimonadota bacterium | reverse complement strand
GCCGGTGAACGACGCCTTCGCCGCGCTGCCCGCCGGCACGGTGGACACGCTGCTGGCGCCCGAGAACCAGGCGCAGCTGACGTCGGTCCTCACCTACCACGTGGTGCCGTCCAAGGTGCTGTCGAGCGACCTCAGCGACGGTATGACCGTCACGACCGTCCAGGGCCAGCCTCTCACGGTCGGCGTCCAGGGCGAAGCAGTCACGCTGACCGACGCCTCGGGCAACACGGCGTCCGTCGTCCAGGCCGACGTCGAGGCGGGTAACGGCGTCGTGCATGTGATCGATCACGTCCTGCTGCCGGCCGCGGGCTGACCGGGCTCTTCCCGGTGCGGGCCGCCGGCTCCCCCGGCGGCCCGCACCCGCCCATGCGCCCTGCGGAAGCTCGTCGCACCGGGCCGGTTCCTGCTCGCGGGGAGGAGGGCGACGCCTGGCTCGCGGCCGCGCGGGGGCTTGCCACCGACGCCGACGTCCCAGTCGATGCCGTCCGCATCGGGCACCTCGACGGCGACCTGTTCGACCCGCGGTGCACGTGGCTCCGGCACCGCGGAATCGGGTCGGACGGTGCGGTGCTGGTGCGCCCCGACCGGTTCGTCGCGTGGCGAGCGCCGGCGGCGAGCGAGGACCCGCGGCGTGCGCTCGCCGAAGCGTTCAATCAGATCCTGGCCCGCCCCGTCGACGCAGGGTTGCCCGTCGCCGTCGGCGCCGCCTGAGGATCAGTCGGGGTCGGGTGCGTCCCACGGGACGCTCCCTGAGACCCAGTGCGTGAGGCGGGCGGCCTCGCGTTGCAGGTGCCGGGGCGGCGTGGCGAAGGTCGCGTAGGGGCGGCAGCGCAGCACGACGCGACCCTCCTGCTCCGCCATGGCCTCCACGGCGGGGCGCGCCTCGGCGCCGAGGGGCTTGCCCGACATGCGCTCGCCGACTGCCATCATCACGTCGACGACGAGCTCCGGGTCCGGATCGACGGTGGCGTCGGCGTACACCTGGAGGTAGGTGAACGGCCACCGCTCGTCGAGCACGCAGAGGCTCACCTTCGGGTCGCGCGCGACGGCGATGGCCTTGCTTCGGCCGGCCATGGTCGACACGAGCAGCTCGTCGTCGTCGGTCGGCACGTAGTACACGACCGACATGGCGGGCCCGTCGCTGCGGCGGCGGTACCCGAAGACGCAGGTCCGGTGGGTGCGCACGAACTCCCGCCGCTCGGACGGGAGCAGGTCTCGGTCGGTCGGCGCGGTGAACGGTTCGGCAACGAGCGGTAGGAGCACGGTTCAGACCTTTCAGGTTCTGTTCGGTTCGTCGTGGAGGAAGCGGCTGATCACGTCCGCGCACTCGACGGCGTGATCCATGAGCAGCAGGTGCCCGGCGTCGGGCACGACGTGGACGGTTGCGCCAGCTATCCGGGATCCGAGGATCCGCGCGTTCACGGGTGGGACGATGGGGTCCTTGCCACCCGTGACGACGAGCGTCGGTGCGGCGATGCGGTGCAACCACGGAAGGCTCGTCCAGCCCGCGGTCGCGTAGAGCTGGCTCAGGTAGCCCCACATCGTCGGGGGTCGTGACCGGCGAGCGTTGACCTGCTGATGCATGAGCCTGCCGTCGGGGTCGGCGATCGGGCCGTACATCCAGCGGGCGGTCGCCTGCAGGAAGCGGGGCGAGTAGTAGCGCAGCGGCGTGGCGAGCAGGCCGAGCGCCAGCGGGGTGCCGGGGACGCCACCGAGCCCGCACGAGGTGGAGGCCAGGACCAGCCGGCGGACTCGGTGGGGGTTGCGCAGGGCCAGCTCCTGGGCGACACCGCCCCCGAAAGACACGCCGAGCACGTGGGCGTCGGGCAGACCGAGGCTGTCCAGGAGGTGGGCAGCCTGGCGGGCGAGGCTGTGTGGCCGCAGCGGGACGAGCCGGGGTGGCGAGTGCCCGATTCCGGGCGCGTCGTAGGCGATGGTCTGGAACCCCCGGGCATGCAGCTCGCGCGCCAGCGGGTCCCACATCTCGATGTTGCCGCCCAACCCCATGATCAGAAGGACCGGCCGGCCGTCGCCGCGGACGGACACCCGCAGGAGGTGCCCGTCGACACGGGCGAAGGTGCGCAGCCCCGGCACTACAGGTGGACGTAGCGCCCGGGTGCGGGTTCCAGCGGCGGGTGGGCCGCGTTGCCGGCACGGGCGCGCCTCGCCCGGGTGGTGCCCGAGCGCTGGCGGAGCCAGTCGTGCCACAGCGTCCACCACGACCCGGTCACCTGGGTGGCGGCGTCGCGCCACTGGGCGGCCGTCGCCGGCACTGAGTCGGACGTGAAGTAGGACGCCTTCGGGTTGTCCGGCGGGTTGAGGATCGCCTGGATGTGACCGCCGTTGCTGAGCACGAACTGGCTCTCACCACCGAGCAGCCGGGTCGTCCGGTAGGCGCCGTCCCACGGGATGAGGTGGTCGGTGTAGCCGGCGACCACGAAGCTGTCGCAGCTCACCTTGCCGAGATCGACTGACGTTCCGAGCACCTCGAGCGTGCCCTCGACGAGTCCGTTGGTCAGGTACAGGTCGAGGAAGTCGGAGTGCAGCCCGGCCGGGAGGCGCGTGGTGTCG
>JBKPGZ010000178.1:0-7831 GCA_046729675.1 Gemmatimonadota bacterium | reverse complement strand
GGCTGGAGCAGGTCGAGGCGTCCCTCGAGTTCGGCGGCAACATCAGTCTCAACCTCGGCGTCGCCTCCGGGGGCGTCTCGGTGATGGCCGGGATCTACTTCGGGATGAAGGTCCAGATCGTCGAGCTGACGGGCTACCTCCGTTGCGGCGGCTACCTGGAGGTTCTCGGACTGATCTCGATCTCGGTCGAGTTCTATCTGGCCTTCACGTACCGAGAGAAGTCGGGTCAGGGGAGCGAGGTGTGGGGGCAGGCAAGCCTGAAGGTGAGCGTGAAGGTCGCGTTCTTCAGCACGTCGGTCGCCCTCTCCGTGGAGCGGCGTTTTGCCGGCGCCGGTGGCGATCCGAGCTTCGCCGAAACCGTGGCGCCGTCCGAATGGGTCCGCTACCTCCAGGCGTTCGCGTGAGCTTCCGCCCCCACATCCTCCCGAGGCGGTCGTGACTCGCCACCAGCTCGTCCAGTGGATCCTGTTGCCTAACGGTCTCACCGCCGAAGGCCGCCTCTCTGCATCCGTGTTCGTGGCGCCCCGGCTTCGGCCGAGCCAGCCCACGACGCTCGAGGACTTCCCGGACTTCGCGGACTGGCGCTCGGTGCTGGGTGGCATGCAGCTTGTCCTCGAGCGGGCCGACGGAGCCACGGAGGCACCGCTGAGCGTGTCCATCGCCTCCTCCGCGGGGTTGTGGCAGGCTCTCTTTCCTCCGGCCAGTACGGCCGTCCGCGCCTTCGCCTTCGACGACCTCGCGAACCGACCTCTGGTCAGCCACCCGGTCAACGAGGTGCTCGGTTACCTTCGTGAACGCTGGGCATTACTTGCCTCGGAGCCACCGGACGAGCTGCCTGTTACGAGCCGCAACGCATCGCCGATCGGGCCGCCGCCTGGCCCTGACGAGCGCTCCTTCAACCTGGCAGACCACTTCCGGGAGCTGCGCGAGGCCGGCCGCCAGGGGATCTTCGAACGCCTCAGCAGCGGCGATGAATTGTCTGCACGGCTTCGGAGAGAGCTCGACTCGGCCGCGGAGCAGGCGCGGGCGCTCCGCCTGCTGGACAATATGCAGCCACACGAGCTGATCCGTCCCTTCGGCTCAGGCGGCAGCCCAGCCAATGCCTTCTACGCGCTGGCCGGATTCCACGCCCGCCCCTCGCGTGAGCAGCCCAAGGACTTTCCCGCGGATGCGGAGCAGGCACGGGCCGAGCTCGAGGACACGCTCGACTTCCACCATCACCTGTCCTTCCTCGGTGACCATCCGGCGGTGCTGCGCGCGCTGGGGTTGGTCTTCGACCTGGTGATCCGCGCAGATTTCGTCCCCACCACCAACGACACGGATCCCGCCACGCTGCTGCGGCTGCGCGTGGAGCGGCCTTCCGCCTTTCCGCGCCGCAGCGACAACCCCGCCGCGGACACCTGGAGCGCCGACGTCACCCCTTGGACCTCGTGCCGGTTGACGATGATCGACGGCCAGGCGTTCTTCAGCGCGGCTGAGCGAACCGAACGCTTGGACTTCGCCCACGGCTTCCTGCATCTGGATCCTGCGCTGTACGCGCCGATCGCGGTCGACGTCGACGGGCTCGCGTTGAAGGCGCTGAACATGGCCGCGACCCTGCAGCACCAGGAGGAGCAGGAGCAGCGGCCGGTGGAGGAGCCCGCGCGCGCCGGCGTCCCGTCCATCCGGACCGGCGGCGTGGCGCTCGTGCACAGCGGACAGGCGGACACACTCCACGCGGACTTCCAACAGGCGCGCGCGAACAACCGCGCGCTCGAGCAGGACCCCGACAACCCGCCGATCCTCGCGGCGGAGGACTTCGTGCGCGGCTACCGGCTGGACATCTGGTCCGACGATCGCTGGCGGTCGCTGCACGCGCGGCACATCACCTACATGCCGGACCGCGATCCTGCGGAGGGCCTCAATGTCGACGACGAAGGCAGCGTCCAACTCTCTCTCACCTCGGAGGCCGACCGCCCTACCGCCCGCGCGGACCCCGACCGGCCCTTGTATGCGCACGAGGTCATGGCAACTTGGGACGGCTGGAGCCTCTCCCTTCCCCGGCCCGGGGATGCGATTCCGCACGAGCCCGCCGTCCCCGAGTCGCGCGCAGACACCGGCAGCATGCGGCTCGCCATCGCTGCAACGGCACATCCCGAGAGCCTGCCGCGCCTGCGCTTCCAGTCCCGCTACCGCCTGCGCGTGCGCATGGTGGACCTGGCCGGGAACTCACACACTGTCCCCACCGCCGACCACCTGCTTGAGGTGCTCGAGGGCACCGGCGACCCCCGCTACGTCGGCGCGGCGCCGCCGAATCCCCTTCCGTATCTTCGCTTCGAGCCGGTGCCCCCGCCGGAGCTCGTGCCCCGCCATCCGTTCGGCCCCGGGGAGAGCCTCGAGCGGCTCGTCATCCGCAGCACGCCGGGTCAGTCCGCAAAGGAATACGCCCGCGCCAGCGAGCACGCAGCCGATCCCCTCTTGCGCTTCCGGGCGTTCTGCGACCGCCACGTCGCTGCCGCCAAGGCCTCGCTGCAACTCGTGGAGACACACGGGTTACTCGACGAGGCGATCGATGCCGTCCGCGGCCTCCAGCCTGCGGACGCGGTCGCCGCCGCGCAGCCGTTCTACGAGCTGGCGTCCCGGGAGAGCGGGAGCTTCCGCGAGGCTCCGGGTGCGCTCTTCGTCAGCACCGGCACGCACGACGGCGTCCCGCAGGGATACGTGTGCATCGATGCGGACACGGTGGAGCTCCCCTACCTGCCCGACCCCGTGGGTGCCGGCGCGAGAGCCCGTCTGACGGTCAGGCCAGGGCGGCCGGACGAGGTGTTGGAGATCCGCTTCGGCGACGGCGGCGGTTGGGACCGTCCGCTGCCCTTCCGGCTCCGGCTCGAGGAGGGCGGCTTCAATGCCGCGTACAGCAAGGCCGCGCGGGTCCTCACCGTCGCGCTCCCGCCCGGCCGGACGGCGCGGCTCCGCCTGTCCTCCCTGTTCGAGTCCGATGCCGAGATCTTCGGGATCTTGGACTGGTGCCGACAGGAGCTCGACCCCGCGAGCGCGGAGCGCGTGGAGGAGGCGATCAAGTCCGGGACCCACTGGATGACGGCGCCGTGGCGGGACCTCGTCCTGGTACACGCCGTCCAGCGGCCGCTGGAACCCGCCCACTTGGAGCTCGATCTGGTGGAGGTCCCCGGCTTCGTGGGAATGCCGACCCTGGCGCGGCCACACAGCGCAACCGCTGCCGATCTGTCAGGCCGGTTCTTCTTCGACCTGCCGTCCACCGCCCAGCTCGACCTCTCTTCCCGCTGGCACGAAGTCGAAGACGATCCCGCGCGGACCTACCGCGTTGAGGACGAGATGGTGCATCCTGCCTCCCGCGATGTGTTCAGCCTTGCGGTACCCGAGCCGTTCGGGACGCCGTGGATCCCAGAGGTCGCTCCGTTCGTGGAGCCGATCGACGACAAGGGGGTGAGCTTCCGCACTCGCGGTCGGGAAACGACGACACCGGAGGAGCAGCGCCTCAAACTGTTGGCACCGGCCGCGCCCGGCCTCACCGCGCCCGAGCGGCGGCGACTCGAGGCAGGCGCGGCCCAGCTGGAGAAGCTGCGCGCCCACGAGTTCGGCGACACCAGATATCGCCGTGTGACGTACGAGCCCATAGCCGTCACCCGCTTCCGCGAGTACTACGACCCGGCCATGCCGGCGGCGGACGGAACCTCCGCCGGGGACCCCCTCACCGTCGAGGTCCTCAGCAGCGCCCCGCCCGCCAAACCGGAGGTGCTGCAGGTCCTTCCACTCATGCGCTATGGCCAGACCCGGGCCGGCGGCGTCACCACCAGCAGGCGCGAAGGCCTCGGCCTACGCGTGTGGCTGCGCAGGCCATGGTGGTCCTCCGGTGCAGGCGAACTCTTGGCTCTGGTCTGCGACGGTGGCAGGCCGCACACCCCAGACAGCGAGCTGTCCCGCCAGATCACCTTGATCGTCCAGGATCCGGCCCATGCCTCGACCATGCCTCAGCCCGCGATGGCAAGCTCCTTCCCCAGCGCCCTCCTCACCCGGGAGAGCGTTTCGCTTTTCGGATCCCAGCTCGTCCGAGACATCGCTGCCTTTCGGCCGGTCTGGGATGCGAGGAGGCAGGCCTGGTACTGCGACATCGAGTTCGACACCGGTGCGGCGTACTTCCCCTTCGTTCGGCTCGGATTGGCGCGCTACCAGCCCTTCTCGATCCCCGGCTGCGAGCTGTCCCCGATCGTGCCGACGGCGTTCGTCCAGACGGTGCCGAACCGCACGGTCACCTGCGCAGTCGCGCCGGGCGGAAACGCCGACGTCTCGGTAAGCGGCCCCGCACCGTCCTCGTCGATGGACGCCCAGGGAACCATCGTTGCCGGTACCAACCTCGTGGCGGCAGTCGTCGAGGCGCAGGAACCTGCAATCGCGGATCCGCTCCTCGGGTGGACAGCCGTTGGCCCCGAGACCGAGTTGGCCGCGGTGCTGAACGGTGACGGGACCGCGTCGTGGAGTGGCAGCGTGCAGCTGCCCGACGCGCAGCGCCGGAAGCTCCGGCTGGCGATTCGTGAGTACGAGATCCATCCCGCAGACGACCGCACCTCACAGCCCGCGCCAGGCCTCGTCGCCAGCCGACGGCTCGTGCACGTGGATGTCATCCCGCTCTGAGCCGGCTGCCAGGCTCGACTTAGCCGCGGCGGGGATCGGCCAGCACGCCGACGTGAATCTCGCCGACAAGAGCGTCGCGGTTAGCAAGCATGGCGCATGAGCGTGACTTGATCGCAGCCAAGTTCCGCGCGGATCTGGCGTTAGCCGTGTCACCGTTATCGGCGGCGGCGTCACTAGCCTGCGCTGCAGCCGTAATACGGGCGAAAGCGCTCACGCGACACTCCGGTCTAGCTGCTCGCCGAAGTCGAACGCCAACGCTTGGGATGAAAAGGAGATTGCGAGGAACTTGACGCGACGATTCTCCTGGCGCTCTGCCTCGCTTGCGGGCGTCGGATGCACAAGGTCGGCAGCACCCGCTGCGGCGAGGCAGATGCCGACGTTCGTCGGGTCCTCGACCGTCGTGGGCGCCGTCAGGCCAGCCGCGCTGAGACCATTTCCGATCTCTGTAAGCAGGAAATTGCCTGCCGACTCCATCCGCTGGCGGCTCGCGTTGAGCTCTCGTTCGCGTCGCTCTTCGATCAAGGCCCCGGCGACGTCGTAGCGATCTGAGTGGCCAATGATCGCCACGGACCAGAAAACCCCGTTTGCCGCGTTGACCTCAGCGTCGACAAGGGCCGCGACGAAGTCGGCGAACTCCTGTTGGTCGGCTAGCGGCTTCCGCTGAAGAGCACCGAAGAAATCGAAGTCGTCAGCGTGGAAGCCGTCAACAACAACCCTCAAGAAAGTCTGTGCCATCAGACTCCCCCTCGTGTTGTGTGTGAGACCCCCAGTAGACAGGCGATCGTCGAGGAATGCAACTAGCCGCAGTGTCTGGCGATCACGTCGCGTTCCCGCATTTACGGCGCTCTTCATGGCGGAGGGGGCGAACTCCCTCGCCCAGATCCACGACCCGCCCGAGGCCGCTCAGGATGATGTTACGCATTAACCACTTCAAGTCGAATTGCGGTGGCGGTGATAAAAGCGCGTGAGACAGGCCAAGCGAGTAGCGGAGATCTATGCCGAGCGGCGGTCACAACGCTGGGAGCACATCGAAGCCAGCACCCCGCAGCGCGTCCGCGACCAATCCCTCCTGCGCCTAAGTAGAAGTAGCGGCCGGCGGCACCCGGCGGGGCTTCGGCGACGAGCAGCGTCTTGATACGAGCCGGCTTGTAGCGGCGCGCCGCGCAGGCTCTCTTCTCACGGAGACGCTTCCGAGCGACCGAGCTGCTCGGGTAGCTCAAGGTCAATCCGTCCGCTCAAAGACTGGTGAACCGCTTCGGTCTCGGGCCAGCAGGATGTCTCGGCCGCTGTGAACAGGCTGAAGGAGAAGAGGATCCCAGCCAGACCATAGACGCCATGCCCCTCGGGGTCGCGCTCCTCGAGCTGGACTCGTTGGTGCCGTCATCGAGGTCGACGATGACCGGGTTCAGGCCCATCAGGCTGGCGTGGTCCAGGGCACTGTGGCGGCGGTAGGCGATCGCATAGAGCCCGCTGTAGGAGTGAGTCGTGTCGGCACCGCGCAAACCTTCGATGCGACCGGTCCAGTGGTCGTCGGCCTGTGCGGCACGATCAGCCAGGCCCGGCATCTCGGCGGGGAGCTCCTTTAGATGGCGCTCGTACTCGGCCCGCTTCTCGTCGGTGAGTATCGGCTCGCCGACCTTGCGGCAGTCGTCATCCGCCTTCAGCCGCGCCTTCGAGTCGGACTTGAGGAAGCGTCGATGGCGCTCCGCGCCCTGGGTCGGCAGCCAGCCAAGCGAAGGTCGCGGCGTGGTCGTAGAGGCTGCGCAGAACGACGATCGGGTCGGCGTCACGGCCGGACGGGTACAAGCGGAAGATTGCTTCGACCGCCCCGACCTGGCGGGCGATCAGAGCGGGACCAATTGACCTTCTGGGCGTCGGCGATCTCAACCTCCCAGCCGTGCCGCTCGAGGGTGTCGTGGACGAAGCGGGCGCCGGTCATCGACTCGATCACCGCCCGGATGGGCTCCCCATCTGCCTCGACTCGCTGAGCCAGGGCCTTCAGGCCGCCGGCGTCAGGGAAGGCGGTGAGCTCTTCGACCAGCTCCCCTTGGTCTGAGAGCAGGCAGACGTCGAGGCGCTTGCGACTGAGATCGAGTCCGGCGTGCAACATTTGAGCGGGCCTCCTTGGTGCTCGGTTCTTGGTGACACGAGCGTGCCACCGGGAGGCCCTTCTTCATGGCAGTCCAAAGCGGTACCGAGCCGCTACTCCCGCAGCCCTTCGGCTTCGAGGGCGTACCTCAGATACTCCGTCGTCCTCGCAGCCGCCCAGTCTGGAGCTACTGGATCTGGTTGTCCTTTCCGGCCCCGCCCCTCAGCGTGTCCGTGTCCGTCCCGCCGCCTTCTCCTGCTCATCGCCCGGCGCGAGCCTTCGCTCGGCCGCACCGAAGATCACGGTCGCGAAGCGTTCGCTGAAGCCGGCGAGGAACGCGGCGAAGCCGTAGTAGAACGGCTTCTCGTCTTCGGCAGGGTGGATGTCGAGCACCCCGCTGGCGAGAAGAAAATACATCGCCACGCCGATCAGAGCGCCCAAGAGGGGCCGGAAGACGCCCAGACGCCGAATCAGCGGACGGCCGAGCTCGAAGTCGAGGTTGAACCGCCCACGCTCGGGTCTGCTCATCCGCGACAGCGTGCTGACGAGGGCACCGATCGCACCGCCGCCGTAGCAGATGAGGATGAGCCGGAGCTCGTCGTCGCCTATGCCGGCGACCCACAGGAGGAGACCGACGATCGCCCCGAGCACGGCGGCGAGCCAGAGGCCGATGAACATCCCCGAGATGTAGATGATCCGCCCGGTCTTGCTCGCGGCGCGATGGTAGTAGGCCTCGCACTCGGCGAGCCTGCGCCGCTGCGCGCGGACCAGCTCGGCCTCGGACGCCTCGTCGGGCGAACTCTTGCGCTCGAACAACCCGAGCAGGTGCATCTCGATTCCGAGGATCCAGCGAAGCGCGATCTGCTCGGTCGCTCCTCGCAGGACCTCGGACACCTTCATCGCGAGCAGGTCGCATTCGTGGAGCAGGTCGGCGACGTGGGGAGCGTCGCGTGTGACCCAGTCAGAGACGCGATGGAGGCGGACTACGTCGTCTCGC
The DNA here is from genome assembly GCA_046729675.1 of Gemmatimonadota bacterium. Classification (GTDB taxonomy): domain Bacteria; phylum Gemmatimonadota; class Gemmatimonadetes; order Gemmatimonadales; family GWC2-71-9; genus CAVVWJ01. The sequence goes on along the minus strand of JBKPGZ010000178.1, from coordinate 95 downwards.
TCGCGCAACCCGAGGCGGTCCAAGCGCGCCGGCTTGCCGGGATTCACCGTCATGGCCACGGCGGAGGCGTTGCGCGTGGACCAGTACACCTGCTC
>JBKPGZ010000177.1:0-3319 GCA_046729675.1 Gemmatimonadota bacterium | reverse complement strand
GATCAGGTCGGCGATGGTGACGTCGGGCGTGGCCAGCTTTTCCACGTAGCGCTGGTCGCGGCGCAGCCACGCGATCGCCGTCGCGTCCCCGCACTCGCCGAGCATGTCCCGGGCGTACTTCGAGATCGGCGCGAAGGGGTCGTCGTTCACCTCGCTGCCGGCCACGACCGGTATCCGGTCATCCAGCAGTCCGGTCAGCTCGCGGAGGATCCGGCTCTTGGCCTGGCCGCGAAGGCCGAGCAGGATGAAGTGGTGGCGCGCGAGCAGCGCGTTCACGATGTGAGGGATGATGGTATCTTCGTAGCCGACGATGCCGGGAAACAGCGCGTCGCTCGACGCGATCCGCGCCATCAGGTTGGCGCGGATCTCGTCCCGCACCGTCCGCCCGCGCAGGGGCGGTTCGGCCCAGCGGCTGTTCTTGAGGTCACCGAACGTGCGTGGCTCGATCATGTCGAAAGTCGCTCTCGCTGAATCGGAAGTTCGGAAGTCGTTGCATCGTAAAGATTTCGGCTGCTGGACCGGGGTCGCCGGGCTTGACAAAGCCCCGGCGCGATATAGCTTCGCCCCGCGTGCAACCGGCGGCCTGATCGCAGTTTACCCCGGAGATTGGCGGTACCCCCCAACCCCGTGAAGGAGTAAACGATGAAGAAGCTGCTCTTGATGACCGCGGTCCTCGCGCTCGCGGCCTGTGGCGAGAAGAAGGCGGATGAGGCTCCGCCGGCCGAGACCACCGGCGAGATGGCCGCCCCGGCCGACACCGGCATGGGCGGAATGTCGCACGATACCGCTGCCACGTCGGACACGACCATGGCCCGGGACACCGCCGCGCAGTAAGCGCCGCGACCGGAAGGCTCCATCGGGCTCCGGGCTCTGCCCGGGGCCCGAAGTGTTTCAGGCATCCAGCTCCTCTCCCCCGAACGGCAGTTTCACCACCTTCGCCCCGCGGCCGCCGGCCATCACCTCGGTGCCAGGCTCCACCTCACGACGCAGGATCGCCAGCCCCAAGGTGCGGCTTTCCACCGTCAGGGTCGAGCGCACCGTCCCGACCTCCTTCTCCCCGGCGAGCACGCTCCGCCCCGCGGGTGCACCGGGCTCGCGCCAAGTGAGGCCCCGCAGCTCGCGATTGGTGTGCCCGCGGAAGTGGAGCCGGGCGACGGTCTCCTGCCCCGTGTAGCAGCCCTTGGTGTAGGATACTCCGCCGATCTCGTCATAACGCACTTCCTGAGGCAAGGTCTTGTCGTCGATCTCGGCGCCGAGCGCGGGCCAGCCGGCCAGGATGCGGGCGGCGTGCAGATCCCCCTCGTCACCCCGCAGGGCGCCGGCGAGTTGCAGCCGGCGGGCAGCGTTCTCCACCTCCTGCGCGGGCCCCGCTACCAGCGCGGCGAAGGGGGCGCCGTCGGGGGCGAGCGCCAGCAGAAGCGGCCCCCGCTCGACCACCCGCCCCGCCGCTTCCGGTGCGCCGATGCCCGACTGCACCAGCGTGTGGAATCCGCGGTCGCCCAGGATCCAGGCGACGGCAGAGGGGTCGGTGGTGTCCTCCGCTTGAGCCAGCCGGGGCGGGAGGCCGCGCTGGAAAATGGTCTGGATCGCCTCGCGACCGCGTCCCGGCGCGATCAGCGTGAGCGCGGCGCCGTGACGTGCGATCCACCCGTCCGTCACGATCATCCCTTTCGGGGTGAGCATCGCGCCGTAGACCAGGCTCTCGTCCCCGGACTTCTCCAGGTCGTTGGTGAAGAGACCCTGGAGGCAGGTCAGCGCGCCGGGCCCGGTGATGCGGGAGACCGCCGGACGATCCACCACCACGGCCGCCTCACGGCGCACCCGCTCGAGGCGCTCGCGGTCGAGCGTCAGGTCCACCTCACCCATGGGCCCAGGGGAGGTCGCGGGGCGACCGCCCGATGAAGTCGCGCCAGACCACGTCGCCCGTGGCCAGCGCCTCCTCCGCGTGCGAGGTGGTGAGCATCGCGCAGCGAAGGCCGGCGGCGCGGGCCGCGGCGAGCCCCGGCAGGGAATCCTCCACCACGACGCACCGGGCCGCGGGGAGGCCCAGCGCCTCGCGGGCGCGGTTGAAGCCCTGCGGATCCGGCTTGCAGGCGCTCACATCCTCCGCCGAGACGATCTCCCCGAAGTGCCGCCGCAGTCCGGCGAGCTCGAGCACCAGCTCGATCTCCCGCCGAAGCGCGCCGGAGACGATGGCGAGCCCGTGTCCCTCCTCGGCCGCGGCAGTGACGAACTCGGCCGCGCCCGGCACCAGCCGCATGTCCGAGCTGATCGCCTGGAGGTAGTGCTCGTTCTTCCTCTCGATGGCCTCCGTGATTCGCCCGGGCTTCGGCTCGTCACCGTTCCGCGTGAAGGTGAAGCGGAAGCATTCGCGATCGTCGAAGCCGAGGTAGTCGCGGTAGTAGGTCTCGCGATCGAGCGGATAGCCGTACTCCGCGAGCGTCGCGATCAGCGCTTCGCAGTGCTGTGGCTCGTCGTCGATGATCACGCCGTTGAAGTCGAACAGGATGGCGGAACCCATTGACCTAACAGATAACATGGTCGGACCGGAAAAGCCCGAGGCCTTGAAAAGCGTGAAAGGCGAACAGTAAAAAGTGAAAGGGGTCGAATCCTTTCACTTTTTACCCTTCACCTTCTCGTCTTTCTGGGGGGTCCGTAGCTCCAGTCCAACAGCTCGACCGGATGTGCCACCCGGGTGTCGAGTCCCGCAGCGAGGAGTCCGGCACCGATCTGCATCAGGCATCCGGGATTGCCGGTCGCCAGGACGGCGGGACGCGGGTCCGCGGCGGCGATGCTCTCGATCTTGGAGGCCAGCACGGCGCGGGCCATGGCGGGATTCAGGACCGAGTAGATGCCAGCGCTGCCGCAGCACCGGTCGTGGCCGGGCAGGAGCTGGAGGCGGAGCCCCGGGCTCGCGCGCAGCACGGCGAGCGGGGCCTCATGCACCCGCTGGGCGTGCTGGAGGTGACAGGGTGCGTCGTAGGCGACGTCCAGATCCAGCGGGGCTCCTGGCCTCGGCCCCGCCGCGGCGAGGAGCTCGCTCACGTCGCGGACCTTCTCCGCCACACGGGCGGAGGCCTCGTCGCCGAGCAGATGGCCGTAATCCTTCAGCAGCGCGCCGCAGCCGGCGCTGTTGGTGACGACGTAGTCGGCCGAGTCGGCCAGGGCGGCGACGTTTTGTCGGGCGAGGGCGATCGCGGCGGCGCGGTCCCCCGCGTGCTCGTGCAGCGCGCCGCAGCAGGTCTGGCCCTCGACCTCGATGACACGATAGCCGTTGTGCTCCAGCGTCCGGCGGGTGGCGTCGTGGACGTGGCGGAAC
>JBKPGZ010000176.1:0-7237 GCA_046729675.1 Gemmatimonadota bacterium | reverse complement strand
GGCAAGACCCTCCTCGCGCAGACCCTCGCCCGCATCCTGGACGTCCCGTTCACCATCGCCGACGCCACCACCCTCACCGAGGCGGGCTACGTCGGCGAGGACGTGGAGAACATCCTGGTGCGCCTGCTCCAGGCCGGCGAGTTCAACGTGGCGGAGTGCGAGCGCGGCATCGTCTACATCGACGAGATCGACAAGATCGCGCGCAAGTCGGAGAACCCGAGCATCACCCGCGACGTCTCCGGCGAGGGGGTGCAGCAGGCGCTGCTCAAGATCCTCGAGGGCACCATCGCCTCGGTTCCGCCCCAGGGTGGCCGGAAGCATCCGCAGCAGGAATACATCCAGATCAACACCAAGGACATCCTGTTCATCTGCGGCGGCGCCTTCGACGGGCTGGAAAAGATCATCGAGGCCCGCACCGGCCGGCAGCAGATCGGCTTCGCCGGCGAGGAGCGCAAGCGCACCCCGGAGCTGAGCAAGAAGAACCCCTACGCCGAGGTCGAGCCGGACGACCTGCTGCGGTTCGGACTGATCCCCGAGCTGGTGGGCCGCCTCCCGGTGGTGGTCTCGCTCGAGGCGCTCGACGAGGATGCCCTCATGCGGATCCTCATCGAGCCCAAGAACGCGCTCACCAAGCAGTACAAGAAGCTGTTCGAGCTGGAGGACGTGGGCCTGACCTTCGACCCCGAGTCGCTGCGGGCTGTGGCGCAGAAGGCGCTCAAGCGCGGCACCGGGGCGCGGGGCCTCCGCTCCATCCTCGAGACCATGATGACGGACATCATGTTCGACCTGCCGCACCGGGACGACGTGCGGGAAATCGTCATCACCAAGGAAGCGATCAACGAAGGAGTGGCCCCGCTGGTCGTCACCGAGCGGGCCCGCACCAAGCGCGAAGCCTAGAGCGACCGCAGGAACGCCAGCAGCGCCTCACGATCGGCCGGCGCCAGATTCAGCACCCTGGATCTGGCGCCGGCCGCTTCACCGTCGTGCCAGAGAATCGCCTCCATCAGGTCCCGGGCGCGGCCGTCGTGCAGGAAGGTGGTGTGTCCGCTGACCACCAGCGAGAGACCGATACCCCACAACGGTGGCGTCCGCCACTCCTGTCCGGAGGCGTCGAAGTCGGGCCGGTCGTCGGCCAGACCTGGCCCCATGTCGTGAAGCAGCAGGTCGGTGTAGGGCCGGATCACCTGGCCGGAGGCCTCCGGCACCCCTGCCAGGTCGCCCGTGCGCAGCTCCGGCAGGTGGCAGCCCGCGCAGCCCACCTCCCGGAACACCGCCTCGCCTCGCCGCGCCTGGGTGTCGTCCAGGTCGCGCCGGGCCGGCACGCCGAGCGTGCGGACGTAATGCTGGGCGAGCCGCACCACCTCGTCGGTGACTTCGGGTGGGTGGGGCTCGCACCCTTCCAGCTCTCCCTCGCACGACTCCTGAGGGAAGAACGACGAGGTGACACCCATGTCGCCGTTGTAGGCTGCGGCGGTCTGCTGCAGCAGCGAGGCGGTGTTCGCCTTCCAGCCGAACCGGCCGATCGCGACAGCGCCCGCGGTCGGGTCCCACACGTAGTTGGGCCGCCCGCTCACCCCGTCGCCGTCCGAGTCCTCGGGATCGGCCGCTGCCAGAATAGTGGCCTCGCTCAGCGCCTCCAGCAGCCCAAGGCCGAATACCGGGGGCGCCACCCGGGGCGAGACCAGCAGGCCCGGCGGGAGGGGCGCGGCGCCGCCGTCGAGCGCATACCGCGGGCGGCGCAGGGAGAAGGGCGTCCCGTCGTCGAACCGGCCCGCCGCCTCGTCGTAGCTCACCGCCGCGTTTCCCTCGGGGGAAAAGCCGACGATGGCCCGGAGCTGGAGCTGCAGTCCGATCCTCGGCGCCGGCTGGGGCCCGCCCCGCGGGTCCACGCCGGCGACACTGGTGCGGAAGAGCATCGTCGCGAAGGGTTGCCCCGGGTCCGGCGGCCGGCCGCGGCCGTCGTTGATGTGGCAACGGCCGCAGCTGGTGTTGTTGAACACCGGTCCCAATCCGCCGTTGACCGGCGCCGGAGCGGTGACGAAGACGGCGCCGAACTGAGCATCCCCCGCCAGATGACGCTCGAGGCTCTCCCCGCTCAGATTGGGCGCCGGCGTCTCGAACGCATTGCTGGTCGCGTCGAAGACGGTCATGGCGCCGCCCGACAGGGCGAGCTCCTCGTCGCCGCCGCCACCGCTGCCGGTCGCATCACTGCATCCCGCGGCGGCGATCGCGAACAGAAGGAGCGCGAGGTCGTGACGGCGAGGGGTCATTGCGCCAGCGGCAGGACGTCGGATTCGAGCGTCTGCCGGAGGTTGCCGACCGCGGTGCGGGCGGCCTCGACCGCGGTCGGATTGGACGTGATGGCCTCGCCGAATGTGGGAGTCATGGCGCCGATCGCCTCGATGGCGGCATCGATCTGCGCCAGTACGGTCTCGTCCAAGTCGGTGTCGTGGGCCTGCACCAGCGCCTGAATCCCGGTGCCCGTCATGCCCTGATAGCCGCCGAGATAGACGTTCCGCACGCTCCGGATGTTGTCGGCAAAGTCGGCGTTGGAGTTGTCGCTGAACTGGGACTCCTCCAGCGAGCGGTCCTGCTGGTCGAACGGATCACTGATCTTGCCGTTGCCCACTTCATCGCAGATCACGATCATGCCGTTGATGATCTCCTGCACCGCCTGCGACTGGCTGGTGTAGACCGCATTGCCCGGCTGGCCCGCCGTCGCGACGGTGCCGCTGAAGTCGTCGACAGCGGGGTCCCAGGCCTCCCGCAGGCGGGTGACCGAGCCGACCAGGCTCTGGGTGACCGCGTCCAGATATTCCAGCTCCCGCGCGGTGAGGTCGCCCGCCACCTTCGTCCCTCCCACGCCGAACAGGAGATATTCGATGGTGTGAAAGCCCTTCAGGGTACCTTCCAGCGCGTCGATGCTCTCCTTGGTCAGCGGGTCGCCGCTGGCAAGCACGGCGTCGAGGTCGGCGACGTTGACCGGCCAGCTGTCGATGCTGGGATCGATGCCTTCGGTGTCCACCGGCCCGAACAGGAACCCCTCCGACTGTTCCCAGGGAACCCGGGTGAGCCGCCAGGCCTCCCGAGCGGCCTCGAGGTTGACGTCCGAGACGTCAGCGCCGAGCGCCACCACCGCGGCATTGAGCGCCTCCGCCTTGGTCTCCAGATCCACGTAGGTGGGCAAGATCACCTGGCTGGGCACGTCCGCCAGCAGTTCGGTGGGGTCGAACTCGTCCGGCGGGCCGGGGGATTCAGTGTCGCTGCACCCGGCGGCGGCCACCGCGACGAGGAGAAAAGTGAGGCCGCGGAGCCGTCGGTGGAAAAAGCCGGTCATAGCGATGTCTCTCTGGGTCAAAGTGTGCCTGCCTCGGGTCATTCGCCGTAGATCAGTCCGAATCCCAATGCGATGGTGTCTTCGGTGTTCGCCGTTTCGAGCCCGATGGTGCGGTGGGCGTATTGCCCCTTCACCAGGAACGTCGGATGTACCCTCCAGTTGAGGCCCGTCGTGAACACCTGCCGGTCCCAGCGAGGGTTGTCGAAGATCCCCTCGACCACCCGGTACATGGAGTCGTAGTCGTCGTAGCGCACGAACAGATCGAGGCCCTGGCCGCCCTCCCGGGCAGGCCCTCCCCTCAGCAGCGGCAGCACGTCGTAGCCGAGCTCGACGAACCAGCCGAAGGCGGCGCTCGCGACCGGAGTGCGCTTCACGTTGAGATTGTTGGAGAGGTTGCGGTTGGCGGCGGAGACCGCGCCGCTGTTCTGGAGCTTGCCGTAGAGGATCAGGCCGCGAGCCTTCAGGGGACCGCGCTCGATGACGGCGTGCGCCTCGACGATGCCGACGTTGGCCGGCACGTCGAGATCGCGCTTGGGCCGGTTGGGTCCGCTGTTTCCCAGGTATCCCGACACCCCGATGTAGCTCTCGGGAGCGAGGTCGTAGTCCAGCCGGCCGACCACGGCGAGCGCGTCGGCGTTGGCCTGCTCGAAGCGCTTCTGCCATCCCCCGACGATCCAGTTGGCGGAACTGAACCCGGTCGCATCGAGCCCGCTCACGAGGAGTGCCTGATAGCGGGCTCGGCTCAACGCTCCGAACACGCCGACACCGGTCTCGTGCCACAGCGTGGGAATCAGCGCCACCTCGGTCTCGTGCCGGGTGTTGGTGAAGTACTCGTCGGGCTCGTCGTGGGAGCTGGTCAGGCCGATCGGGACATAGAGCCGGCCCACCCGCACGTTGAACTTGGGTTGGAGAGTGAAGACGGCCTGAAGCTTCTCGATGTCGATCTCCCCACCCTTCTCCACGTCGGTCTCGAACTCGCCGAACTCCTCGAAGGGATCGAATTCCAGCGTCACGCCCGTGCCGCCGTGCTCGAACTCGATCTCGGCGTCGAACCTCAGCCACTCGTTGACTCGGTACGAGGGTTCGATGGTCAGTCGCTCCAAGTCGATGGTGTTCCGGCGATCGGGATCGGTCTGCCAATCGAAGGCGTAGTAGTTGGCCACGGCGTATCCTTCGACGCTGAACCGCGGAACGCTGTCACCCTGCTGAGCGAGGAGCGGAACCGGCGGAAGGCAGGCGCCGAGCACAAGAGCGGTGGCGAGCAGACGCACGCTGAAGCGGAACCTCAGTGCCGGATGAGAATGAGAATCAACTGGTTTCCAAAATGCCTAGCACGATATTCCCCATTCCCTTGCCTGTCAATCGGATGCCGGTCACATTCCCGCCATGCGCCGTCAGGGCACCCCCGCGCCGCCCGGCGCATCGCGCTCCGCAGCCTCGAGCGGTACTGTCCTCGACCGCGCTGAGTTCGTAGGTTCCTATCCCGATCCCCTGGTGCGGCTGGAGCCGCCACTCCCCGAAATCGCGCTGATCGGCCGTTCCAACGTCGGCAAGTCGAGCTTGCTGAACGCGCTCGTGGGTCAGCCCGGTCTCGCCCGGGTGAGCGGCACGCCGGGGAAGACCACGTTGCTCAACGCGTACCGTCTGCCCCAGCTGTATCTGGTGGACCTGCCCGGCTACGGGTTCGCCCGGGCCGGTAAAGCGGCGCGGGCCGGCTACCGACGGTTGGTGACCCGGTATCTGCGTGAGCGGCCCACCGTGGCCGGTGTGGTGTGGTTGCTCGACATCCGGCACGACCCCTCGAAGGACGACTTGGAGATCCAGCGTCTCCTGGTCGCAAGCGGCCGCCCGGTGCTCGCGGCGCTCACCAAGGGCGACAAGCTGGGTCGCGCCGCCGGGATGGCCCGCGCCCGCGAGCTGGCCACGGCGCTGGAGCTGCGCGAGGACCAGGTGCAGCTCACCAGCAGCAAGTCCCGCGAAGGCATCGCCGAGCTGGGGCAGAGCATACTCGCCACCGTAGGAGGAGACCGATGAGGACGATCGCCGTGCTGGGCTGTGCCTGGACCCTCCTCGCCGTCGTGCCGGCCTGCGGCGCCGGCCAGGCCGGCGGAGGAGGCGCCGTGGACGCCCTGCCGCCGCCCGGGTACGGCTCCCTCAAGCAGAGCGATCTGGCGCTCGGCATGCGGAACGACGAGCTGGAGATCCGCCTGGTGCCGCTCGACGAGCGGGTCACCCGCCTGCTGGCCCGCGACGCCTACGAGTCGCTGCAGAGCCTGGTGCACTCTCGCCGCGCCTCGATCGATTCGGTGGCCCGGATGTACGGCATCAGCTCACCCGGCCTCGCGCTGGTCACCTTTTTCGGGCAGCGGGAGGGAGCGCGTTTCGATCCCTACTCGCTCACCCTCAGCATTCGCAACCAGGTGTCCCGGGCGCGCGGGGTCGTGCCGTTCAGCCCGCGGTTCACGGCCCACCAGCTCGGGGTCAGGGAGCAGGCCAGCGGCATCTACGTCTTCGATGAGCTGCTGCCGGTGACCGACGACTTCAGCTTCGCCTACCAGGGACGGACGTCGGAGAGCTGGGGTAACAAGCAGCGCACCCTGGACCGTGAGCGGGGACGGGTCGCCGCGCGGGCCCGGGTGACGCAGCCCGACAGCGCCGCAGCGCCCTGAGGAGACCGCATGCCGCTGCTGCCGCTGCGCACCATCGCGCTGCCCGATGCCACGACCCGGGTGTTCGACGCCTGGCTCGAGGAGATCGGGGGCCGGATCGCCGAGCCGGACGCGGACTGGGCCCGGCTGACGCGCGAGGTGCTCTACCAGCTCTACTACCCGGAATTCGGCGACTACGATGAGCGGCTCGGGGATAAGCGGACGCCGCCGGCCACGCGGATCGCGCTCATGTCCCTCGACCCGCGCAACATCACGCTGGAACCCGAGTACTACGCGGATGTGGACCCGGAGCGGTTCGCCCGGGTGAAGCCCCTGCTCTGGCTCTGGTACAGCTTCGACCGGTCACCTCTCGGCGGGCAGAACGTGCACCTGGGCGTGCGGTTCCGGCGGATGCTCGCGGGCCACCTCTTCGCCCGCTGCGGCCGCAACTTCAAGTGCTTCCAGCATACCGAGTTCTCCTACGGCTACAACCTCGAGGTGGGAGACGACGTGGTGGTGCACCGCCACGTGCTGCTCGACGACCGCGGGGGGATCACGCTGGGGGACCGGGTGAGCATCTCCGACTACGCCAACATCTACAGCCATACCCACAGCATCGTGGACCAGAAGGACGTCACCAACGCGCGCACGGTGCTGGAGGACGATGTCCGGATCACCTACCATGCGACGGTGCTGGCCGGGGTGCGGGTGGGCCGCAACGGGATGGTGGGCGCGGTGGCGGTGGCCACCAAGGACGTCCGCCCGTACCACGTGAACGTCGGCATCCCCGCGAAGTCCATTCGGGTCAAGCCCAATGCTCCGCCCGAAGCGTACGTCACCGAGCGGGTCGCTCGGCGCGAGCCCACGGAGCCCTAGCCTGCCTCGCCGCCGGGAGCGCTGGTACTTCTCCCCCTCCGCCATCGCCGCGTGGGCGCTCCTCGCGAGCGCCTTCATCGCGTCCACACTCGGCGGCCTCCCCGCGGTCCTCACCGTCGTCACGGGGCTGGCCGGCGCGCTGATCGTGCTGCTCGCCGCCTGGCGCCGCGAGTGGGAGGTCCCGCTCCACGCGGTGGCGGTGACCCTCCTCGGCGTGGTCGTGTGGTACGCGGATGACCGGATCTGGTGGCTCGCGGTTGCGGCAGTGCTCACCGTGTCCGCCAGCTTCTGGGTGGCGATCACGCGCGGGCGGCGGAGGGTGCGGGAGACGGAGAGCAAGAGCGAGGCGCTGGCCAGCCAGCTCGACCGCCGGATC
>JBKPGZ010000175.1:0-9056 GCA_046729675.1 Gemmatimonadota bacterium | reverse complement strand
GTCACCGAGGGCTCGAGTCACCCTGAGCAAAGCGAAGGGGCCATGCGTCGGCTCATGGTCCCTTCACTCCGTTCAGGGTGACTCGTGAGTTCCGGGTGCCCGGCGCTCTCCGGAATCCACCGTCACCGAACCGCGACCCATGACCCTGCTCGGCAGCATTCACGGCCCCGCCGACCTCAAGCGCCTCAATCGCGAGCAACTCCCGCGGCTCGCTCAGGAGATTCGCGAGCGCCTCATCGAGTGCGTCTCCCAGACGGGCGGCCACATCGGCGCGAGCCTCGGCGTGGTGGAGCTCTCCATTGCGCTGCTCTACGAGTTCGACTCCCCGGCCGACAAGATCGTGTGGGACGTGGGCCACCAGGCGTACGCCTGGAAGCTCCTCACCGGGCGCAACGACGCGTTCCCAACGTTGCGCCAGCGGAACGGCGTCTCCGGCTTCCTCAAGCGGGACGAGAGCGAGCACGACCAGTTCGGCGCCGGCCACGCGGGCACGGCGGTCTCCGCCGCCTTCGGCATGGCCACCGCGCGCGACCTCCGGGGTGAGAAGCACAAGGTCGTCGCCATCGTGGGCGACGGCGCGCTCACCTGCGGCCTCTCCTACGAGGGGATGAACAACGCCGGCCACTCCGACCGCGACATCATCCTGATCGTGAACGACAACGGGATGTCCATCTCCCCCAACGTCGGCGCGATCAGCAAGATGCTCGGCCGCATCGTGGCTGACCCCCGCACCAACCGGCTGCGGGAGAAGATCAAGGGCATGACCTTCGCCCTGGGCGGCGTGTTCGGCGAGGGGGTGGTGGACTTCGCGAAGAACGTGGAGGAGAGCGTCAAGAACCTCTTCTCCCCGGGGATGCTGTTCGAGGAGCTCGGCTTCCGCTACTTCGGCCCGATCGACGGGCACGACCTCCCGAAGCTCTGCGAGACGCTCCAGTTCGTGGGCGGCATGCACGGCCCGCGCGTCGTCCACGTGATGACCCAGAAGGGCAAGGGCTTCTCCCACGCCGAGGCGAACCAGGAGAAGTGGCACGGGCTCGCGGCGTACGATCCCGTCACCGGCGAGGCGAGGAAGAAGGCCAGCGGCCCGCCGACCTGGACCCAGGTCTTCGGCGACGGCCTCACCGCGCTCGGCAACGAGCACCGCGAGCTGGTGGCGGTCACCGCCGCGATGCCGAGCGGGACCGGGACCAACATCTTTCAGAAAAAGCACCCCGAGCGTTTCTTCGACGTCGGCATCGCGGAGGGTCACGCGGTCACCTTCGCGGGCGGCCTCGCCACCCAGGGCATCCGCCCCGTGGTCGCGATCTACAGCACCTTCCTCCAGCGCGCCTACGACAACATCATCCACGACATCGCGGTGCAGAAGCTGCCGGTGATCTTCTGCATGGACCGCGCGGGTCTGGTGGGCGAGGACGGGCAGACCCACATGGGCCTGTACGACATCGCGTACATGCTCGCGGTCCCCGGCATGACCGTGACGGCCCCGAAGGACAGCGACGAGCTGGTGGGGCTGCTCCGGACCGCGCTGGCCCACACCGGTGGGCCGTTCTGCACCCGGTACCCCCGCGACAAGGCGCCGGCCGAGCCCCGCGATCCGGCCACCGTGCCCGCGGTACCGTACGGCACCTGGGAGCAGCTGCGTGAGGCCAACGGTGACGTCGCGATCCTCGCCGTGGGCACCATGGTGCAGCCGGCGGTACAGGCGGCTGAGCTCCTCGCAGTGGACGGGGTGGACTGCGCGGTGGTGAACTGCCGCTTCCTCAAGCCGCTCGACTCCGCGCTGCTGGAGTCGCTGGTGCAGCGGCACCGGATCCTGGTCGCGGTGGAGGAGGGCACCATCGTGAACGGGTTCGGCGCCTACCTGGCGGAGACGCTGCAGACGACTCACCCCGAAGTGCGCGTCGTCGCCCTCGGCGTGCCCGACCGCCTGGTGGAGCAGGCGCCGCGGGCCGAGCAGCTGGAGGTCTTCGGCCTGACCGCCTCCGGCATCGCCCGGCGCATCACCGCCCTGCAGCACGAGGAGAGCCTCGAGGCGCGATGAAGGTCGGCGTCGTCGGCAATCCCCGGTACCGCGACCTCAAGGGGGTGCTGGAGTACGTCGCGCGCCAGGCGCCGGGCCGCGGCATGACGCTGTACGGGGAAGAGCGGCTAGGGCCGTTCTGGCCCGGCCAGCTCATCTCACTGGACGGCGTCGACCTCGAAGCCCTCCTCACTTTCGGCGGCGACGGCACCCTCCTTCGCGGCGCCCGCATGCTCGGCAGCCGCGAAGTCCCCATCCTCGGCATCAACTTCGGCCGGCTCGGCTTTTTGACCACGGCCACCCGCGACGGACTGGACCAGGCGCTCGACAGCCTGGTGGCCGGCCGCTACGTCGTCGAGCGGCGCCAGGTGCTCCAGGCCTCGATCCGCGATGGCTCCGGCGCCCAGCGCTCGACCCAGGTGGCGGTGAACGACGTCGCCGTGCACAAGGGCGGCGTCGCCCGCGTGGTGCGGGTCAACGTCTTCATCAACGGCGAGAACGTCGGCCCCTACAGCGCCGACGGCATCATCGTGGCGACGCCCACCGGCTCCACCGCCTACTCGCTGAGTGCGGGCGGCCCCATCGTCGTGCCCGGCGTGGAGGCCATGGTCGTGACGCCGATCGCCGCGCACACGCTCGCCGTGCGGCCGCTGGTCGTGCCCGGCACCTATCGCATCGTGATCGAGCCGATGGAAGGCTGGGCCGATGACCTGCTGGTCTCGTTCGACGGCCAGACCGGCACCACCCTCGCGCCGGGCGAGAGTGTGGACGTGCGCCGCGCCGACCACCGCGTCTGCCTCATCCGTCTCGGCGGCGACGGCTTCTTCGGGCGGATGCGGCAGAAGCTGCACTGGGGAGATCTCTCCGAGCGCGAGTCCTCACGGTGATCACCGAGCTCCGCGTCCGCGACCTGGCCACCATCGCCGACGTCACCCTCCAGCTCGGTCCCGGCCTGAACGTCCTCACCGGCGAGACCGGCGCCGGCAAGTCCATGCTGGTCGACGCGCTCGCGCTGCTGCTCGGCGAGCGGGCGACCAGCGGCAGCGTGCGACCCGGTGCGAGCAAGACGATCGTCGAGGGGGTTTTCGAGAACGTGGACCGGGTCGCCCGGGCCCGGATCGAGGAACTGGGCCTCGACCTCGAGGACGGCCGGCTCATCGTCCGGCGCGAGGTCTCGGCGGAGGGAAGGTCCCGCGCCTGGGTGAACGGCAGCCCGACCACCGCCGCGGTCCTGGGCGAGCTGGGTGCGCTGCTGGTGGACCTCCACGGCCAGCACGAGACCCAGTCGCTGCTCCACGCGGAGGCCCAGCGCGACATCCTCGATGCCTTCGCGCAAGCGGAGGCGGAGCGCGCGGCGGTGGCGGAGGCGCACGCGACCCTGCACGCGCTCCGCGCCGAGGAGGCGGGCCTCGCGGCGAAGCGGGACGAGGTGCGCCGCCGGGCCGACTACCTCCGTCACGTGGTCAACGAGATCGACGCCGCGAAGCTGAGGCCAGGCGAGGATGAGGCGCTCCAGGTCGAGGCCCGACGGCTGGGCCAGGCCGAGGCGCTGGCCGAGCACGCGCAGCGGATCGCGGACGCGCTGGAAGGCGAGAGCGGCAACGCGCTCGGAGCGATGAGCGTGGCTGACCGCTCCCTCTCTTCACTGGAGAAGGTGGACCCCGCGGTTGCCGGCTGGCGGGAGATGCTGGACGCGGCCTACGCCAACCTTTCCGAGCTGGCGCGACTCGCCGGGGCCTACGCCTCGGAGGTGCAGGAAGACCCGGAGCGCCTGGCCGAGGTGGAGCGCCGCCGCGACCTCATCTTCCGGCTCACCCAGAAATACGGCGCCACGGTGGAGGCGGTGCTGGCCGCGCGCGAGGAGTCCGCCGCCGAGCTTGACCTCCTGGATACCGCTGACGTGGATCTGCGGGCGGTGGGTGCCCGTCGCGGCGCGGCCGAGGGCGCTCTCGGCGCGGCGGCAGAGGCGCTCGGCCAGCGCCGCCGTGAGGCCTCCGATCGGCTGGCGCGGGGGGTGAACCGGCTGCTCCCGCAGCTCGGTCTCCAGGGCGGAAGGCTGGCGGTCGAGCTGACGCCGCTCGACGAGCCGGCGTCGCACGGCGGAGAGACGGTGCAGCTCACCGTGCGACTCAACGTAGGGCTCGACGCCAAGCCGCTCGCCCGGGTGGCCTCGGGCGGCGAGCTCTCCCGCCTGATGCTCGCCCTCAAGGTCGTGCTCGCCCGACACGACGCGATCGGGACCCTGGTGTTCGACGAGGTGGATCAGGGGATCGGTGGGGAAGTCGGTGCCCAGGTGGGCGGTGCGCTGGCGGAGGTGGCGGAGCGGCACCAGGTGCTGGTCATCACCCACCTCCCGCAGATCGCCGCCCGGGCCGACCGCCACCTGGTCGTCTCGAAGGAGGCAAAGGGCGGCATCGCCACCAGCGACGTCCAGACGATCCACGGCGAGGACCGGGTCGGCGAGATCGCGCGGATGCTGGGGGATGGCGAAGGAGAGGCGGCGCGGCGCCACGCCCAGGCGCTGCTCCGCAGGGAGAAAGCGGCGAACCGCCGCTAGGCCTGTCCGCTCGGTCCTGTCTGTTTGAGCGTGAGCGCGACCAGCATGCCCGTGAGGTTGGCGCCCGCGACCACCGCTCCCGCCATGATGAGCCAGCGCGCGAACCATCGCAGGATGGTGAGTGACTCGATCGACACGACCACCAGCAGCAACTTCACGCTGAGCAATGCTGCCGCCGCGGAGAACAACAGCAGCTGCACCAGCAGCAGCGGCCGGTAGCCCATCCCCGCATACATCCAGTAGAGCGCAAGTCCCACCAGCAGCCACGCGAGAATCGCCGTCCGGGTGCTCTTCCCGAGCAACGGGAGATCCCGCAGCAGCGGCGTCACCAGCAGCGCCAGCGCCGCCAGCATCAGCAGCAGGATGAGCACCGAGCGGCGCAGCTCGCCCGGGGTGGCGTCTTCCGCGGTGTGTTCGGCGGGGCCGCGCAGGCTGACCATCATGGCGTTACCCTGCCGCCGGGTAGGAGCCGGCGCTGCCCGTGCCCTGGGCGCGAAGCGATCGGGCCACCAGCCCGATCCCGCCGGCCAGGAGGCCGAGGATCAGCAGGGTGTCGAACAGCGACGTGGACCTGAAGTACACGTGCATGTTGGCGATGATCCCAACCAGAATGATGAGCGCGCCGGCCGCGGTGAGCACCCAGCCGATCAGAGAGCGGCCGTCGAAGAACAGGATGCCGATGCCGACCAGGAGCGGCACGAGCGACAGCCCGAAGGCGTTGTAGCCCCAGAACGTCCAGAGACCCGAGGTCACCGTGACCCGGGTGAGCAGGAGATAGCCGCCGGCGACGACCATGGCCGAGCCCGCGAGGAAGGTCCCGAGGCCTCCCGGAGTGCCACCCGCGCCCCTCACCCGCCCCCTCGTAGGGTTGGATTCATTCTCCGAATATGTCGAGGGAATCCCGATGGGGGAACGCCCTCCCGACGCGGCCAGGATCACCAGATCCCGAAATAGAGGCGGAGCCGGGCCCGGATCCGGTGGACGTCGGGGACGATCCCGCCGGAGGCGGAGACCACCCGCTCGTAGGTCCACCCGGCGTCAACGGGAAGGCCGGTGCCGCCGGGACGCAGCGCGCCGGGGTTCGAGTAGGTGACGCCGATGCTCATGACCGTTGAGCTGGTCTCGGTATCGAGCGCCAGCACTCCGGGATCCACGCCGGGGATCGCGTCGGCAGGGCTCCGATACTCCACTTCGTCCTGGCCTCGCGACCAGCGCTCCACCGACCCGATCAGGGCGAAGGTGCGCGCGAGTCGGAAGAAGGGCCGGGCCGCGAAGTTGGTGACGTCGCCGGGATCCCGGCGCACGACGGTGCGCAGACTGTCCGGGGGGAACGGCTCGGTGGGAGGTGCCACGGCGTCGATCACGTCGGCGGCCAGCTGCCGGGTGTAACCCCCCTCGAGCCGGACGCCGAAGGGGCCGGAGCCCAGGTCCACTACGCCGCGGATCTCGATGTCGGTCTGGCCGTCGCCGGTGCCGATCGCGAGCAGGCGGTCGTTGCGGGCGCTTCGACCGGTGGGGAAGCGGACCAGTCCCTCAGCGGCGGCGCGGAAGCCGCCGCGCTTGCTGCCCTGATCCCACCCGTCGATGAAGGTCACGGCGAGCCCGCTCTCGGCATCGCCGCGGAAGACGATCTCCTCGTCGCCCGGCTGCACACCGACCGGCCCGAAAGGATCGCCGATGTACGCGCTCACATCTGCCGTGGTCGCGGGTGCGGTGGGCAGCGCGGGCCGCGCGTCGAAGCCGGCGAGGCCGAGGCTGGACTCGAGCGTCGTCTGGAGCGCGTCGAGCCGGGTGCCGAGCGCGGTGCCGGCTTCGCTGGTGCCGGTGGGGACGAAGGGAGCGGCGGTGTTGGGGTCGCCCAGGAGGGTGAAGAGGTCGGAGAACAGCTGAGTGCCCTGCGCCAGGGTCGCGTCGGCGAGCGCGCGGCGGTCCGGATCGCCGTCGTAGGCGCCGGCAGCGATCTGATTCTGGAGCGTGGTGAGCGAGCCGGCGAGCTGGTCGAAGAACGGCTGCTGCGCCGCGGCCCCCGGATTGGTCCCGGCGTTGCCCCCCGCGCCGACACTGAGCGTGGTCTGCATCCGCGCGCGGGTGAGCGGCAGGCGGCCGAACAAGGTCACGCCCTTGAACACGCCCAAGGCCAGGCCCACCTCGGCGCTGGCGACGTCGGCGAGCGCGTCCCCGGTGACCGAACCTAGATTGAGGCGGTAGTCGCCGATCCCGGTGACCCTGCGGATCAGGGTATCATACGTGGCGAGCGACGGCAGGAGATCGCTGCCGAGCGCTGAACTGCTGAAGGCGGCGCCGAGGGGCTCGCGGGTGCCGTCGCGGAAGACGTGGTCCCAGGAGTCGAAGTTGCCGTCCACCTCGACCCGCACCACGCCGGGAGGCACACCGACCGGGGCGAGCTGCGCGGACGCCGTCCGCGGCGCCGCGAGGGGCGCCACCAGACACACGAGAACTCCCAGGCACCGCGCGCCATACCCCACAGTCCCTCCAGAGAGATGCCGATTTCCGTAACGCGATTGTCGTCCGTGAGGCTCGCAAGTTCGCTGTTCGAGTCCTCGTTTGCCAGCCGCCCGGCGGTGGCGGCCAGCGCGCCGGGCCGAGTGAATTTGATCGGCGAGCACACCGACTACAACGGGGGGCCGGTGCTCCCGCTGGCGGTGGAGCGACGCACGGCCGTGCTCGCGGCGCGGGAGGACGGCTGGTTCTTCGTCTCAGCGCTGGACGGTGTGGTGCGCGGGGCGGAGATCGAGGCCCCGCTCAGGAAGGACTGGACCGACTACGTCGTGGGTGTGGTGCGGGAGCTGCGGGCGATCGGCGCGGCGCCGACCGGGGCGAGGATCGCGGTGGCGAGCACGGTGCCTGCCGGCGCGGGCCTGTCGTCCTCGGCGGCGCTCACGGTGGCCGCCGCGAAAGCGCTGAGCCTGCTCGCGGGCCGGCGGCTCACACCGGCGCAGCTGGTGGACGTGGCGTACCGGGCGGAGCACGACCAGGTGGGCGTCGCGTGCGGGCGAATGGACCAGACCACCGCGGCGCACGCCGCGCGGGCGACCGCGCTCCTGTTCGAGACCGGGAGCGGCGCGATCCACCGGGTGCCGTTCACGGGCCGGGTGTGGATCGTGGAGACCGGGGTGGCGCACGGGCTGGTCGGCGGCGCGCTCAACCGCCGGCGGCGCGAGTGCGAGGAGGCGCTGGCCCGCTGTGGCGAAGTGTGGCCGGGGCTGCGACACCTCTCCGATCTCTCCAGCGACGATCTCCGGACCGTGGAGGCGCGGCTGCCGCCCGAGCTGGCCGCGCGGGCGCGACACGTGGTGACGGAGACGCAGCGCACGCGCCTGGCCGCGGACGCGCTCGCGCGTGGGGATTACCGGCAGCTGGGCTGGCTGCTGCTGCAGGGGCACGAATCGCTGCAGGTGAACTATGAGTCCACGGTGCCGGAGGCGGATGCGATCGTGGAGCTGGCGGTGGAGCACGGCGCGTACGGCGCACGGCTCACGGGAGCGGGTTGGGGAGGAGCGGTCGTGCTGCTGGCACCGGAGGAGCGGAGTGCCCGGATCGTCGCGGAGGTCGCGCGGGGGTTCCGGGAGCGGTTTGGGCGCGATCCGGTGGCCTGGAGCACGCGCGCGGGCGCGGGGGTGCGGCGGGAGACCCTGACGGGGTAGGGAGCGCTATATTTCAGGCCGTTTCCCCGCCCGGGTGGCGAAACTGGTAGACGCATGGGACTTAAAATCCCTTGGGGGCAACCCCGTCCGGGTTCGAATCCCGGCCCGGGCATTGCACTTAGCTTGACGCCCGCCTCATACCTTCTCCTGATTGCACCACCGTTTGCACCACGATACTTCAATGTGGTTCTCAGGAAATCGGGCAAGCCGAAGTAGAGCTGCTGACAAAGCTCCTCATACGTCCTGGGTGCCCGTGCTCGAGCGCAACCCTGAAGCGA
Organism: Gemmatimonadota bacterium; assembly: GCA_046729675.1. Taxonomy (GTDB): domain Bacteria; phylum Gemmatimonadota; class Gemmatimonadetes; order Gemmatimonadales; family GWC2-71-9; genus CAVVWJ01. The sequence continues at coordinate 536 of JBKPGZ010000175.1, read as the reverse complement.
TTGAGCCGGATCCACTGCCAGGATATGTGTGGCTGGAGACGCCGGGAAAGGTGCTGCACGTTAGCGAGAAGGAACTCGAGTTTACAGACAAGAAACCTGCCTCAACCTGGTGACCTGCTCACCGGAACCAGTTAAGTAGCCTCCTTCATCGGCTTCATGTGGTTCCGCGCACGGGGAAGTCCTCCCCACGCGGAACTTGCTTACTCAGTGGTGTCCTCTGGGACTGCTTCCTCGCCCCTCCTCACCGTCGTATCGATCCTCACCGAGGTGTCACGTGTAATAATCGTGGTGTCTTGGGTCCGTCTAGGCGTGATCACCGTGTCCTTGGCCGTTCCAACGCGTTCCGATTGACCAGAACCGCATCCGGCAAGACTCGCTACAACTAGTGCACCTGTCAGCACGAACCGCATTTCTACCCTCCAGGTAAACGCTCCCGCCCTCAGCCGATCGGCCCACCATAGGCCCCAAGTGCAATCTCGTACACGGGCAGTGGGAGTGCGGTGACTAACCTCACCGGAGATTAGGTAGCCCATCAG
>JBKPGZ010000174.1:0-2775 GCA_046729675.1 Gemmatimonadota bacterium | reverse complement strand
ACTCCGATCGATCTGCTCGAGTGAGACGTACAGCGGCAGGATCGTGAACGGGACGAGGTTGTAGGTGATGCCCGCGATGACCGCGAACGTGGTGCCCAGTACGTGGTAGCCCTCGGGAAGCAATCCGATGGTCTTCAGCGTGCCGAGGACGATCCCGTCGTCGGACAGGATGAAGCTCCACGCGACCGTTCGGATCACGAACGAGATGAAGAACGGCAGCAGGAGGAGGAAGAGGAAGACGGACTTGAACCGACCGCCGTAGAAAGCGATCCAGTACGCGACGGGGTAGGCGATCAGGAGCGCCGCGACCGTCACGATCACTCCGTTCCGGAGCGACCGGACCAGGAACGCCCCATTGTCGGCGATCGCGTCCGTGAAGTTGGCGAAACGGAACGTCTGACGGAACCCCTCGAGGCTGGTTCCCTCCTGCAGCGACAGGCTCGCCATCGCGAACATCGGGACGACGAACAGCACGAGCAGCCAGATCAACGCCGGCCCCGACAGCAGGTAGGGAGCGCGAGACCGTCTCGGGCGCCGCTCCGGCGGGGCTAGGAGATGAAGATCGGGTTGAACAGGTCGTTCCACTGCTCGATCTCATCCCCCTCGAGGACGCGGTAGTTGTAGAGGTTGGCCTCGAGTTCTGGCGTCGGGAACACGAACGGGCTCGTCGCGATCGTCTGGAGGACTTCCTTGTTCGCGCCCTTCGCCTTGTCGGCGTCCGCCTGCACGATCTCGCCGCCCGCGGGGACGGGACTCACGTACGCGTTCCATTCGGTGAGCATCGCCGCGTACGTCGGATCGTAATACCAGTCCATCAGCATCATGGCGCCGACCGGGTTGGCAGCGTGGTTGGGGATGCAACAGTTGTCCACCCACACGACGGCACCGTTGTCCAGCGCGGTGAACTCGAACGTGGCGAACTCCGGGTAGTACAGCTTGTCGTTGATGATGTCGCCCGACCACGCCATCGTGACCCAGAGGTCCTCGTTCTCGATCGCGGTCAGATACGCCTGATCGAACCACCCGCGCAGGACGCCTGAATCGTTGAACCGCTGGAGGAAGTCCGCGGCCTTCTGCCAGTCGCCCGGTGTCGAGGTCTCGGGGTTGATCCCCATCTCGATCATGGCCAGGTTCTGAGCATCCGCGGTGTTGTTGAACATCCCCACGTGACCGGCGTACTTCGGGTTGAGCATCTGTTCGAGCGTGGTGATCTCCTCGTCCACGAACTTCTTGTTGTAGGCGATGCCGGTCATCCCGGACTGCCACGCCATCGTGTACTTGGTCCCCGGGTCATACGCGGGATCCTTGAAGGGCGCGCCGACGTTCGCGTCGAAGTTCGGACGGCGCGTCGGATCGAGCTCGATCAGGTATCCGAGCTGGATCATCTCGGTGAGCTCCTGGCCGTTGGTGATCACGATGATGTCGTGGCCGGTGTCCTGTCCGCTCTCGAGCGCCGGCCGGATCGTCGCGTAGAACTCCTCGTTGGAGTTGATGTCCGCCCGGTAGGTGACGTCGATCCCCGTCTCCTGGATGAACGCGAACAGCGACGGCCTGCTCCCGGGACCGTCGATCGAGAGGTCACGATCGATGTAGGCGGGCCAGTTCGTGACATTGATGTGGTCGCCGGCTTGCTGCTGGGCCCACCAGTCGGCCGAGCCCTCGCCTCCGGGGGTCGGACCCGTCGCCTGCTCCTCGCCGCCCACGCCACATGCCGCGAGGATCGACGAGAGCCCGAGCACGCCGGCTCCCGCTCCCGCGTATCGGAAGAGCTCGCGCCGGCTGATCCGGCGCCGAGTCATCCCTCGCATCCACGCTGGATCTCCGAACGGCACTGGCTTGTCGTTCATTCACCCTCCTCCGGCTCGGTCTGAGAACGCTCGACGACGAACGTGTGCTCCGGCAGCCATTCGAGGCGGACCCGGTCACCCGCGTTCGGATGTGACCCGGCGGCGCCGAGGTTCTGCACGTACACGCGCAGCATGCTGCCGCCAGGCCCCTCCACCTCGTACTGGTAGTTCACGCCGATGTACGTGGACATACGTATGACGCCCGAGACGTGATTGCGGTCGGCGGGCGGGCTCCCGCTCCCGTCCTGTTGGACAAGCGTGATCTTCTCGGGACGAACCCCCACCTGCACGGCCCCCGTGAGGCCCGGCGGGATCATGTCGGTGCCGGCACGGACCACGTCCCCGCCTTCGGTGACGATCGAGGTGTAGCCGTTCGACTGGGCCTTCAACTCACCGAGCAGGAGGTTCGAGGCACCGAGGAAGCTCGCGACGAACGGCGTGGCCGGATGCTCGTAGACCTCCTCGGGTCCACCCGTCTGCTCGATCCGGCCGTGGCGCATCACCGCGAGCCGGTCGGACATCGTCATCGCCTCTTCCTGGTCGTGGGTGACGTAGATGAAGGTGATCCCGACCTCCTGCTGGATGCTCTTCAGCTCGAGCTGCATCTGCTTTCGCAGCTTGAGGTCGAGTGCCCCGAGCGGCTCGTCGAGCAGGAGGACCTTGGGTCGGTTGACAAGCGCTCGGGCGAGGGCGACGCGCTGCTGCTGGCCGCCGGACATCTGCCCCGGCTTGCGGGTCTCGAACCCCGTCATCTCAACGAGGCGCAGGGCGTCGTCCACGCGGGCGGTCACCTCGGTCTTGGCCACCTTCTTCCGCCGCAACCCGAACGCCACGTTCTCGAACACGTTCAGATGCGGGAACAGCGCGTAGGACTGGAACACGGTGTTGACGTCCCGCTTGTAGGGTGGCTGGTCCGTGACGTCTCGGC
>JBKPGZ010000173.1:0-5530 GCA_046729675.1 Gemmatimonadota bacterium | reverse complement strand
CGTCGTCGTCGAGCAGCTCGATCGCCGCCGAGTGGACGACGATGAAGGGCTTGTCGAGACCGTAAGCGCCGGCGTTGAAGAAGGGTGTCTGGGAGACGTAGACCTCCGGCACCTCGGCCCAGTCGAAGGTGGTGGTGACCTCGGTGTGGAGGTGCCAGAGCCGGGGGAACTGCGCCGGCCCGATCCGGATCGCGTTGCCCTGGAAGAGGAGCCGCACCCCGCGCTCGCCGCCGAGCAGCGCGAGCACCTTGCGGATGACCTCGTCCACGCCGGGCACGGCGCGGAGCGCCTGGAGGGCAGCGCGATCGGCCGGGTGCTCCCAGGAGACGGCGGAGATCTCCGGGAAGGTGCGGCGGGAACGGGTGGCTGGGACGGACGTCATCGGTCGCTCGGGGTTGGGGATGCTGCACTTACGGGACTTCGGGCCGCATGTTTCAAGTTGGTACGGCCTGTCATCCCGAGCGAAGCGAGGGATCTAGCATGCAAGCAGGATCCCTCGCTTCGCTCGGGATGACAGTTAGGTCGCCAACGCCTGATCCAGGTCCGCGATCAGGTCCTCCGGGTCCTCGATCCCGCAGCTCAGCCGGACCAGACTGTCGGAGAGCCCCATCGCCTGCCGCATGGCGGCCGGGACCGCGGCGTGGGTCATAGTGGCCGGGTGGCCGATCAGGCTCTCCACGCCTCCCAGCGACTCGGCGAGCACGAACACCTTCGTGCGCTCGACCACCCGCCGAGCCCAGGCCGGATCACCGAGGTCGATGGAGATCATTCCCCCGAAGCCGGTCATCTGCCGGCAAGCGAGCTCGTGCTGTGGATGGGACGGTAGCCCGGGGTAGTAGACCTTCGGGATGTCCTTTCGGGTGGCGAGCCACTCCGCCACCCGGCGGCCGTTGGTGTCGTGTTGCCGCATGCGGAGGGGCAGGGTCTTGATGCCCCGAAGCGCGAGCCAGCAATCCATCGGCCCCGGAACCGCGCCAGCGGCGTTCTGGATGAACCCCAGGCGCTCTGCCAGGTCGTCCCGCGACGTCACCAGCAGACCGCCGACCATGTCGCTGTGGCCGTTGAGGTACTTGGTGGTGGAGTGGAGCACGACGTCGGCCCCGTACTCCAGCGGACGCTGGAAGAACGGCGTGGCGAAAGTGTTGTCCACCACGAAGAGGTAGCCGTGCGCCTGGGTCAGATCGCCGACGGCCGCGAGATCCACCAGGTTCATCATCGGGTTGGTGGGGGTCTCGCAGTACACGACGCGGGTTGCGGGCGTGAGCGCGCGCTCTACGTTAGCCAGGTCGCGCATGTCCACGAAGGTGAACGTCAGTCCGAGCCCGTCGTAGATCTGCTCCATCAGGCGTTGGGTGCCGCCGTACACGTTGTCGCCGCAGACGACGTGGTCCCCGGCGCGAAGCAGCTTCAGCACCGCGTCCAGCGCCGCCAGGCCCGACCCGTAGGCGAACCCATGCCGTCCCCCCTCGAGACTGGCCACGTTGCGCTCCAGCGCCTCGCGGGTGGGGTTCTGGGTCCGCGCGTACTCGTAGCCGCGGTGGCGGCCGAGCCCTTCCTGTACGTAGGTCGAGGTCTGGTAGATGGGCGTCATCACCGCGCCGGCCAGAGGCTCGACCACCTGCCCGGCGTGTACCGCGCGGGTCGCGAAGCCGTGCTGGTCGTCGTGGGGAAGTATCCGGGTCATGGAAGGCCGGCCGAAGAAGGGGAAGAGCAGAAGCGTAACGGCCCGCGCGGGGGGGCGGCAAGCCGCTCCGCTCAGTTGAAGCGCCGCGGGGGACTCCTTACTTTCGGGGCGTGAATCAGCCCGGAAGCGCGGGAGCGACCGCCCGCTGTCTGGTCGTGGACGATGACGGTACGGTGCGCCATGCGCTGACGCGGGTCATCCAGGGCCACGGCCTCGCGACCATCGAAGCCGGCTCCGGCGCAGAGGCCCTCGCCATCCTCGAGCGTGATGGCGAGGTGCCGCTGTGCATCTCCGACGTGCATATGGCGGAGATGGACGGGGTCACCTTCCTGCGGGAAGCTCTCCGGCGTTATCCCGACATGGCCGTCATCATGCTCACCGGCGTGGCCGACGTGGGCACGGCGGTCGAGTGCCTGCAGCTCGGCGCGCTGGACTACATCTCCAAGCCGGTGGTGATGGAGGAGGTGCGGGCGCGGGTGGACAAGGCGCTGGAGAAGCGCCAGCTCGTGCTGCAGAACCGGTTCTACCAGAAGAATCTCGAGGGCCGGGTCCGGGAGCTGGACCGCCGGAACAAGGAATCGCTCATCAACGGCGTGCAGACGCTGGTGCACGCCCTGGAGGCCAAGGACGCGTACACCAGCGGGCATTCCTCGCGGGTGGCCCGCTACGCCCAGAAGACCGCGGTCCACCTGGGCTACGTCGGCGAGCTGCTGGAGTACATCCGGCTCGGCGCCGAGCTGCACGACATCGGCAAGATCGGCACCCGCGAGGCCATCCTGAACAAGCCGGGCCCGCTTACGCCCGCGGAGTTCGAGCACGTCAAGGAGCACACCGCTCTCGGGGAAAAGATCCTGTCGCCTTTCCTGAACGAATCGCCCATGGTGCTCCGCATCGTGCGCTCGCATCACGAGCGGCTGGACGGGTGCGGGTTTCCGGACGGTCTGATCGGTGACCGAATCCCGCGCGAGGCCCGGATCGTCGCCGTGGTGGACGCCTACGATGCGATGACCACGAACCGCGCCTATCGGGCTCCCCGGACTTCGGCCGAGGCGTTCCACGAGCTGCGCCGCTGCGCCGGCACGCACTTCGATCCCGAGGTCGTGGACGCGTTCGCCACCGCGCTTCGCGACCTGACGGCGATTCCCACCGGCCGCTGAGCACTCCTGCCAATCATGTCCGACACTCTCATGATCAGCGTCTCCGGGATGCGGGGACACGTAGGGACCGACCTGACCCCGGAGCTGGTGGCGCGTCATGCCGCCGCGCTGGGCGCCTGGGTGCGGTCGGGGGCCACAGCCGGCGGCCGGCCGGCGGTCGTCCTCGGCCGCGACGCCAGGACCAGCGGGCCGATGTTCGCTCGCGCCGCGGCCGCGGGTCTCATGTCGGTAGGGGTAGATGTCGTGGACCTCGGCGTCGTGCCGACACCCACGGTGCAGCTCGCGGTGGAGCACCACCACGCGGGCGCGGGGCTCATCCTGACGGCGAGCCACAACCCCATCGAGTGGAACGCGCTCAAGTTCGTCGGGCCGGACGGGATCTTCCTCGACGCGGCCGCGGGCGAGCGGGTGCGAGCGCTGGCGGAGCAGGGACCGGGGCGGGCGGGATGGGACGGGATCGGAGAGGTGCGGGAGGACCCGGATGCCGTCGCCCGCCACCTCGAGGCCATCCTCCGGCTCCCTGTGATCGACGTCGCCGCCATCCAGCGCCGGAAATTCCATGTTGCGGTTGACTGTGTGCGGGGTGCGGGGGCGGTCGCGGTCCTGCCGCTGCTGGAACGGCTCGGCTGCAGGGTGAGCGGGATCAACCTGGAGCCCGACGGGCGCTTCCCGCGGCCGCCCGAGCCGGTACCGGAGAATCTGGGTGAGCTCGGCCGGCTGGTAGGGGAGAGCGGCGCCGATCTCGGCCTCGCGGTGGATCCCGACGTGGACCGGCTGGCGGTCGTGGACGAGAGCGGCCGGGCGATCGGCGAGGACTACACGCTGGCGTTCGCGGTCCGCGCCGTGTTGGATGGACGCAGCAAACCCGCGACGAATCCCACCGTGGTCGTGAACCTTTCGACCAGCCTGGTGGTTGAGGATGCGGCCCGTGCAGTCGGGGCCACGGTCCTGCGGGCGCCGGTGGGCGAGGCCAACGTGGCCCGTGCCATACGGGAGCGCGGCGCCGTCATCGGGGGCGAGGGCAACGGTGGGGTGATGTACCCCGCACTCCACATCGGACGCGACGCTCCCCTGGGGGTGGCCCTGATCTTGCATCTCCTTGCCACGTCTGGGGTAACGGTATCCGGACTGGTGGACTCGTCGCCCCGATACACCATCGTGAAGGCCAAGGGGCCCAGGTCGTCGCAGCTGGGTCCGCTGTACCAGCGGCTGCGCAGGCGTTTTGCCGATGCCGCCGCCGATGACCGGGACGGACTCCGGCTCGCGTGGGCCGATCGCTGGCTGCACATCCGGCCGTCCGGTACCGAACCCATCGTCAGACTGATCGCCGAGGCACCCACGCCAGCGGAGGCTGAGGCGCTGGTGGCCGCCGGCCGAGAACTCTTGCAGTGAGGATCATGGCACGATGTGCGGTATCGTAGGCTACATCGGACCCCGGCAGGCCGCCGACCTTCTCATCGAGGGGCTGCGCCGGCTCGAGTACCGGGGCTACGACTCGTCCGGCATCGCGGTGGTGAACGGGAGGGGCCTCGACATCAAGAAGGCCGCGGGCAAGCTCTCGGTGCTGGAGCAGGAGCTCGAAGCCGGCATGCCGGTGGGCACCGTCGGCATCGGCCACACCCGTTGGGCCACCCACGGCGCGCCGACCACGCCGAACGCTCACCCCCACACCGACCAGTCCGGCCGCATCGCCGTCATCCACAACGGTATCATCGAGAACTCGGCCGTGATCCGGAAGACGCTGGAGCGGCGGGGTCACACCTTCAAGTCCGAGACCGACACCGAGGTGCTGGCGCACCTGGTCGGCGAATACTACGAGGGCAACCTCGAGGAGGCGGTCGCCGCCGCGCTGCGCGAGGTGGACGGCGCGTACGGCCTCGCCTTCGTCTCGGCCGACGAGCCGGGCGTGCTGGTCGCGGCCCGCAAGGGCTCGCCGCTGCTGGTGGGGGTGGGTGAGAACGAGTGGTTCATCGCCTCGGACGCCTCGCCGCTGCTGCAGTACACCCGGTCGGTGGTCTATCTGGACGACGGCGAGCTGGCGGTGCTCACTCGCGACGGGTACCGGGTGCGGAACCTGGAGACGACCAGGATCAGCAAGCCGGTCAACCAGATCGAGTGGGACCTCGCACAGGTGGAGCGGAACGGCTTCGCCCACTTCATGCTCAAGGAGATCTGCGAGCAGCCGGAGAGCCTCTGCAACACCCTCCGCGGCCACCTGCTGGAGGACGAGGGCACGGCGCGGGTCAGCGGTCTCAACCTGACCGACGACCAGTTGAAGCAGGTCGAGCGGATCGTCATCACCGCCTGCGGCACCTCCTGGCACTCGGCGCTCATCGGCGAGTACATGCTGGAGGAGCTGGCTCGGATGCCGGTGGAGGTGGAGTACGCCTCCGAGTTCCGCTACCGCAACCCGCCCATCGACCGCAACACCATCGTCATCGGCATTACCCAGTCCGGCGAGACGGCCGACACCCTCGCCGCCCTGCGCGAGTGCAAGCGCAAGGGCATCACCACGCTGTCGATCTGCAACGTGGTGGGCAGCACCATCGCCCGCGAGGCGGACGGCGGCGTCTACCTGCACGCCGGCCCGGAAATCGGTGTAGCCAGCACCAAGGCGTTTACCTCGCAGGTCTGTGTGCTGACGATGCTCGCTCTTTACCCTGTCTCTTATACACATCTCCGAGCCCAC
>JBKPGZ010000172.1:0-7172 GCA_046729675.1 Gemmatimonadota bacterium | reverse complement strand
GCGACATGGAGGCGATGATCTACCACTTCAAGCAGGTGATGGAAGGAGTGAAGCCGCCAGTGGGCGAGGCCTACCTGGGCATCGAGAACCCCAAGGGCGAGCTGGGCTACTATTTCGTCTCCGACGGTACCGCCAAGCCGGTGCGCTGGCGGATCCGGCCCCCCTCGTTCATCAACCTGGCCAGCCTGCCGAAGATGTGCGAGGGCGCGCTGCTGTCCGACGTGATCGCGATCAACGCCAGCGTGGACATCGTCATGGGAGAGGTGGACCGATGAGCGGCGGAGCAGGGCACGGCAGCGCGCACGGCACGGCGCCGGCGGAGGAGTACGTCCCGGTGTTCACCGGGCCAGCGCGGGCGCGGCTGGAGCAGCTCTTCACCAAATACCCTACCAAACAGGCCTGCCTGCTGCCCGCCCTCTGGATCGTGCAGGAGGCGCGCGGCTGGATCTCGGAGCAGGCCATCGGCGAGGTGGCCGACGTGCTGGAGCTGACCCCCGCCTACGTGAAGGGCGTGGTCACGTTTTACACCATGTACCACACGCATCCGGTCGGCCGGCACTTCGTGCAGGTGTGCACCACCAGTCCCTGCAACATCTGCGGCGCGGAGGACGTGGTGAAGGCGCTGCTGAAGGAGACCGGGTGCCGCGAGCTCGGGGCCACCAGTCCCGACGGCCGGTTCACGGTGATCGAGGTGGAGTGTCTCGGCGCCTGCGGGTTCCCCACGCCCATCCTGGTGGACGACGACTTCATCGAGAACGTCACGCCCGAGAAGGTGAAGGGCATCGTGCAGAGGTACGAGTAATGGGCTACCCCCATCCCAGCCATCCCAAGGAGACGGTGGTCCTCTCGAAGCACTTCGGCGACCCCGAGGCACGCACCTACGCGGGGTGGGTCAAGCGCGGCGGCTACGAGGCCCTGCGCAAGGCGCTCGGGATGACCCGCGAGGCGCTGGTCGAGGAGGTCAAGGCGTCCGGTCTCCGCGGCCGGGGCGGCGCGGGCTTCCCGACCGGGCTCAAGTGGTCGTTCATGCCCAAGGAAGTGGTGAAGCCGCACTACCTGGTGTGCAACGCCGACGAGTCGGAGCCCGGCACCTTCAAGGATCGCGAGATCATGCGCTGGACGCCACACGCGCTGATCGAAGGCTGCGCCATCGCCTCGTACGCGATCGGGGCGCAGCGCTGCTACATCTACATCCGCGGCGAGTTCACCGAGCCGTGGAAGGTGATGACCGCCGCCGTGGACGAGGCGTTCGCCAACGGCGCCCTGGGCGACAACGTCTTCGGCAGCGGGAAGCGGATCGAGATCGTGCTCCACCGCGGGGCCGGCGCCTACATCTGCGGCGAAGAGACCGCGATGATGAACTCGATCGAGGGCAAGCGGGGCAACCCTCGCATCAAGCCGCCGTTCCCGGCGGTGGCCGGCGTGTTCGGGATGCCCACGACGATCAACAACGTCGAGACCCTGGCCGCGGTGCCGCACATCATCAACCAGGGCGCCGCCTGGTACAAGGCGCTCTGCCTCGGCAACCCCAAGAGCACCGGCACCAAGCTGGTCTCGGTCTGCGGCCACGTGCAGCGGCCCGGGAACTACGAGGTGACCATGGGTACGCCGATGAAGGACATCCTCTACGACATGTGCGGCGGCCCGCCGCCGGGCCGGAAGTTCAAGGCCGTGATTCCCGGCGGCTCCTCGGTGCCGATCATGAACATGGAGGAGGCCGAGGCGGCGCTCTTCGACTACGAGGGCATCGTGGAAAAGGGCTCCATGCTCGGGTCGGCCGGCATGATCGTGATGGACGACAGCACCGACATGGTCTACCAGATCTGGCGACTGGCGCGCTTCTACGCCCACGAGTCCTGCGCCCAATGCACCCAGTGCCGGGAAGGGACCGCCTGGACGACACGGATTCTCGAGCGAATCCTCGCCGGGAAGGGGAAACAGGAGGATTTCCAGCTGCTGCTCGATCTGTCCGAGAACATGACCGGCAAGACGATCTGCGTGCTCAGCGACTCGTGCGCTGCGCCGATCGTGAGCGGGATTCAGAAGTTCCGCGGCGAGTTCGAAGCGTATATTGCTGGCGCGCGCGAGCCGGCGCTCGTCACGGTGTGATGGCGGTCGGGCGGTCAGGCGGTCGGATGGCCGATGAGGTCATCGCTGCGACGCCTGGCACGGTGTCGACCGCCCGACCGCCTGACCGCCCCTTGAAGGAACACGAATGCCTGAGCAAGAGCTCGTCACAGTAACGATCGACGGCATGCAGATCGCGGTGCCGAAGGGCAGCTCCATCATCGAGGCCGCCAAGCAGGCGGGCATCCTCGTGCCCCACTACTGCTACCATCCCTCGCTGCCGTCGCCGGCGGTGTGCCGGATGTGCCTGGTCGAGGTGGAGAAGGCGCCCAAGCTCATGCCGGCCTGCGTCACCACGGTGACGGAGGGCCAGGTGGTGCACGTGAACTCGCCCACCGCGAAGAAGGCGCGGGAGGGGGTGCTGGAGTTCCTCCTGATCAATCACCCGCTGGACTGCCCCATTTGCGACCAGGCCGGCGAGTGCGAGCTCCAGGACTACACCTTCCAGGAGGGGCGGCCGAGCACTCGGTACAAGGAGTACGCCAAGCGGTACAATCCGGTGGAGGACTTCGGCCCCGACATTCTGTACGTCCCCAACCGCTGTATCCTCTGCACCCGCTGCGTGCGCTTCATGGAGGACGTCGCCGACACCCCCGTGCTCAACGTGTCCGAGCGCGGCGACCGCGCCTACATCGGCATCGCGGAGCAGCAGCGGCTCGACCACGCCTGGGCGGGCAACGTGGTGGATCTCTGCCCGGTGGGATCGCTGCTCTCGAAGGACTTCCTCCACAAGGCGCGCGCCTGGGACCTGGACAAGAGCGCCAGCATCTGTCCCGGCTGGACCCAGGGCTGCAACATCAGCATCGACACCCGTGACGAGGTGGTGGTGCGGATCCGGCCCCGTCCCAACCTCGAGGTGAATCGCCACTTCATCTGCGATTACGGCCGGATGAACTACCGGTGGATGAACCGGGGCGACCGGGTGGAGGCGCCCCTGGTGCGAGACGGCGGCCGCCACGTGGCCACCGACTGGGATACCGCGCTCGATCGCCTGGGGCAGGCGGTGCGCGGGGCCTCCGGCACAGCGGTGATTCTCGCGACCGGGCGCGCCAGCACCGAGTCCCTGGGCCTCGTGCGGCGGATGCTGGACGGCTTCCAGGTCACCGCCGCGATTCAGGTCCCGCTCGGAGACGAGGCTCCGCTTGCCGGGATCCCCAACCTCGCCCTCCGGCGCGAGCGGGCGCCCAACCTGGTCGGGGCGGAGCTGGTGGGATACGCGGTGCAGTGGGCCAAGGCCATGGACGCGATCCGGACGGCCGGCGTCGTGGTGGTCCTCGACGCCGACCTCGGCCCGGAGGACGAGGCTGCGCTCGCGGCCGCGCCGGGCCTGGTGATCCGGCTGGCGACCGTGATGCCCGAGAGCAGGAACGCGGAGCTCATCCTCCCGGTCACCACGATGGCCGAGGAGAACGGCACCTACGTCAACCGCGACCGCCGGATCCAGCGCTACCAGCAGGCCAAGGCGCAGCCCGGCATGGCTCGCCCGGCCTGGTGGGTGGCCGGCGAGGTGATCGCGGGACCGGGGCCCGACGCCTCGGCGCCGGCCACGGCGGCGGACGCGTTCGCGCTCCTGGGCGAGCGCTGGCCCGTCTTCGCCGGGCTCACCCATGACGAGCTGGGCTTCACCGGCCGGGTGCTGGCCGAGGCTCCCGCGGCGGTGGGAGGGGCGCGGTGACGCCCGAGCTCAAGGGGTTCCTCCTGCTCAGCGTCGTCAAGATGCTGATCGTCTTCACCATCATCATGGTCGGGGTCGCGCTCCTCACGCTGATGGAGCGCAAGGTCAGCGCCTGGATGCAGAACCGGCACGGGCCCAACCGGGTCGGCTGGGCCGGCCTGCTCCAGCCCGCCGCCGACGGGGTGAAGAACATCCTCAAGGAGGAGACCTTCCCCGCGGAAGCGAACCGCTGGCTGTTCACGGTGGCGCCGGCCCTCTCGTTCATCCCGGCGCTGCTGCTCTCGGCGGTGATCCCGTTCGCCGCCCCGCTCCCGGTGGACTTCGACTTCACCCTGGGCCCGCTGGGCCGGTTCGTCCACCACGGCCCGATGCCGATGGTCGTGGCCGACCTGCCGGTGGGCTTCCTCTTCGTGATCGCGATCTCCTCGCTCGGCGTGTACGGCATCGCCCTCGCCGGCTGGTCGTCGAACAGCAAGTACGCACTCCTCGGGGGGCTCCGGGCCAGCGCCCAGATGATCTCCTACGAGGTCGCGATGGGGATGAGCCTGATCCCCGTGCTCCTGATGTCCGGCAGCGTCAGCTTCAGCACCATCGTGGCGCAACAGCAGGCGGGCCTCTGGTACGTGATGCCCCTCTTTCTCTCGTTCTTCCTCTTCACCATCTCGGGCTTCGCCGAGACCAACCGGCTTCCCTTCGACCTGCCGGAAGCGGAGTCCGAGCTGATCACCGGCTACCACACCGAATACAGCGCGATGAAGTTCTCGTTCTTCTTCATCGCCGAGTACGCCAATGTGGTGACGGTGTGCGCCATGATCACCACGTTGTTCTTCGGCGGCTGGGACATCCCCTTCACCGACTGGGACCGGTCGGGCGGCGTGCTGCCCACCCTCGCGACCTGGCTGGTGTTCTTCCTCAAGGTCCTCTTCTGGGTCTTCGTGGTGATGTGGATCCGCTGGACCCTGCCACGGTTCCGCTACGACCAGCTCATGGCGCTGGGCTGGAAGGTCCTGCTGCCGCTCGCGCTGGCGTACATCATGGTGATGTGTGTCGCCATCTACGTGGTGGAGCGCGTGCTCGGCCTCACCAGCCCGGTGCCGGCGTCGCTGGCGCTCTTTGCGCTGAACGTCGGCCTCGGGGTCCTGGTGTTCGGGCTGCTCGACAGCGGCGTGTTCATCCGGGGCTCCGGCTACCGGCAACAGGAGAAGCTCAAGGAGCGTGGCGCGCGCACGGCGCGAGCCGCGGTGGCGGGCTGATGGCGATCGGCGTCAAGGTCATGAAGCGCCCGGAGAAGCAGGTCAGCTACGTCCGGGCCACGCTCAAGGGGATGGTGCTCACCTTCAAGCACATGCTGGAGAAGAAGGTGACCATGCAGTACCCGGAGCAGAAGAGCACCGACCGCGAGCACGGGCTGGGCACCTACTCGCTCTCGCCCCGGTGGCGCGGGACGCACCGGATGCTGACCGACGAGCAGGGCCGCTCCAAGTGCGTGGCCTGCGGCCTCTGCCCCCAGATCTGTCCCGCCAACTGCATCAAGCTGGTCCCGGGCGAGGACGAGCAAGGCAACCGCTACCCGCTCATCTACGAGATCGACGAGTTCCGCTGCATCTTCTGCGGCTACTGCCAGGAGGTCTGCCCCGAGGAGGCGATCCACGTGGGGACCCACTTCGAGAACTCGGAGTACTCCCGCGGCCGATTCGTCTACGACCTCGAGCGGCTGTCGTCCCAGACCCACGCGGTCTCGACCCTCTGGGACCCCGCCGACCCGAAGGGAGAGTAGATGACCGAGGCGGTGTTCTGGATCTTCGCGGCGATCGCGGTGGTGACCGCCGCGTGCTGCGTGCTCTCCCGGAGCGCGCTGACCGCGGTCCTGTGGCTCACCGTCACCATGCTCTCGCTGGCCGCGATCTACGTGCTCCTGAGCGCGGAGTTCATCGCCGCGATCCAGGTGCTGGTGTACGCCGGCGCGGTCATGGTGCTGTTCCTCTTCGTGATCATGCTGCTCAACCTGGGACACCCCACCAGCGACATGCGAGGGCCCGCCGCGGTGGCCACGACGGTGGTGATCGCGGGGCTGCTCGTGATTCAGCTGTTCGCCCTGTGGAGCTACTCGCCCGATCGGCTCGCGGGTGAAGTGGCGCAGGCCCCGCAGTTCCGGGATCCGGCCACGCTGTTCGCCGCGGGTCGGGCCGCGCAGCAGGCCGCGGTGGAGCAGGGGGTCGTCGGTGCGGTGGCGGCCCCCCTGTTCCAGACCTATCTGGTACCCTTCGAGCTCACCTCCATCCTGCTACTCGTCGCCATTGTAGGGGCTGTGGTGCTGGCCAAGCGGAGGATCTGATGGAGACCGGCATGGCCCCGCTGATGGGCCCCGCGCTCGGCCTCTCGGCCATCCTGTTCAGCATCGGCGTCGCCGGCGTGCTGCTCCGGCGCAACGTGATCGTGCTGTTCGTGTGCATCGAGCTGATGCTGAACGCAGTGAACCTCACCTTCGTGGCCCTGGCCCAGCTCCACGGCGCCAGCGGCCAGGTGATGGTGTTCTTCGTGATGACGGTCGCCGCCGCCGAGGCGGCCGTCGGCCTCGCCATCATTCTCGCCATCTTCCGGCACAAGCAGACCGTGGACCTCCAGAACATCAACCTTCTCCGGGGCTGATGATCGCAACCCAGTGGATCTGGCTCGCCGTGGCGCTCCCGCTCGCCGGGTTCCTCGTCAACGGGGCCCTGGCGCTGCGGCGAAAGCCGGCGGTACTCCCCGTCTCTATCGTGGGCTCCGGCGTGCTGCTGGGCGCGTTCGCGGTCTCCGTCGGCATCGCCCTCGGACTCTTCGCGTCCCCGCCGCACGAGCCACAGGTGGTCAGGCTCTGGTCCTGGATGCCGGTCGGCGCACTCCAGATCGACCTGGCGTTCCAGGTGGACCAGCTTGCCGTGATCATGCTCCTGGTCGTGACCGGCGTGGGAAGCCTCATCCACCTCTTCAGCGTGGGCTACATGCGGGAGGATCCGGGCTACGCGCGCTACTTCTCGTACCTGAACCTCTTCATCGTCTTCATGCTGGTGCTGGTGCTGGGCTCCAGTCTCCCGGTGCTCTTCATCGGCTGGGAGGGCGTGGGCCTCTGCTCCTACTTGCTGATCGGGTTCTGGTTCAGCGACAAGGTCAACGCCGATGCCGGCAAGAAGGCCTTCATCATGAACCGGATCGGCGACTTCGGGGTTCTGGTGGCGATGTTCCTGCTCTGGCGGGAGCTGGGAACCCTAGACTTCGCCCGGATCAGCCAGCTGGCGCCCACCGAGCTGGTGGCGGGCGGCACGGTGGTCACCCTGATCACGCTGTTCCTCTTCCTGGGCTGCACCGGTAAGTCGGCGCAGATCCCGCT
>JBKPGZ010000171.1:0-3707 GCA_046729675.1 Gemmatimonadota bacterium | reverse complement strand
TCAAGTTCCTCTACAAGTACCCGCAGGACCCTTTCCCCTACGCCGACCTGGTCCGGGTCAATGGCGCGCGCAGTCGCCAGGAGCTGGAGTACGAGCTGCTCGACACCGGGCTCTTCGAGCGGGACCGCTACTTCGATGTCTTCGTCGAGTATGCGAAGGCCGCAGCGGAGGAGGTACTGGTCCGGATCAGCGTGGTGAACCGGGGGCCCGAGACTGCCGAGCTGCGGGTTCTGCCGCACCTCTGGTTCCGGAACACCTGGTGGCAGTCGCCGGATGGGCCGAGAGCGTGGCTGGAGCAGGGGCCCACCCGGCGGGGCAGCAGGACGATCGTCAGCCAGCATCCCGACCTGGGCACCCGGTACCTGATCTGCGAACGGGCGGGGGAGCTGCTGTTCACCTGCAACGAAACCAACGAGACTCGCCTCGCCGGCCGCCCCAATCCGACGCCGTACGTCAAGGACGGCATCAACGATTACATCGTGGGCGGCGTCCGCGAGGCGGTCGATCCCGCCGGCAGGGGAACCAAGGCCGCGGCCCACTACGCGCTCTCCATCGGGCCGGGGGAGACCCAGGTCATCCGGCTGCTTATGACGGGGCGGATGCCGTCCTCGAAGGAAGACCCGTTCGATGCGTTCGACGACACCGTAGCCACCCGGATCCGCGAGGCGGATGAGTTCTACAGCGCGCTCACTCCGACGTCGGTGGACGCGGACGCGGCGCTGGTCATGCGACAGGGATTCGCCGGCATGCTCTGGACCCGCCAGGCCTTCTTCTACGACCTGGCCGGGTGGCTGGAAGAGCGGGGCGTGCACCGCGCCGCCGGCACCGAGAGCGGGGTGCGGAACCGGGACTGGTTCCACATGCTGAACGCCGACGTGATCTCGATGCCGGACAAGTGGGAGTATCCCTGGTACGCCGCCTGGGACCTGGCCTTTCACACCCTCCCGCTCGCCGTGGTGGACCCCGACTTCGCCCTGCAGCAGCTCGAGCTCATGCTGGACGCGCGGTATGCCCATCCCAACGGGCAGATCCCCGCGTACGAGTGGAACTTCAGCGACGTGAATCCGCCGGTTCACGCCTGGGCCACCCTGTTCAACTATCGGCTCCAGCGCAGCCGGTTCGGGGAGCAGGCCCTGCCCAGCCTCCGGCGGGCGTTCCACAAGCTGCTGCTGAACTTCACCTGGTGGGTCAACCGGAAGGACCGCAACGGGCGTAACGTCTTCGAGGGCGGCTTCCTCGGGCTGGACAACATCGGCGTCTTCGATCGCAGCGCCCCGCTCCCTACCGGGGGATACCTGGAGCAGGCGGATGGGACCGCGTGGATGGCCCTCTTCTCCCAGAACATGCTGGAGATCGCACTGGAGCTCGCGCTCCAGGATCCGATTTACGAGGACCTCGCGGTCAAGTTCTACGAGCACTTCGTCTGGATCGCCTCGGCGATGGACCAGATCGGCGACCACCAGGACATGTGGGACGAGTCGGACGGCTTCTACTACGACGTCCTGCGGCTGCCCGACGGCAGCGCCCAGCGGCTCGCTGTGCGCTCCATGGTCGGCCTGCTACCGCTCTGTGCGGTCACCGTCTATCCGGAAGAGGTGCTGACCAAGCTGCCCGGGTTCGTCGAGCGGGTGCGCGCGTTCAACCGGCGCTATCCGGAGCTGCTTCGCAACATCAACCCGCCCGGACGGGAAGGCGTCCGGGGGCGCAGGATGCTTTCGGTGCTGGACGAGGCCAAGATCCGGAGGGTGCTCGCCCGCATGCTGGACCCGGCCGAGTTCCTGAGCGACTACGGGATCCGGGCGCTCTCCCGCTATCACCTCGACCACCCCTACGTCTTCCACCTCGGCGGCCAGGAGTATCGGGTGGCCTACCTTCCGGCGGAGTCGGACTCCGGGATGTTCGGCGGCAACTCGAACTGGCGTGGGCCGATCTGGATGCCGGTCAACGTGCTGCTGATCAGGGCGCTGCTCCAGTTGTACAGCTTCTACGGCGACGAGTTCACGATCGAGTGTCCGACCGGCTCCGGCCGGCAGATGACGCTGTTCGAGATCGCCTGGGACATCACCGAGCGGCTGGAGCGGATCTTCCTGCGGGACGAGAACGGCCGGCGCCCGGTGTACGGCGCCACCCGGAAGTTCCAGGAGGACCCGCACTGGCGGGATCTGATCCTGTTCTACGAGTACTTCCACGGCGACAACGGCGCCGGCATCGGGGCGAGCCACCAAACCGGCTGGACCGGCCTGGTCTCCGCGCTCATCTCCATCTTCGGGGAGACGACCGCGAAGCAGTTCCTGGAGGAGCGCGGCGCGGGATTCGACCGTCTCGCCCGGATCCACCAGACCGGCGGCGCCGCGGCGACGACGGGTGCGTGAAGGCACTCCTCCTGCTCGCGGGTCTCGTCGCCGCTGCCCTCCCGTGCGCCGTGCCGTCGCGGGCGCAGGCCCAGGACAGCGTGCCCGATGCCCGAGCCTTCGTGCCGGATGCCCACCCGCCCGAGGAGGATGACTGGCGGTTCTCGGTCACCCCGTACGGGTGGCTGAACGCCGTTCAGGGTCGGGTGGGCTCGGGGGGAACCGAAACGGAGGTGGACGTCAGCTTCGGGGACGTGCTCGATCAGGTGGACCTAGGGCTGACGGGCGTATTCGAGGCCCGGTACCGCCGCTGGGTCGGTCTCTTCGACTTCATGTACTCCAGCCTCACGGCGGACCAGGAGAACGCCATCGAGACGATCCGGGCCGGCCTGGACCAGGTGACCGTCCAACCGGAGGTAGGGTACACCCTGGTCGAGCGGCCGTGGGGCGGCATCGACGGACTGATCGGTGCGCGGTTCTGGAACTTCGAGCTCGACCTCACGGTGATCGAAGGGAGTAACGAGACCGACGTCGCATCCGGGGACCAGCACTGGCTGGACGGAACGGTCGGCGCGCGGGTGCGGTACAGCTCCGCTCGGCATTGGCACCTGTTCTTCAAAGGCGATGCCGGCGCCGGGGGCTCGAACTTCACCTGGCAGGTCATCGGAGGTGCGGGCTACGACCTCGGCAGCTGCTGCGTGGGGCGCGCGGCCTACCGCCACCTGGACGTGGACTACGAGAGCGACGACATCCTCACCGACGTCTATCTGACCGGGCCGGCCCTCGGGCTCGAGATCAAGTTCTGAGGCGCAACGGGGGCGGCTGCACCAAGGTCTAGTGGTACCGAACCTCGCGCCCGGCAATGGTAAGGCGTCCCCTCAGGAGCCATCCATGCGGTTGATCCGAAGTCTCGTCTGTCTCGCGCTGCTGGCGGCTTGCGGTCCCACCACCGAGGTCCTGAACAGCTGGGCCGATCCGTCGGCCGGGCAGGTGCGTTTCAAGAAGGTGCTCAATGTCTGCGCCTGCAAGGACGAGGCGATGCGCCGGACCGTCGAGGACCAGCTGACCAAGCGGATCACGGGGTCCACGCCCTCCTATACGATTCTTTCGGAGGACGATCTCCACGATCGGGAAGCGGCCAAGGCCAAGGTTCATGCGGGCGGCTACGACGGCGCCGTGGTGATGGTCCTCGTCAGCGTGGATCGCACCCAGACCTATGTCCCCGGAACGGCCTACGCGGTGCCGGCACCCTACTCTTCGATGTGGGGCGGGTGGGGGTACGGGTATAGCACGTACTACTATCCCGGCTACGTCGACACGGATCAGCTCGTCGACTTCAACACCAACGTCTATCAG
>JBKPGZ010000170.1:0-8369 GCA_046729675.1 Gemmatimonadota bacterium | reverse complement strand
GGCGAGGAACACGGCGACGACGGCGACTCCCACGACGCCGCGCCCGTGCCGGCAGGCACCACCGAAGGGGAAGGCGCGGGAGGCCATGTGGATCCTCCGGGCACGCCGCCGCACAGCCACGAGCCCGAGAAGGCCGAAGATCACTCCCATCCACCCGGCACACCGGCCCACGAGCACTAGACCCGTGCTTTGCCCGCGTGCCCTCGTCGCACTCGCCTTGCTCACGGCGTGCAAGCCGGACACCACCCGGCCGGCGATCACGCCATATCCGGAGGCGGCGGGCGTCGAGATCCGCCTCCGCCCACAGGAGGCGACCCGCCGCCTCGCCGAGGCGCTTCAGGCGGACTCGCTGCCGCCGGCGCGGGTTCGCCTGCGCGACGGGTACCTGGAGACCAAGTGGCTCGACTCCGCCACCGGACGGCCGACCGGCCGCCGACCGCTGGGCACCGACGTGGTTCGCCTGCGCGGCTGGGCCGACCCCGGCCGACCGGGCTTCACCGTGCTCACGGTGGAGACGCTCTACCGGCCGCTCGCGGACCCCGCTCTGCCGGAGCGCGAGCTGGAGCGGCAGGTCCCCCGCGAGCACCCCACGGCGGTGAAGGTCGAGCAGATTCTGCAGGCGATGCTCAAGCGCTATGGAGGCCCGCCGGCACCCGAGGCGGCGCAGCCTGCCGGAGAAGCGCGACCGGTTCCCACTAACGAGGAGCCGGGGGCGTACGACGAAGGGCAGTAGGTGCAAGGACGTGTCACCCTGAGCGAAGCGAAGGGGGCCATGTCCAGGCATGGCCCCCTTCGCTTCGCTCAGGGCGACAAACTCTATTTCCCACTTCGTCCTCAGACTACGTACGCCTTCACCCACTCCTCCAGCCTTCCGAGATCGAGCAGCGCGTCCTTGCACGGTCCCGATGGCAGGGTCATGGTGAGACCCAGGACCGGTACCTTGCCCGCCACGTCATGCAGCCCGCTCACCATGTCCCGCTCGCAGGCGACCGCCACTACGGCCCGCGGGCGCCGCTCCCGAATGACCCGCCGTGCGAGCTGCCCCCGGGTGGCCACGAAGACTGGCACCCCGTAACGCCCCGCCACACCCAGCACGCCGTCCAGCGTCTCTTTCGAGAGGCACCGGGGAATGAGCAGGAGCAGCTCTCCCTTCCCGACCTTCCGGCCGCGGAGCACTGCCAGGTTGTTGTAGACCTTTACCGCCGCGTTCTCGACCCAGTCCCGCCGGCCGAGGCTCTGGGCCAGCCTGGAGGTGAGCCGCATCAGGCGAAGAAAAGGCCCCCGCTCGGCAAGCCGCTCGGGCAGGAGGGCGCGACCGGTTCCATATGATAGGAAGAGAATTCCCCACCAGACCCAGCACACTGCTGCGGCAACCGCGAGGGTGATGCGGAGGCCGGTAGGGATCGTGGGATGGAGGAGGGCGAGGCGGGGGCCCAGCAGATAGATGCCCAGGGCTGCAGCGGCGAAGAGGCCGGCGAGGGCAGCCGCGGACCACCCGAAGAAGAGGACCGGTGAGGAGTCGTAGTCGCCGCGGTTGGGCAGCGGCCGGCCGTCCCACTCGTCCCATTCGTGGCCCAACCGCCGATCCACATCGATGTGGATCAGCTGGGCGCGAGGGTGCTCCGGCATAGGAAAACAAGATAGTTACCTTTGGGCCATGCTGCCTCCCCCGGCCATTCACGGCGTGTTCCGCACCGACGAGCGCGCCCGCGCCGCGTATGCCGAGGGAGGCGGCATCTATCGCATCCTTCCACTCGCCGTCTGTCTTCCCGCCGATCGCGACGATCTCGTCGCGCTGGTGCGCTGGGCCTCCGAGCACCGGCTGCCGCTGGTGCCCCGGGGCGCCGGCAGCGCGATGGGCGGCGGCAACGTCGGTGAGGGCGTGGTGGTGGATCTCACCCGGCTTCCTCGCCGGCTGGAGATCCGCCCCACCGAGCGGCAGGCCGTGACCAGCGCCAACGTCACCCTGGCCGAGCTCAACATCGCGGCCGATCCTCATCGGCTCCGGCTGCCCCCCGACCCCTCGAGTGGCCGATTCGCGACGATCGGCGGCATGGTCTCCACCAACGCTTCGGGCGCCCGCACGGTGCGCTACGGCAGCGTGCGACGCTGGGTGGTCGGGCTCGAGGTGGTGACCGCCGCGGGAGAAGTGCTCGAGCTGCGCCGAGGCGAGGCCATCGGCGCGAGTGCGGCCGGAACCGCTCGGCGCTTCGAGGCCGACGTGGTCCCGGCGATCACCGCGGCTCACGACCTCATCGCCGCCCGCTTTCCACGCACCCGGAAAAACTCCTCCGGCTATGCCCTCGACGACTGGCTCGACTCGCGCGACCTGCTCGAGCTCTTCATCGGCGCGGAAGGCACCCTAGGGATCGTCACCCGGGTGGACTGGCGACTCGACCCCCAGCCGGTGCACCGGGCGGGGCTCCGCGTCGAGCTGCGCTCGCTGGACGACCTGGTGAAGGTGGTGGCCGCGATGCTCGCCTGCGAGCCTTCGGCCGTCGAGCTGCTCGATCGCACGTTCCTCGACCTCATCCGCCGCACCGAGGTCGGCGAGGGTCTCGCCGCCGCGGAGGCCATCCTGCTGGTGGAGATCGAGCGCGACGATCCGCGCGCCCTGCGCGACGCCGTCGCGAAGGCCGCGGAGGGAGTGCGCCCCTGGGCCGCGGCCGTGGACACCGCGTTGACCGCCGCAAGCTCGGCCCGACTCTGGGAGCTGCGCCATGCCGCGAGTCCGATTCTCGCCGGCTTGCCGGAAGACCGCCGCTCGCTCCAGGTGATCGAGGACGGCTGCGTGCCCTTGGAGCGGATGGGCGAGTACATCCGGATCGTGCGCCGGGTGACCTCGGCACGCGACATCCCCGCCGTAATCTTCGGACACGCCGGTGACGGCCACGTGCACGTGAACCTGCTGCCGAAGATCGGCCAGGCGGGCTGGGAGCAGGGCGTGGCGGGAGTGCTGGAGGAGGTGTCGGACGCCGTCGTCCGGCTCGGCGGCACGCTGTCGGGCGAGCACGGCGACGGCCGGCTCCGGGCAGCGCTGCTGCAGCGGGTCTACGGCGACGAGATCGTCGGCCTCTTCCGCCAGCTCAAGGAGACCTTCGACCCGCTCGGCATCCTGGCGCCCGGCATTATCCTTCCGTCCGGCGAGCCGGCCATCAGCCGCCTCAAGGTCGGGCGCGAGGCCGCGCCGATCCCCGACGACATCGCCCGCGCCCTCCGTGAGATCGAGCGGGGCGCCGGCTATGCCCGCTGCCGGCTGGAGCTTGCATAGGAGCTATCCGCTATCGGCTATCAGCTATCGGAGGTGGCCCTGACGCGCACCGGGAGGAGCCAGGGCACAATCGATAGCGGATAGCCGATAGCTGCGTAACTCACTCGAGGTTCATTCCATGGAAATCCTCCGTGCCCCCCGCGTCTCCCTGCTCGCCCGCCCCCAGTTCCTCGAGCCCTCGCACCTGCCGGTGCAGTGGAAGGGCGACTCCACCGACGGCGAGCGCCTCGCCGAGTTCGCCGGCCGGCTCTGCTACATGAGCCAGCACAACCCGGCGGGACGGACCACGGCCGAGTATCTCGGCAACATTCTGAAGCAGGGGCACGGCTCGGTGTTCGAGCACAGCACGTACGTGGTGCTGATCGAGGGGATCTCGCGGTCGTGCAGCCATGAGCTGGTGCGGCACCGGGCCGGCTGGGGCTACTCCCAGCTCTCCCAGCGGTACGTGGACGAGTCGCACGCCGCCTTCGTGATGCCCCCGGCGATCCTCGGCGACCCGGAGCTGGAGGCCGAGTGGACCCGTCAGATGGAGGCGGCGCAGGCGGCCTACGTGACCGCGGTGGAGCGGCTGATGGCGCGCTACGAGTGGGTCGAGAGCAAGGTCCACCGCCGGAAGATGGCCCGCGAGGCGGCGCGGAGCGTGCTGCCCAACGCCACCGAGGTGAAGATCGTCGCCAGCGCCAACGTCCGCGCCTGGCGGACCATGCTGGAGCTCCGCCTCGGCGAGGGCGCCGAGCTGGAGATCCGTCGCATGGCGGTCGCGTGTCTCCGTCTGCTCCAGCGCGAGGCGCCGTCGCTCTTCGCGGATTTCGAGATCTACAAGGCGGAGGACGGGAGCGAGGCGGGACGAGTGGGGTTCCACAAGGTCTGAAGAAGAGAGTGTCACCCTGAGCGCAGCGAAGGGGACCATGCTCGATATGGTCCCCTTCACTTCGTTCAGGGTGACAGTTCCTTCCAACTGACTTTCCTAAATCCGCCAAAAAACTATTGTGCCCGTATCCACTTTTTCTTACTTTAGTTCAGTCGTCGAACCCAACTCGTGCCGGCTCGTCTCTCCGCAGACGGCCTTTTTTGTAGAGGGCGCCTTTGGCAGTTCGGATAGGACTAGCCTTCAATCTCAAACCCGAGGCGCCGGCTAACCCAGCCGGGGCGGACCCCTCCTCCCCCTCTTCCTCCGACAGCTCCTCAGCGCGAGCCCTTCGCAGCGATCTCGCTCAGCCCGATCTCTACGCCGAGTGGGACGAGCCCACCACCATCGATGCGGTGGAGGCCGCCCTCAGCACGGTGGGTCAGGTCTTCCGCCTCGAGGCGGACGAGAGCTTCCCTGCGCGGCTCGCGCTGATCCGTCCCGACTTCGTCTTCAACATCGCCGAAGGCCTCTACGGCCCGAATCGCGAGGGCCACGTCCCCGCGATCTGCGAGTTCCTCGGCATCCCCTATCACGCCTCCGACCCGCTGACCCTCGGCCTCTCGCTCGACAAGCGGCGGGCCAAGGAGGTCCTCGCCTACCGCGGCGTCCCCACCGCGCCCTTCGTGCTGGCGCGGAGCCCGGCCGACGCACGGAAGTGCGACCTCCCCTTCCCGCTCTTCGTGAAGCCGTGCTTCGAGGGCTCGGGCAAGGGTGTGACCTCGAAGAGTCTTTGCAAGAGCCGCTCGCAGCTGGTGCGTCAGGTCTCCAAGCTCCTCGCCACCTACGCGGAGCCGGTGCTGATCGAGACCTATCTGCCGGGGCACGAGTTCACGGTCGCGGTGCTGGGGAACGGAAGCGAGGCGCGCTGTCTGCCCATCGTCGGCATGCGATTTGATACGCTGCCCGCCGGTGCGCCGCCGATCTATGGCTACGAGGCGAAGTGGCTGTGGGACTCGCCGAGTCATCCTCTGGAGATCTTCGACTGCCCGGCCCACATCCCCGAGGAGCTGGCCGAGCAGGTCCGGGCCGTGTCGCTGGCGGCCTACCACGCCCTGGAATGTCGCGACTGGTGCCGCGTAGACGTGCGGTGTGACGCGGACGGTCGCCCGATGGTCGTCGAGTTGAACCCGCTGCCGGGCATTTTGCCCGACCCGAGGGACAACAGCTGCTTCCCCAAGGCCGCGAGGGCCGCCGGGATGAGCTACGACGACCTCATCCGCACCGTCGCGGACATCGCCTGGCGGCGGATCAGCGGCCGTTCACTCCTGGCGGAGGTGGCCTGATGCGAGTTGCGATCCTGTACGACGCCGGCAGCGACGAGTGGAGCCCGCAGGACGTCGCGGCGGTGGTGGGCAACGTGCACGAGGTGCGCGATGTCCTCCGCCGGCGGGGCCACGAGGTCGAGCTGCTGCCCGTCCGCATGGGCGACTTCCGCTGGCTCAACCGGATCCGCCGAGCCGACCTGGTCTTCAACCTCTGCGAGGGGGTGAACGGCCATGCCCGGTTCGAGGACTACGTGGTGGGCACCCTGGAACTCGCGGGGGTGCCGTTCACCGGTTGCCGCCACTGGGCCATCACCATCGCCCACCGGAAGCACGTGGCCAACACGCTCCTCGCGGCCACCGGCGTTCCGGTCCCGGCCTTCACCCTCGCCCAGGCCAACAAGACGCCCGCCGAGTTCCCGCTCCCGGCCATTGTGAAGCCGGCCGCGGAAGACGCCAGCGTGGGCATCGACAACGGGGCCGTCTGCACCTCCAAGCGCGCCCTCAAGAAGCGGGTCGCGCTGATGCTGGAGCAGTTCGACGAGGTCTTGGTCCAGGAATACGTCCCCGGCCGCGAGTTCAACGTCGGCTTCGTGGGCAAGCGGATGCTGCCGATCGCCGAGATCCGCTTCGATGGCATGCCCGAGGGCACCTGGCCCATCGTGAGCTACGCCGCCAAGTGGATCCCCGGGAGCCCCGAGGACGAGGGCACCCTGCCGGTCTGTCCGGCCGAGATGCCGGATGAGCTCGAGACCGCCGTGGCCAAGGTGGCGCGCGAGGCCTGGATGTATGTCTCCGGCGGCGAGGGCTACGGCCGGGTGGATCTCCGGGTCAACGATGACGGCGTGCCCTATGTCCTCGAGGTGAATCCCTGCCCCGACCTCTCCAGCAACGCGGGCCTCGCCCGCATGGGTCGGGCGTTCGGCTGGAGCTACGACGACCTCGTGATGCAGGTGGTGGACGAGGCGCTCATGCGCTCCCAGAGCCACACCGCCGCCGCGGCCCTCGTCAGCGGGGTGTCTGCCGCGTGAGCGGCACGCTCACCGCGCCGGCCCTCCGCCCCCTCTCCGCGGCCGATCGCCGCCGCATCGAGGAGATCACCCGTGCGGTCCTGGTCTTCCGGGACGACGAAGTGCCCGTCGCCCTGGAAGTCTTCGACGGCGCGGTCGGTGGCTCTCCCGACTACCTCGCCCTGGGTGCCACCGTCGACGAGCGGCTGGTGGGGTGGATCTGCTGGGGACCGACCCCCTGCACCCTCGGCACCTACGATCTCTACTGGATGGCGGTGGATCCCGCGATGCAAGGCAGCGGGATCGGGGCTGCCCTCCTGCGGGAAATGGAAGGCCGGCTGGCCGGGTCTGCGCGGCTCATCGTCGTGGAGACGGCCGGGCGACCCGACTACCGGCCAACCCGTGCCTTCTACGAGGCCCGCGGCTATAGGAAAGCGGCGATCATCCCCGATTTCTACGCCCCAGGCGACGATCAGGTCGTGTACGTGAAGACTCTTACGACAGGGTAGCGCGTCATGGAGACCTGGCAGGAAGTCCTCAGAAAGAACTCGATCGCCTCTCTGGAGGTCCTGGCCCAGCGGTTCGGGCCGGAGAACTTCCCCGAGCTCGACCGCCTGCGGCAGGCGGCGGAGAACTTCGAGTTCCGGATCTCGCCGGCGATGGTGGACCTGATCAAGTCGCCGAACGACCCCATCTGGCGGCAGTACGTCCCCAGCGTGGAGGAGCTGGAGGTGCGGGACGGGATCGTGGACTCGCTCAACGAGGACGCGGACTCTCCGGTCCCCAACATCACCCATCGCTACCCCGACCGGGCCCTCTTCCTGGTCTCTCCGGTCTGCGCCACCTACTGCCGGTTCTGCACCCGCCGTCGCAAGGTGGGCGACCCGGAGAAGATCCCGATGTCGCAGTTCGAGAGCGCCTTCCAGTACCTCGAGCAGCACACCGAGATCCGGGACGTGATCATGTCCGGCGGCGACCCGCTGCTGCTCAACGACCGCCGGCTGGAGGCGATCCTCACCCGGCTCCGAGCGATCCCGCACCTCCAGATCATCCGGATCGGGAGCCGCATCCCCTGCCACCTGCCCGAGCGGATCACCCCCGAGCTCTGCGCCACCCTGAAGCGGTTCCACCCGCTTTTCATCAACACGCACTTCAACCACCCCGACGAGCTCACCCCCGCTGCGGTCCATGCACTCGGCATGCTGGCGGACGCCGGCATCCCGCTCGGCTGCCAGACCGTGCTGCTCAAGGGTGTGAACGACGACCCCGACGTAATGAAGGAGCTGATGCAGCGGCTCCTGATGGCCCGAGTGCGCCCCTACTACATCTATATGGCCGACCAGGTCGCCGGGGCGGAGCACTTCCGGACCACGGTGCAGACCGGGATCCGGATCATGGAGGCGCTCCGAGGCTGGACCAGCGGCCTGGCCAACCCGCACTTCGTCATCGACGCCCCGGGCGGCGGGGGGAAGATCCCGCTCCTCCCCGAATACGTCATCAGCATGACGGACGAGGAGGTGGTCTTGCGGAACTTCCGCGGGGACCGCTACGTCTACCGGCAGCCCCGTGAGGCGCTCTCGATCACCCGGAAGCGGACGACCCGCCCGAGGCGAAAGAGCGCCTGATCCGCAGGCAATCGTGCGTTCCGCCGGGGCCGCCCAGAGGGTGGCCCCGGCTTGCTTCTGCCTGTGACAGGCACTTACCAGTCTGGCTACCGTGGTACCGGAGTTGCCGGGATTCTCGCTGCCGCCCATCGGCGGACTGCTGGATCCCCTCATCAGAGAGGCAAGAATGCGCATCCCCGTGATGCACCGGCTTGCGCTGGTCATTCTGGCGCTGGCGCTCCTTGGCTGCAGCGACTCGGACATGGGCGACGTGAAGCTTCAGGT
Organism: Gemmatimonadota bacterium; assembly: GCA_046729675.1. GTDB lineage: Bacteria > Gemmatimonadota > Gemmatimonadetes > Gemmatimonadales > GWC2-71-9 > CAVVWJ01. Next base: position 27 of record JBKPGZ010000170.1, on the reverse strand, counting down.
CGCCAGCTTCAATGCGTCGTCCACGGC
>JBKPGZ010000169.1:0-7757 GCA_046729675.1 Gemmatimonadota bacterium | reverse complement strand
CCGGTTGTAGAACACTTCGCCGGCGTAAAAGCGGGCGACCGCGCTGCCGGGGTCCGCGGTGCAGGCGCGCTCCAGCCAGAGGCTCGCCGCGTCGAGCTCGCCGCGGGCCTTCTCCGCCAGGCCGAGCTGGAGCATCGCGGGTACGTCCCGGGGATGCCACGCCAGCAGCGCCTCGAACTCAGCGACCGCCTCCACCCAGCGGCCGAGCGCGGCGTAGGCGCGGGCCAGCTCCCAACGGCTCTCGCGGTCCTCCGGCCGGCGGCGTACCCGCTCGCGCAGCTCGGTGATGCGGCGGTCGTAATGGCCGCTCTCGCGGTAGGCGATCTCCAGGTTGTCCTGCGCCACCTGCATGCGCGGGTCGAGCTCGAGCGCCTTCACGAATTCGGCGATCGCCTCCTCCACCAGACCTTTCTGGTAGTAGAGCACGCCGAGATTGTTGTGCGCGCCCGCGTCGGACGGGTCGATGCGGCCGGCGAAGCTGCGAAGAACCGCGAGATCCCGCTCGGAGAGCACGGGGGCCGGCATCGGTTACGGCAGGCGAATGGCGTCGAAGATGGCCCTGAGCGACGGCATGTCGGGCAGGAGCAGGAAGTGGCCGCGCAAGGGGTCCGTCCCCTCCACCCGGAACGAGGTGTCGACGCAGAAGACAAAGTCGCGCTCGTGCCCGAAATTGAGATAGGCGCTGGTGAGAACCGCCGCGCTCAGGTCCACCACCAGGCTCGGCACCGAGGGCACCAGCATCATGCCCATGAAGTCGCTGAGGGCGTTGAGATAGGCGCTCGCGAGGATGTTGCCGGCCTCCTTGATGCCGGACTGCTCCATCGCACCGAACTCGCGGGTGGTCCCGCCCTGGCGCCGCAGCAGGATATCGCAGAGCGTGCGGGCCGAACCCTCGGGGAACAGGACCAGGGTCCGGCCGGTGAGGTCGCCCATCATATGCATCATGACCGCCGCGATCACGGTGTCCGGTGATCCGACGAGGTCGGTCACGTCCTCGAGCGCGCGGATGTTGACCTCGGGCACGGCGATCATGATGGTTCGGTTGGTCATCTGCGACAGCGCCGTCGCCGCGTGGCCGGCCCCGATGTTGGCCACCTCACGCAGCGCGTCGAGCTGGAGTTCCTTGAGGTCCCGCACGTCTTCCATGCCCCCTCCTACACCAGCGCTGCGGCGTCGAGAATGAGCGCCGGCGAGCCGTCCGCGAGAATGGTCGCGCCGCCGACGAACGACGGCATCTCACGAGGCGCGTCGAACGGCTCCACCACGATGTCCTGCTGTCCCACCAGCGCGTCCACCACCAGGGCGGCCCGGCGCTCCCCGATCTCCAGGATGACGGTCGGCGCCTTGGGCGGCGCCGGACGCGGCCTCTGCCGGACCAGGTCCCGGAGGTGCACCGTCGGGATCACCTGGTCGCGGACCAGCAGCGCTTCCCGGTCGCGCACGGCCGTCACCGACCGCGGGTCGAACTCCACGGTCTCCGCCACGTAGGCGAGCGGCACCGCGTATCGCTCGCCGGCCGCACTGGCGAGCAGCGCCCGCACGATGGCCAGGGTGAGCGGCACCCGGATGGTGAAGGTGGTGCCCTTCCCCACCTCGGTCCGCACCTCGATGGTTCCGCCCAATGCGCGGACCTTGGTCACCGCCACATCCACGCCGACCCCCCGGCCCGACACGCCGCTCACCGACTCCGCGGTGCTGAAGCCGGGCCGCGCGAGCACCCGGAGCAGCACCTCGTCGCCGAGAGCCTCGGCGCCGGCATCCACGAACCCCTCGCGCCGGGCCTTGGCCAGGATCTTCTCACGGTCGATGCCGCGGCCGTCGTCGCTCAGGCGCAGCGCGACCGTGTTCCGATCGCGGCTGGCCGAGAGCAGAATGCGACCCTCTTCCGGCTTTCCGGCCCGGATCCGCTCCTCTGGCGATTCGATGCCGTGATCGGCCGCGTTCCGGATGAGGTGCAGCAGCGGCGGGCCGATCTCGTCGAGAATTGAGCGGTCGAGCTCGATCTCGCCGCCCTCGACGTCGAAGCGGATCCGCTTCCCGAGATCGCGCGCGAGGTCCCTGACCACCCGGGGAAACCGCTCCAGCACCTCGCCTACCGGGGTCATCCGCGCCGCGATCACCTCGGCCTGCATCTCCGAGGCGAGCCGCGCGATGCGATCGCTCACCTCGGCGAGGTCGGGGTCGGAGGATTGGGCCGCGAGCGCCCCCAGGCGATTCTTCGCGACCACCAGCTCGCCCACCTGCTTCATCAGCGCGTCCAGCCGGCCGAGATCGACCCGGATCTGACGACCCTGGGTCGCGGCCTGGACCTCGGCGTCGTCCGTCTCGAAGCGAACCGACTCCACCTCACCGGCGGCGCGGAGCGTGGCCTCGATCTCTGCTTCGCTCGCGCCCGTGGCCAGCCGGAAGGCGAAGCGCCCGTCGAAATCCTGGCTGTCGAAGAGACTCGGCGCCGGGCGCACCCCGCTCACCGCGCCGAGTGCCTCCGCCCGCTGCAGGACCAGCGCGGCGCGCGCGCCCCGCATCACCGCGTCCCCACGCAAGGCCACCTGGACCGGGCGAGCCTCCTCCCGAGGCATGGCGAAGGCGCCGGAGGGCCTTGCGGAGAGCGCCGGATGCTCGGCGGTCATCACCGACTCGCTTGCCGCCGACGCGGCGGCGTCGAGCTCGCCCGCGAGCCGTTCGTCCGCCGGACCGCTCGAGCCGGCCACGGCTCCTTCCACACCCGCGGTCAGGGCGTCGAGCGAGCGGAACAGCAGCTGGAACTCCTGCGCCGACGGGGCCGCCGCCCGGCGTCGCAGTGCGTCGAGCAGGTTCTCCAGCCGATGCGCCAGGTCGGCGACACCGGCATAGCCCATCGTCGCCGCCATCCCCTTCACCGTGTGGATGGCGCGGAACAGCCCACCGACCTGACGGGTCGAGGCGGGCTCGCGCTCCCACTCGAGCAGGAGGCGGTCGCAGGCGGTCAGATGCTCCCGGCTCTCGGCCAGGAAGAGGGCGGCGTACTTCGAGAGGTCCATGCGTCAGCCCAGGACGCGCTGCACCGCCTCGAGCACGCGGGAGGGCTGGAATGGCTTGACCACGAAGTCCTTGGCGCCCGCCTGGATCGCTTCCACCACCAGCGCCTGCTGCCCCATCGCGCTGCACATCAGGATCTTGGCGTCGGGATCGGTCTTGCAGATCTCTCGGACGGCCTCGATGCCGCCCATGTCGGGCATGACGATGTCCATTGTGACGAGGTCGGGCTTGAGCTGGCGGTACTTGTCCACCGCCTGTGCGCCGGACTCGGCCTCGCCGACCACCTCGAACCCGGCCTGGGTGAGGATGTCGCTGATCATGGTGCGCATGAAGATGGCGTCGTCGCAGACAAGGACGGTGTGACTCAAGACAGCCTCCGGGCAGCGGGTCGGCGGGGCTACCCGCCTACGATCGTCTCCAACAACCTGTCGATGTCGAGCACTATGAACGGCTGGTCGTCGCGGAGGCCCACGGCCTTCACCAGCCGGGGGTCCACCCCAGGCAGGTCCGCTCGCTGGGCGACGGACTGCTCGGGGACCTCGAGGAAGTCGAGCACCTGACCGACCCCCAGTCCGTACCGGCGGCCCGCCACGTCCACCACCACGATCGCGCCCTCGTCGTCCACCCGGCGCTCCTGCTGGAGGAGCACGTGACCGTCGAGCACGGTGAGCAGGGTTCCCCGGACGTTGACCAGCCCTTCGATCGCCTCGGCTACCCCGGGAATGCGGGTAGCCGGAAGGCGCGGCAGGATCTCCCGCACGATCCCTGCCGGGGCCGCGCAAATAAGCGCACCGATCCGAAAGATGACGGCGTGGAGCGTCTTCGAATTAGCCATCTCTATTGAAGAAAAGAAGATAGGTCAACGGGTCGGGGTGAGCAACAACTTCGCTCCCGGCCGCCAAATAGAGCGATTCCCGCAGATCCGCCGGCCATTCGGCCCGGAACTCCAATGGGGCGCCGGTGACGGGATGGCGGAATGCCAGACCGGCCGCGTGAAGCGCCTGCCTCGGCGTGGCCCGCTCCAGGGCCTCCGCCTCTCTGCGCCCCGCCCCCGATACGCGACGGCTGCCCCCGCCGGCGTAGGTCGGATCGCCCACCACCGGATGCCCGATGTACTCGAGATGCACCCGGATCTGGTGGGTCCTTCCGGTGTGGAGCTCCAGGCGCAGCAGATCCGCCACGCCGAACCGGCCTACCACCCACGCATCGGTCCGCGCCGGCCGGCCGCGGGACGTCACGGCCATGCGCTTCCGATCGGTCGGATGCCGGGCGAGGGGGGCTTCGATCACGGTCGGGCTCGCATCGAGGTGTCCCCATGCCAGCGCGGCGTAAGTGCGCCGCACCCGCCGTGCGGCGATCCCCGCACCGAGCCGACGGTGGGCGAGATCGGTCTTGGCGACAACCATGAGGCCCGACGTATCGCGGTCGAGCCGGTGCACCACACCGGGGCGGCCCTCGGCGCCTCCGGCCAGAGTCGTGCCGCGAGCCACCAGCGCGTTCACCAGCGTGTCGTCCCAGTGGCCTGGCGCGGGATGGACCACGAGACCGGCGGGCTTGTCGATGACGGCGAGGTGCTCGTCCTCGTAAACGACGGCGAGCGGGATGGCGGCCGGCTTGAGCGTGCGGGGCGGCTGGTCTTCGGGGAAGCGGACGATGACGCGCTCCCCGCGGGTCAGCACCCGGGATGCGCGGGCGGGCTTTCCGTCCACCGTGACCGCCTTGTCGGCGACGAGGCGGGCGGCCTGGGTGCGGGAGAGGCCCAGCTGATCGGCGAGGAACTTGTCGAGGCGCTCGGTCTCGTGGGCGACGACGGAGAACTCGATCGGCCCCGGCTGGCTCACGCCGCCGAGGCGGACTCCGGCTCCGCGCGTCGGGAGTCCTCCCGCCACATCGAGATCACGAGGGCGATGGCGCCGCAGCTCACGGCGATGTCGGCCACGTTGAAGGTTGGCCAGCGGAGCGCGCCGATGCCGACGTCGAGGAAGTCCACCACGCCGCGCTCGCTGCGGATGCGGTCGATGAGGTTGCCGGCGGCCCCGCCGGCCACCAGGCCCAGCGCGAGCTGGCGGAAGATGTCGCCGGGAGGACTGGTGTGCGACATCCGCCGGAGGACGAACACCGCCACGATCGCGACGGCGAGGAAGATCCAGCGGGAGTACGGCCCCAGGTGCAACCCGAAGGCGGCGCCCTGGTTGTACACCAGGCGCAGCTGGAACCAGTCACCCAGCACGGCGATGCCGGGTGTCCGGAGGAGGGTGGCCTCGGCGATGATCTTGGTGATCAGGTCGAGCACCACCACCAGTGCGGCGGCGGTCCAGAAGATCCAGCGCTCCGAGCCCGACGTGGGCTCAACGGCGCTTCCCATCTTCCTCTTTCTCCTTGCAGGTGATGCACAGCCGCGCGTGCGGGAGCGCGTCGAGGCGCTCGAAGTTGATCTCCTGACCGCACTGGTGGCAATGGCCGAACTTCTCCGGCGTCCCGTAGAGGCGGCGCAGCGCCTCGTTCACGTGCCAGAGATAGCGGCCTTCCTGCGAGGCAAAGAGGAACTGCTTCTCCCGCTCCATAGCGTCGGTGCCCTGGTCCGCCATGTGGAACGAGTAGGACGACAAATCGCCGTCGGACGACTGCAGCGTGGCGTTGAAGGACTCGTCGTAGTACCCCAGCTCCTTCATGACCCGCGCCCGCTCTTCGAGGAGTCGCTTCTCGAGGTGCGCCAGTTGCTTCTTGTTCATTCCCCATCCCTGGGTTGCGGACCGGCCCGGTTCTGGCCGTCCAGGTATCGTTGCACTCCCACCATCACTCCATGCCCCTCGATCTCGACTTCCTGCTCGAGGTCGGGCGCCGGGGCCCGCCGGCCGAGCTCCAGCCGGCGGGCCAGCGTCTCGCCCTGGATGAACGCCGCGTGGCCCCGGACCGCGTCCAGCACCGGACCATCGCCAGCGATCCAGAGTCCGATCCGGTCGGTGTAGACGTAGCCCGCCTCCTTGCGGAGACGCTGCACCCGGTTCACCACCTCCCGCGCGAGCCCCTCCTGGCGGAGCCCCTCGTCCACCCGCGGGTCGAGCGCGGTGACGTAGGGGCCGTCGCTCGCGACCAACCAGTCGCTCGCGACGTCCCGCTCCACCACGACATCCTCCGGCAGGAACGTCGCGCGCTCACCGTCCACCTCCAGCTCGGCCGGCTCGCCCCGCTCGAGGGCGCGCAGCTGATCCGCGCTGAGCCCAGCCGCCGCCGCGGCGACCGCCGGCGTGCGCTTGCCGAAGCGCTTGCCAAGGGACCGGAAGTTGGGCCGCGCCCGGAGCCGCACCAGCTCCGTATCGGACGCGACCACCTCCACCGACTTCACATTCACCTCGATGCGGAGCAGTTCCAGCAGCTCGTCCAGCGCCGGGCCCCTCGCGGCAGCCGGTACCGCCACCTGCATGCGGGCCAACGGCTGGCGGACCCGCAGCCCACGCTCCTCGCGCGCAGCGCGGGCCAGCGAGGCCAGCCGGCGCACCGCTTCCATCGCGGCCTCCAACGACTCGTCGCGCCGTCCCGAAGATGAGGGGAACCGCGCGAGGTGCACGGAGGTTCCCGCCAACGCGCGGTGGAGCCAATCGCTCAGGAAGGGCGCGGCGGGTGCCAGCATCCGGCTCACCGCCACCAGCGCCTCGTGCAGGGTGGCGAGCGCCGCGGGATCGGCCTCCGCGTCCACTGCCCAGAAGCGCGGCCGGTTCACCCGCACGTACCAGTTGGACACCTCCTCCATGAAGCCGATCAGCGTGCGGACCCCGGCGGTGGGATCGTAGCTCTCCCACGCCGCCCGCACGGCCTCCACGGTCGCGTCGAGCCGGCTCAGCAACCAGCGGTCCACCAGCGGCCGCTCTGACGCGGGCGGGGACGCCGCCGGCGTCCAATCCTCCGCATAGTCGGCGAAGAACTTGTAGGTGTTGCGCAGCTGATTCATGAAGCCGCGCGCCACCTCCCCCATCGCCTCCTGGTCGAAGCGTTTGGGCATCCATACCTGGCTGGAGGCCAGAAGGTAGAGCCGGACAGTGTCCGCCCCGAAGCGGCCGATCATCTCCCACGGGTCCACCACGTTCCCGCGGGTCTTCGACATCTTCTGACCCTCGGCGTCGAGCACGAGACCGTTCACGATCACGTTCCGGTACGCCGGGCTGTCGAACACGCCCACGGCGATTGCGAGCAGCGAGTAGAACCACCCGCGGGTCTGATCCAGTCCCTCGCAGATGAAGTCCGCCGGGAAATGGGTGGCGAACTCCCGCTCGTGCTCGAAGGGGTAGTGCCACTGCGCGTAGGGCATGGCGCCCGAGTCGAACCAGGCGTCGATCACCTCGGGCGTGCGCCGCATGGTGCCGCCGCAGGCACAGGCGCAGGTGTACTGGTCGATGAAGGGCTTGTGCGGATCGAAAGCCGGTCCGAGCGCCTGCCCCGAGAGCTCCGCGAGGCGCGCGTAGCTGCCCACGACTTCCACGTGGGCCGGGTCGCGGTCGCACACCCAGACCGGGAGGGGCGTTCCCCAGTACCGGTCGCGGGAGAGCGCCCAGTCCACGTTGTTCTCCAGCCATTCGCCGAACCGGCCGGTGCCCACTTCGGCGGGATGCCAGTCCACCTGCCGATTCACCTCCAGCATCCGCTCCTTGAAGGCCGACGTCCGCACGAACCAGGAGTCGCGGGCGTAGTAGATCAGCGGACTCCCACAGCGCCAGCAGTGCGGGTAGCTGTGACTGTATGGC
>JBKPGZ010000168.1:0-11695 GCA_046729675.1 Gemmatimonadota bacterium | reverse complement strand
GCCCTCATGTCTCTCGTCAACTTCACGTCGCGCGAGATCACCTGCAAGATCGTGTACTACGGACCCGGCCGGTCCGGAAAGACCACGAATCTGCAGTACGTCTACGATCGCGTGCCGGAGAGCCGCCGGGGCCGCATGGTGTCGCTCGCGACCCAGACCGACCGCACCCTGTTCTTCGACTTCCTCCCGCTGGAGCTCGGCTCCATTTCGGGCTTCGCGACCAAGTTCCAGCTCTACACCGTCCCGGGGCAGAGCTACTACAACGCGACCCGCAAGCTGGTGCTGCAGGGCGCGGACGGGGTGGTGTTCGTCGCCGACAGCCAGGCCCGCCGCTTCGACGACAACCTGGAGAGCCTGCAGAACCTGCAGGACAACCTGCTGACGCAGGGCGTGGACATCCGTCAGCTGCCCGTGGTCTTCCAGTACAACAAGCAGGACCTCCCGCGCGATCTGATCCTCACCCACGAGGAGATGGACGACGCGCTGAACTTCCGGGCGGTGCAGAGCTACGGTGGCGACGCCCTGCACGGCACCGGCGTGTTCGAGACGCTGCGGGGCATCTCGGAGCTGGTCCTGAAGCGGCTCGCCGCGGGGGCGGTCGCCGGATGACTGTCACGCTCAACCCGCTGTACCGCTTCGACACCTTCGTGGTCGGCTCGGCGAACCGCCTCGCCGTCACGGCGGCGAAAGCCGTGGCCGAATCGCCGGGCACGGTGTACAACCCGCTCTTCATCTACGCCCGCCCCGGGCTGGGCAAGACCCACCTGCTCATGGGCGTGGGTCACGCGGCCCGCGCGATCGACCCGAACCTTCAGGTCGAGTACCTCACTCTGGACGAGTTCGTGGAGGCCTTTCACGCCGCGATCGCCGCCGGGCACGGCGAGGCCTATCGGAAGCGATTCCTCGATGTGGATCTGCTGCTGGTGGATGACGTCCAGTTCCTGACTCACCGGCGGGAGATGCAGGCGGAGCTGCTCCGGCTGACCGACGCGCTGCAGACCTCCAATCGCCAGATCGTCCTGACCAGCGACCGTCCGCCGGCCGAGATCGAGGCGCTGGACGAGCGCCTGATCCGCCGCTTCGCCGGCGGTCTCATCATCGATGTGGCGGCGCCGGACTACGAGACCCGGGTCGCCATCCTCCGCCGGAAAGCCGAGGAGCGGCGGGCCTCGTTCGCGGACGGTGTCATCGAGGCGGTCGCGGGCCTCCCCATCGACAACGTCCGTGAGCTCCTCGGCGCCCTGAACCGGATCGTCGCTCACCAGGCGGTGAGCGAGCGGCCGCTGAACGCGGAGCAGGCGAGGACGCTGATCGGTGACACGGCGGAACGGCGGAACGGCGGAACCGCGGAACGGCGGAACGACTCGCCCGGCGGCGTCATGGGCGCTCCGAGTGCGGCGGGCCTCGAACAGCCCGTCCCGGCCCCTTCCGCCGGTCCGCCCGTCCGCCGGTCCGCCGATGCGGACGAGTTCTACGATTTCCTCTCCGAGATCCACGCCACCGTCGCCCAGCAGGTGGACGCGTGGCGCGCGCAGATCGGCGCGGCGGTCATGCGTTGGGAGGGCGAAGGCTACCGCACCGCCCGGCTGCAGAAGCTGCTGGAGCAGGATGCGGTGCCCGACGTGGTGCGGGAGCTGGAGGACTTCGAGCGCGACATCCAGCGCCTGCGCGACATGGAGGCCCGGACCGCAGAGCTCGCGGCCGACCTGGTGGGCGCGCCCGCGTTCCGCGATCCCGGCGACCTGGCGGCGGCGGAGTCCCTGCTCGCGAGGGCGCGAGAGGGGGCGGTTCCCCCCGCGGCGCCGTCCCCGCTCTGGCGCCTGGCGGACTGGACCGAAGGACCGTCCGCCAAGGTCGCGCTGGAGGCATCGCGCGCCGTCGTGCAGGAGCCGGGAGCCCGGTACAACCCGCTGGTCATCGTCGGCGGCGCGGGTGCCGGGAAGACCCATCTGCTGCACGGCCTGGGCAACGCCATCGCCGAGCGGTGCGGAGTGCCCGTGGCCTGTCTCAGCGCGCCGGAGTACAGCGGTGAGCTGATCGCCGCTATCGATCGCGATGCGGTCGGCATCTGGCGCTCCCGCTACCGCCGGGTCGCCGCGTTTCTCCTCGACGATGTCCACCTGATCGCCGACACCGATCGCACCCAGGACGAACTCTTTCTGCTCTACAACGTGCTGCTCGAGTCGGGGCGACAGATGATCTTCACCTCCGCCGCGCCGCTCGCCGAGCTCCAGGGCCTCGAGCCGAGGCTCCGCACCCGTCTCGAGGCCGGGCTGGTGGTGGAGCTGCCGGCGCCCGACCGCGAGGTGCGCGAAGCGGTGGCCAGGCGGGAGCTCGGCTCGAAGGGTGCGGAGCCCGACGCGGCGCTGGTGGAGTTCTTCGCCGCCCGGCCGGCGGAGTCGGTTCGCGTCGTCCTCGCGCAGGTCCACCGGGTCCTCAACGCGGCGGAGGCGCGGCAGAGCTCCCCGAGCGTTGCGCTCGCGCGCGAGGTGCTCGACGGTATCGTCTCCGCCGCGGCGCCTGAGCCGCCGGCCGCAGCGCAGCCGCGTCGGCAAGGCGCGCATCGCCTCAGCGGCATCGTGGCACCCACCGCCGGCGGCGCCCGCAGCCGGGAGAAGGTGGTGTGGGACTGGCCCGACGTCACCGACCGGTTGATCGAGGACTGGCGCTGATGGCGATCAAGGGCAGTCTCAAGGAGGCTAGCCTCCCCGACGTCATCCAGCTGCTCTTCCTGGGGCGGCGGACCGGGTGTCTCGCCCTCGCCGACCGCCAGAACTTCGGCACGATCTACTTCGACGAGGGCCACATCACCTACGCCACGATCGTGAACCGGCGGGACCGCCTGGGCGACATTCTGGTGCGGAGCGGTCGGATCACGGCCGGGCAGCTCCAGGAGGCGGTGGACCGGCAGGGCGGGGAGCGGGAGCAGAAGCTGGGTGAGATCCTGGTGCAACAGGGCGCCATCTCGCGGGACGAGCTCCAGCACTACATCCGGGTGCAGGTGGAGGAGGCGGTCTACTACCTGTTCACCTGGAACTCGGGAACCTTCAACTTCGAGGCGGGAGGCCGGCCGGAGCGCGAGGGCCTCCTCATGCGGATCAACCCGGAGTACCTGCTCCTCGAGGGCGCCCGCCGGGTGGACGAGTGGAGCCTGATCGAGAAGAAGATCCCCTCGTTCGACCTGATCTTCGCGGTGGATGGCGCCCACATCGGCGAGTCGGCCCCGGAGCTCTCGGCGGAACAGCAGGCCCTCGTGCCCCTGCTGGACGGGACCCGGGACGTAACCCAGCTGATGGAGGAAAGCGGGCTGATCGAGTTCGAGGTCGGCAAGGCGCTCTTCGGGCTGATCACCGCCGGCTTCGCGCGCCGGGTGGGCACATCCGCCGCGAGCGCGCCGAGGGTGAATGACAGCCGGGTGGACGAGCACCGGAACCTGGGGATCGCCTTCTACAAGGCCGCCATGCTCGACGAGGCGCTGCGCGAGTTCCGCCGGGTGGCGGAGCTGCGTCCCGCCGACCCCGGGGCCGCCTTCTTCCTCGGGCTCATCGCCCTGCGGCAGGCGCGCTGGGAGGAGGCCGTCGGCTCCTTCCGCCAGGCAATCGAGAAGGGCGGCTCCCGCCCTCAGGCGCTGCACAACCTGGGGCTCGCCCTCGAGCGGATGGGCCGGCTCGACGAGGCGGAGACGGCCTACGGCGACGCCGTGGGCCGGGCCCGTGAGGATGCCCGGGTCATGCTGGGCTGGGCGGTGGTAGCCCTTCGCCGCGGCGAATACCAGGTGGCTCAGGAACGCCTCGCCCGCGCACGCGAGCTGGCCGGCGCCAAGCCCGTTCCGCCGCTCTGGTACTGGGCCTCCACCCTGGCGAGCATCGGCCAGGACGACGCAGAGACCGCACTCCGCTCCGCGGAGGAGGGCGCCGCGGCCTACCCGACGAGCGCGGTGCTCGGCAACAACCTCGCGGTCCTCCGCGAGCTCCACGGCGACGTTGCCGGTGCCGAGGCAATGCTGAGAGCCGCGCTGGCCGAGAACGCCTCGCTGCCGCAGATCTCCAAGAACCTGGCAGACATTCTCTACCGCAACGGCCGCTACGACGACGCCCGCGAGGCCTACGAGCGGGCCGCGAAGCTCGCCCCCGAGCTGGGCGACGATCTCTACTTCAAGCTGGGCAACATCGCCTATCGCCGGCGTGATCACGAGCGGGCGCGCGAGAGCTGGCGTCGCGCGACCGAGCTCAACCCGGGCCACGAGCTCGCTCGGGCCAACCTCGAGATGCTCGGAGCCGCCTCGTGAGCGCCGCGGACGATCCCGGCTTCGAGGCGCTCGCCCGCCGGATCTCGAAGAGCGCCGGCTTCGCGGTCGAGGCCTACAAGGACAAGTGCGTCCGCCGGCGCATCGCCGTGCGTATGCGGGCCTGCGGGGTACACACCTACGCCGACTACCAGGCGCTACTCGACCGGAGCCCGCTGGAGTACGATCGGCTTCGTGACGCGCTCACGATCAACGTCACCCGCTTCTACCGCAATGCCGAGACCTGGAGCCTGCTGCGGCGCGATATCTTCCCGACGCTCTGTGGACCCGAGCCCGGCGAGGTCCGGATCTGGAGCGCCGGGTGCTCCTCGGGTGAGGAGGCCTACACCATCGCCATCCTGGCGGCGGAACAGTTCGAGACCGCCGGCCGCTCGAGGGAGCTGTGCCGTCTCGAGGTGGACGCGACCGACGTGGACCGCCAGAGCCTCGAGCGTGCCGAGGCGGCGCGCTACCGGCATGAGACGCTTCTGGAGATGCCTCCCGAGCTCACCCGGCGCTACTTCGAGCCGGCGGGTTCCGAGCTCCAGGTGGTGCCCCGGGTCCGCGCTCGGGTCTCCGTGCGCACGCTCGACCTCAGCGCCGGCCGTCCGCTCCGGCGCGACTACCATATGATCGTCTGCCGCAACGTGCTGATCTACTTCGACCGACCCATGCAGGAGCGCCTGTTCCAGCTGTTTACCAACTGCCTGGCCCCGGGAGGGTATCTGGTCCTGGGCAAGGTGGAGAGCCTGGTCGGCGCGGTGCGTGACCGTCTCCAGCTCGTGGATGCTCGCGAGCGTGTCTACCGGCGGCCGGCATGAACGGGAAGAACGGAAACGAGATCATCGTCAAGGTCGCCGACCTGCAGGTCGGCGGGGCGGGGGACCAGCTGGTCACCGTGGGTCTGGGCAGCTGCATCGCCATCGTGCTGTACGACGGGACGGCGTGTGTCGGCGGCCTGGCCCACGTGCTGTTGCCCTCGCCCGCGCTGAGCCGACAGGACGGAAACCCCGCCAAGTCGCCGCATACCGCGGTGCCGCACCTGCTGCAGTTGATGGCCGAGCGAGGCGCGAGCCGGCGCAGGGTGACGGCGCGCCTGGTCGGCGGCGCGAGCATGTTCGCGGCGCTGTCTCCCCCAGGGACCATCCAGATGGGCGAGCGCAACGTGGTCGCCTCGCGTCAGGTCCTCAACACACACAGCATTCCCCTCGTGGGCGAGGCGGTCGGCGGCGACTACGGCCGCACCGTCAGGCTGGACGTGTCCAACGGCACCCTCGAGGTGCGCTCGGTGCTTCATGGTGTCCACACGCTCTGACAGCGCCACCGTCCTCGTCGTGGACGACAGCCCCTTCTTCCGGCGGCTGCTCACCGACGTGGTGGACGGCACCGGGGAGTTCGCCGTGGTCGCCACCGCGCGGAACGGAATGGATGCGCTGCGGAAAGTGCACACCCACGCGCCGGACGTCGTGCTGATGGACCTGGAGATGCCCGAGCTCGACGGTCTCGGAGCGATCGGCTACATCATGTCCGAGTCACCCAGACCGATCGTGGTGGTGAGCTCGTACGCCGGGCCCGGGACGGCGGCCGCGATCCGCGCTCTGGAGCTCGGGGCCGTGGACCTGGTGGCGAAGGAGGAGGAACGGAGCGCCGAAGCGGCAGGCCGGCTGGCGGAGCGTCTCGTGGAGGCGCTCAGGGCCGCGCGCTCGGCCGACATCCACCGCATGCCGGTGCTGGCCCGCCCTTCGCGCGCGGGGGCGCCGCCGGCGCTGTTCGCGATGCCCGGCCGGGCCAGCGCCTGCGTGGCCATCGCCGCGTCCACCGGTGGACCGCGAGCCCTCGCGGAAGTGGTACCTCACATCCCCGCGGGCCATGGCGCCGGCGTGGTCATCGTCCAGCACATGCCGCCCAAGTTCACCCGCAGCCTCGCGGAGCGGCTCGCCGCCCAGAGCCGGATCGGCGTGGTCGAGGCGGAGCACGACATCCCGTTCCTGGCCGATACCGCCTACGTCGCCCCCGGCGACTACCACATGCGATTGGTGGCGGGCGAGGACGGACCCCGGATCGCCTTGAGCCGCGAGCCGACCGTCTGGGGTGTGCGCCCCGCGGCCGATCCTCTCTTCCGGAGCGTCGCCGAGCTCTACGGCCGACGCGCCGTTGGCGTGGTGCTGACCGGCCTCGGGCGGGACGGCGCGGACGGACTGCGACGGATCCACGAGGCGGGCGGGACCGGCATCGCGCAGGATCGGGAGACCAGCACCATCTATGGTATGCCCAACGCCGCGGTCCAGGCCGGCGGCGCTCGTCATGTACTGCCGGTCGGTCTGATCGCCGGTCGTGTCGCCGAGGTGCTCGGCCGGATGGAGAAGCGATGACCGCGGAGGGCTGGCTGCTGGTGCGCGCGGGCGAGCGGCGCGTCGGGCTCATGTTGGAACAGGTGGTCGAGGTGCTCGACCTGGGGCCGGTGCATCCCGTCCCGTCCGTCGACCCGGCGGTGCGAGGCGTCACCAGCTCGCGGGGACGGATCGTGCCGCTGGTGCACCTGGCGACCCTTCTGGGTGGAACCGGCGGAGCTGGTGGGACGGCTGTGCTGGTGCGGCTCGACACCCGTCGCGTCTGCGTCGAAGTGGACGACGCCGAGGAAGTGCTGCGCGAGCCCGGCCTGCCGGTGCCGTCCGACGTCTCCCTGCCGTTCGCAGTCGCGGTGGCGCGCCGGCCCGACGGCATCGTTCCTCTGCTCGACCTCAGCGCGGTCGGCGCCCGCATCGCGGAGACAGCTACGCCATGAATACGGCCGACGACATTCAGGTAGTGACCTTCCTGGTAGGTCCCCAGGAGTTCGCCTTCGACATTCTCCAGATCGAGCGAATCCTGCGCTACGAGCCGCCGGCCCGACTCCCGCAGGCCCCCGAGTTCCTGGAGGGTGTGGTGCAGTACAGCGGCGGTGCGGTGCCGGTGGTGGACCTGCGCAAGCGCTTCGAGCTCGAGGCGGCGATCCGGGAGGAGACCCGTCTCATGATCGTGGATCTGGGAGACCAGCGCGTCGGAGTCGTGGTGGACGAGGTGCGTGAGGTGCTGCGGGTGGACAGCCGCACCATCACCGCGCCGGGCCCGATGGTGCGGGGGCTCGCCGCGGCCTACATCTCGGGCGTCGTCACCCGACCGGCGCGCACCATCATCATCCTCAATGCCCGCAAGCTCCTCTCGTCCACCGAGCGGCTGGCGTTGAGCGCGATGGGGAGCACGCCATGAGCGAGTCCCCCGTGGCCGGCCTCAAGGACCAGTACCAGGAGCTCGAAACCCGGCTCAGCGCGGCACAGGATCCGGCGGCGCGCGAGGCGGTGAAGCGCGACATCATCGCTCTGTTCAAGCGGGTGGACGGCGCGCTGAGCGAGCTGGGACAGCTGAAGGATGGAATCCGGGGACTGGCTGAGCGCTACAAGCAGATGAATAACGCCGCCGGCGGCACCGCTGCCGGTCCCGCACCGGCGCCCCAGTTCACCGGCGCCCGACCGGCGGTGCAGGCCGATCACCTGGGGGCCTCGACCTTCATCGAGAAGGGCTGGAGCCTGATTTCACTGGGTGACTACGCCGGCGCGATCCAGGCACTGGAGAAGGCGCTCCAGCTCTCGCCGGGGGAAATCCAGGCCCAGTCGCTGCTGGGCTGGGCCCAGATGCTGCACGAGGACTACGACGAGGCGCTCTCCACCTTCTCCCGGGTCCTGATGAAGGAGCCGGCCAATGCCCTCGCTCGCATCAATGTCGGGTACATCTGCCTCAAGAAACGGATCTTCGGCGAGGCGATCGAACACCTCTCCAAGGCCATCCGGCTGGACAACGACCGCAAGGCCACGCTGTACGCCCACTATTATCTTGGATTGGTCTACCTCGAGCGTGAGATGTACGAGGACGCGCAGACCTTCTTCCGCAAGACCCTGACCCTCGGCCCCAACCTCATCGAGGCGTACTACGACCTGGGCCGGGCGCAGTGGTTCGCGGGCAACAAGCAAGCCGCTCGCAGCAGCTGGAACGAGGGATACAAGGCCAACAAGTTCAATCCCTGGGCCAAGCGTTGCCAGGAGATGCTCGACCTGGTCGCCGCCGGAGGTGAAGTCCCGCGCAGTCTGGCTTCCTGATCGCCGCGGCCGCCAGAAGGCTCGCGGTCGCCCTCCTCATCCTCCTGCAGGGCTCCCCCACATCGGTGCAGGTCGGGCAGGTCACTGCGGTCGCGTGGCCGGACCAGCTCGACCTCGCGATTCAGCTGGCCGTACAGGCCGACCGGCCGGCGGACTGGCCTGGTCTCGGCCGGGTCGCCTCCGGGCCGATGCAGCTGATCGTGGTTCCCGACGCCCGGCGGCTCGACTCCCTCAGCCAGGGGCGGGCACCGCGCTGGGGTGCCGCGATCGCACTGCCCGCGAGCCGAACGATCGTGATCCGCGCCGACGGCGGCGACCCTGAGCGCACGCTCCGGCACGAGCTCGCCCACCTCGCCCTGCATCAGCGGGTGCCGGTGCGGGTGCCCCTCTGGTTCGATGAAGGCTACGCCGGTTGGGCGGCTGGCGAGTGGGAGCGCCTGGGTGTACTGGAGCTCAATCTGGCCGTCGCCCGGGGCGCTCTGCCGGGGTTTCGGGCACTGGACGGGGCGCTTCGGGCCAGCGAAACAACGGCCGACGCGGCCTACGCACTGGCTTACTCGGCCGTGTCCGGACTCGCCCTTCGGAATCCCAGCAGCACCCTCACCCCGCTGCTGGAGCGCCTGGCGGGTGGAGAGGATTTCGATTCCGCGGTGCTGGCGACCACCGGCCTGACGGTGGACCGGTACGAGGAGGCCTGGCAGCGCTCGATTCGGCACCGCTACGGGCTGGTCACCTGGCTGCTCGCGGGCGGTGGTTGGCTCTTGGTGGCAATGGCCGTCCTCATATTGGTACACCTGCGTCGGCGGGCGGACCGGCCCCGCCGGCAGGCCCTCGACGAGGGCTGGGTGGTGGACCCGGAAGCTCTGGACGGGCCTGAACTTGACCCGACCCGGGAACGGTGGTAGCCTCAAGCCTTATGTCCAATGTACGGCCGTCAGCGCCCGCGCCCGCCGCGGGTAGTCGACGTTTCCTGCTCGCCCGGCGGAATCTCCTGATTCTCGCGGCAGCGGTGGTGGTACTCCTGGCCGGGTACCTCACCCTGATGGCCGGGCATCCGAGCGCGGCCGCCGTCATTCTAGTGGTCGGCTACTGCGTGCTCTTCCCGCTCGGCATCGCTCTCTAGGAAGGGTGTTCGTCGTCACGGCACGGTCCCTGCGCAAGCGGTATTTGGATGCGGATCGTGCGCCCTCGGGCGAATAGCTCAGCTGGTTCAGAGCGCCTGCCTTACACGCAGGATGTCGGGGGTTCGAATCCCTCTTCGCCCATTTCGCGTCCGCGCGTGAGCGCGGCGACCGTCGGTCCTGCGGGACCGTTCCTTCGGGGAGGCTGTCGCATGTATCTGTTCCGTGTTGTCACCCTCGTGGCTTTGAGTGGAGCGCTGACGGTGCCGCTCGCGGCCCAGGGCATTCCTCGCAACGCCCAGCGCAGCACGGTGAACGTGGCCCCTCGGTTCATGGTGGCCAACCCGTTCGCCTTCGCGCCGGGCGATTCCGCTCCGGCGGTGGCCATCGGCAGCGGCGTGCGCGAAGAGATGAAGGACGTGGTCGGTCGTGATTTCCAGGTGATCGAACAACAGCAGATGAACGATGCGCTGACCCAGTATGGCTACCCCAAGGACGCCATCCTGAGTCCCGCGCTCGCCTCGACGCTCGCCAAGAACATCCAGGCCCGCTACATCGTCACGTCCACCATGGCCAAGGGTCAGGGCCGGGGCTACACCGTGACGGCCCGGATCCACGGGGTCAACGACGACGCCGGTAACGTGGTCACCGTCGCGCAGCAGCAAGGAGAGAATCCGCAGGCCTTCGGCAAGCGGGTGGCCGAGGCGCTGGAGCCGATGGTGGAAACGGCGGACGAGGCGAAGGCCTGCATCGATCAGCGGACCACCAAGCCGGACAAGGCGGCCGAGGCGGCGCAGAAGGCCATAAAGGTGGTGCCGGATCATGGCCTCGCCCATTACTGCCTTGCGCTGCTCGCTCAGGACAAGAAGGCCCCCCGGGGGGAGATCGTGAAACACCTCCAGGCCTCGGCCAAGGGCGACCCCCTCAGCCTGCCGGTATGGACCGCGCTGGCGACGCAGTATCAGCAGGCCAACGACACCGCGAACACGCTCGTCGCCTTCAAGCAGATGCTCCGTGTCGCGCCGACCAATCAGAAGCTGCGTGAGGAGCTGTTCAAGTACTTCCTCCAGTCGGGCCACCCGGAGACGGCGCTCGAGGTGGCGGACGAGGGCCTCAAGATCGACCCCTACAACGCCGACCTCTACGACCTGAAGAGCAACGCCTGCCTCTTCCTGAGCAACTTCAAGTGCGCAGTGGACGCCCTGGAGACGATGTACGCCACCGACTCCACCAAGGCGGACACGCTCTTCTTCACCAAAATCTCGGCCGCGGCGGCCGAAGGTGAGCAACCCGACACGGCGCGGCTCCTCAAGTGGTCCCAGATCGGCGTCCGGAAGTACCCGGACAACCCGACGCTGCTCGGCTACCTGAACAAGGCCTACTCGATGACGGGGCAGGTGGACAGCGTGGTCGCCGTCACTGGCCGGATCATCGCCAAGGACACGACCGCCATCGTGCCCGCGCTGGAGGCGGCCCAGGCGCTGATCAACGCGCCTCCCGCGGCCGGCGGGACGCCGGTCACGACGGACACGGCCAACCGGGGCGCCGCACCCAGGGATACGACCGCCGCCGCCGTGAGCACCTCGCGGGCGAAGGAGGCGCTGCCGTTCCTGGAGTACGCGATGAAGTACGGGGATCCCGCGGCCAAGGAGAACGCGGCGGCGCTGCTGTACACCGCGGGCGCCAAGCTGCTCCAGTCTCAGCCCCAGGATCTCGCCGGTGCGGCAGAGCTGCTTCGCCTGGCGGTCCAGAACGCCAACCCGGCCGGCAAGGTGGGCCCGGCCTCGAACTACCTGCTGGGTCTGGCCACGCTGTTCCAGGTGCCGCAGCTCGACCCACAGGCCGAGAAGCAGAAGTCCTGCGACATCGCCCGGCAGATGGAGACTCTCCTGAACGAGTCGGAGACGGCGCTCACCGCCGGCCGCGCGGCGAATCAGGAGGCCGTGGACAAGAACCTCGGCATCATCAAGCAGTACAAGCCGAGGGTGGCCTCCATGTTGAAGGCGTACTGCAAAGGGCGGTAAGGCGGTAGGGCGGTACGGCGGTATCGTGGGGGGGGGGGGTCCGGATGGCCCCCCCCCCTACAGAGGTGGTGACGCAGCCCACTTTTATGCCCCCCGGGCCGCGGGGGGTGGTGAGGAGTTGGTTTGTGGAGC
>JBKPGZ010000167.1:0-2960 GCA_046729675.1 Gemmatimonadota bacterium | reverse complement strand
CCACCTGGCGCGCGACCCACGGCGGCGTCAGCAGATCCTGCTCACCGACGATGACCAGAGTGGGAGCCTTGATGCAACCGAGCCGATCGAGGGCGTCGAAACGCAGGTAGGCCTGAGCCTGACGATCGTAGGCCTCAGGCTCGACCGGGTTCGGATTGCTCGCCAGCAGTGCGATCGTCTCCTCCACCGCCTGCTGGTCGTGAAGGAAGGCAGAGGAGAACAGCCAGGTGAGTTGTTCACCGCCGAACACCTCTCCGCTGGGGTCGTTGGCCTTGACCCAGTTCCAGATCGAGATCGGGTCGACGGCGCTTCGAGCGGGCGCCGCGGCCGGACCTGCGAGCACCAGCCGATCCAGACGGTCCGCATGCCGCAGCGCGAACTCCATCCCGATCATGCTTCCCATCGACAAGCCCAGCAGGTGGGTGCGGTGGATACCGAGTGCGTCGAGCAGACCGGCCACATCGTCAGCCATGTCCGCGATGGTGTACGGGTGATCGGCTCGGGAGCTGCGGCCGGCATCGCGGTTGTCGAGGAGGACCACACGGAACCGGGTGGAGAGAACGGGGACCTGGTGCAGCGTCCACAGCGACGAGTCGTATCCGATCCCCATCACCAGGACGAGTGGAGGGCCGTCTCCGTGAATCTCGTAGAAGAGCTCCTGCCCGTTCGTGGGGACGGTCCCCGATCGCGGGACGTGCTTGATGTTCGCGGACGTTGGTTCTTCCTTCGAAGCGGTGGTTGCGATCTCCATGAGTGCTCCTCGTTCGTGTTGCGATTGATTGGTCAATGCGTGCCGAGACGCAGCCCTGGTCGGGCGCCCCGCGTCTCGGCAGGCTTGGCTTGCCGCTACGTCGTCGCCGGTTGCCCGGCGGCCAGGTTCCTGACGTCCGCAGTGGTGAGCGTGTTGCCCCCCATGCCCCAGTCGCCGCTGTGCACTTCTTCGATGACGCACCACGTCACCGACCGCATGTTCTCGCCCTCGATGCTGACCATGGTCTCGGTCAGCTTCTCCACGATCTCGCGCTTCTGGGTGGCATCGAACACGCCTTCGATCAGCTTCACGTTGATGAATGGCATTGCAGGGTCTCCTTCCGTCGCATCGACTCTCGACGCGCAATCCCAAGGCGTGAGCAACACTGTTACGGCGGTAACCCCCACGGTTACGTTCGGCGCCGGCTGACCGGGAGCCCGACGATCATGGTTTCGGGAGGCGTGCGATGAGCGATGGCGCTGGTCTTGGCCTCGTCGAGCGCGCACGTGTCGCGGCAGCCGGGCGACACTGGCAGCAGGCATTCGACCTCTTCATGGAGGCGGACGAGAACGGTCCCCTTGCCCCCACCGATCTTCCGGTGCTTGGCGAGGTCGCCTACGCGGCCGGTCATCTCGATGCGACGATCGAGGCGTGGGAGCGCGCCCACGCGGCGTGCATGCAGGCAGGTGACCACGTCGCGGCAGCAGGTGCAGCCGTGCGCGTCGCGATGCACATTCTGTTCGACACCGCTCTCATGGCACCGGTGCGCGGCTGGTTGGAGCGAGCGGAGCGGCTTCTCGAAGGTCAGGGTGAGACGCCCGCGCACGCCTGGTTTGCGGTTGTCCGCACGTACGAACGGATGCTGACTGGCGACGTGCCCGGCGCTCGGCAGTGGGCCCGGAGTGCCATCGAGGTGGGTTCGACGTGCGACCCGGCGGCATGCGCCATCGGACGGGTGGCAGAAGCCCGGCTGCTCATCCTGGACGGCGATGTCCAACAAGGTCTGGCGCTGCTCGACGAGGCCGGGGTGGCGACGGTTTCCGGGGACCTCGATCCGCTCTCGACAGGGGTCGTCTACTGCGAGCTCGTGTGCGCCCTGCAGGGCCTCGCCCAGTATGACGTGGCCGAGGAGTGGACCGCGGCGATGGAGCGGTGGTGCGACACGAACGCCATCGGGAGCCTCCACGGGCGCTGCCGGGTCCACCGCGCCGAGATCCTCAGACTGCGCGGCTCGTGCAACGAGGCAGAGGCGCAGGCGCTCGTGGCCTGCGAGGAACTGCGCCCCTACTTGCGACGCGAGCTCGGCTGGCCGCTCAACGAGCTCGGACGGATCCGACTGCACAGGGGAGACATCGCGGGCGCGGAGGAAGCCCTGCTGGCCGCTCATCGCGCCGGGTGGGATCCCCAACCGGGTCTCGCGCTGGTGCACCTGGCCCGAGGCGATGTGGCCACAGCGGCCGCCTCCATACGAGACGCCATCGAGCGGCCCTTGCGGGTGCCGTCCAAGGAGCGGCCACCGAACACCGACCTGCAACGCGCACCGCTACTCGAGGCACAGGTCGAGATCGAGATCGCGGTCGGGGACATCACCCGGGCCCGAGCGGCCGCCGACGAGCTGGAGCTCGTAGCCGCTCGATTCGAGAGCAAAGCGCTGGTCGCCAGCGCCGCGCTTGCTCGAGGAAGGGTGCGGCTCGCCGACGGCGATGCGTCCCACGCAGAACAGTCCTTGTCCGAGGCGGTACGACTCTGGAACGAGGTCGGCGCCCCGTACGAGGCAGCGCTCGCACGCAAAAGCCTCGCCGACGCCCACCACGCCAGCGGCAGCGAGCACCGGGCCGACCTGGAACGCCAAGCGGCCCGCACGATCCTCGAAGGGATCGAGGCCGCGCCCTCGGCGCTCCCAGCGGTGGACGCGCACCACGACGCGCCCGACGCGCAGCCGGCTGCGAGCCTCAACGTCTTTCGCCGCGAGGGTGACTACTGGACTGTGATCTTCGAGGGGCAAACCGTCCGTGTGCGCGACCTCAAGGGCATGCATTACCTCGCACGGCTTCTCGCCGATCCGGGCCGGGAGTTCCACGTGCTGGATCTCGTCGCCGCCGAGACCGGCAGCCCTGCCCCGGTCGACAGAAGCCCAGCCGCCCGGCTGCCGCGCTCGGGTTTCGGCGATGCAGGCGCGATGCTCGACGCGCGAGCCAAGGACGCGTAC
>JBKPGZ010000166.1:0-4301 GCA_046729675.1 Gemmatimonadota bacterium | reverse complement strand
ACACCACCATCATCGAGGGCGCCGGCAAGAAGGCCGAGATCGAGGGGCGGGTCAAGCAGCTGCGGGCGCAGCTCGATGACACCACCTCCGACTACGATCGGGAGAAGCTGCAGGAGCGCCTGGCCAAGCTCTCCGGCGGCGTGGCGATCATCAACGTCGGCGCCGCGACCGAGACCGAGATGAAGGAGAAGAAGGCCCGGGTCGAGGACGCGCTGCATGCCACCCGCGCGGCCGTGGAAGAGGGCATCGTCCCCGGCGGGGGCGTGGCGCTGCTCCGGGCGCAGACGGCGCTCGAGAAGATCCGCGGCACCGAGGACGAGAAGACCGGCGTCGAGATCGTGCGGCGCGCGCTGGAGGAGCCGATCCGGATGATCGCCCAGAACGCGGGTGCCGAGGGCTCGATTGTGGTGGCGAAGGTCCGGGAGTCGAAGGAGCGAAACTTCGGCTACAACGCCCAGACCGACGTGTACGAGGACCTGGTGAAGGCGGGCGTCATCGACCCCACCAAGGTCACCCGCACGGCGCTGCAGAACGCCGCCTCGATCGCCGGCCTGCTGCTCACCACCGAGTGCGTGGTGGTGGAGAAGAAGGAAGAGAAGCCGGCGTTGGCCGGGCCGCCGGGTGGCGGCATGGGCGGGATGTACTGATGCACCGGCGGGTCATGGAGCCCGCCGCGCTGCTAGGCTCGTCACGCCTCTCCCCCACCGTGCATCTCACTGGTGCCGAGGTGCGTGACGTGTTGAAGGGCAGGCTCCGCGAAGGAGCCACTGCTTCCGGTCCTACTCCCTTGACCTCGCTCTGGCCGGCCAGCGAGCCGAGGCGACCTTGATCCTCTCCTAACCCGATCGCACAGGCGCGCGAGGACGGCGAGGGCGCCTACCTCGCCCGCGCGGCCGCTCCGCGAAGGGAATCGAGGGGGCGATCGGACCGGCGTGAAGAAAGGGCGTCCAACGTTTCATCGGCGCTTCATGCCGTTCACGGTGCGACTGCCATACTGAAAAGCTGGACTCACGGTAGCCGGAACTTACTGAGGAGGACATATGAAACTCACGAAAGTCACCAGGGCTGCTCCCATCATCGGCCAGGTGAAGGACGACATTGATCGGGTGTTCGATCGTTTCTTCACAACGCCGTTGTTCGGCGAGACGTTGCTGCCGCCGTTCCCGTTCGAGCAGATGGGAACGGCGGGCGGAGAGTGGGCCCCTGCGCTGGACGTCACGGAGACCGAGAAAGCGTACGTCATCCGGTGCGAGGTGCCGGGCATCCACAAGGAGAACCTGGACATCAACCTGACCGGCAACGTGCTTCGAATCACGGGCCACAAGGAGGCTGTCCAGGAAGGGAAGGGCGAGACGTATCTGTACCGGGAACGCGAGGTTGGCAAGTTCGTACGGACACTGAGATTGCCGTTCCCGATCGAGGAGGGGAAGGTCGACGCCGCCTATCAGGACGGGATCCTGACCGTCCATGTGCCGAAGGCAGCGACGGCGGTGAGCAAGAAGGTCCTGATCAAGTAATCGCCGCGGGCGATCCAACCGCTCCGAGGGAAGGTCCCTCGGAGCGGTTTTGTCTGATCAGGCGGACAGGCCAACTAGCCCATCCAGCCATTGTAGAGCACCAAACGCGTTCCCGAAAAGCCTCGTCAACGACGCCACGGCACTGATGGCCTTCCAGGTGGCGAGCGGCGCCGGCCCTGGCGGGCGCGGCGTTCGCGCTTGCGCCCACGGCACTCCAGGTGGTGTATGCCCCGGCCGCCTCCGTAGCGATCGGTGTTGCGGTGGGCTGGATCGGCCGCCACATCCTCACGGTGGTAGGGGACCCGGCGGTGGAGAACACCGTCATGCCGCTCCTGCCCTTCGGCGCGTTTCTGCCTGCAGAGACCGTCCACGCATCCGGCGTGCTGGCCGTGGTCCACGAACGCGCAGAACGAATCGAGCCCGAGCAGAACCGGCGCCATCACCTCGTGCACCTGCAAGTACGTCCGCACAACCCCTTCCGGGGCTGGTAGAAGAGATGTCAATCGAGCCGTAATGGATAACGTACTCGTGGTGCTCCCGCAGGATGCAGAACCCATTCGAGCCATTCTCGCAGCGTCTTAGCGATGGCGAAGCGCATCAGGGGGCGGTGTCGGCATGAGTGCAGGTCAGGCATCTTGTGCGTGGCACTACCTCGTCCTCAGCATGATCGCCGGGAGCGGAGATCTTCTCGAACCGTCAAGCAGCCCCCGGGAGCAGAGCGGCCGCCTCCTTCTCCTATTGGGTAGAGGCGGTGGCAGCCGCGCTGGCAACCCTCACCAGACCCATCAGGCTACGAACGGCAGCCATTCGTGGCCGCAGCTCCGGCACCTGGCCTCAAGGTTACCGCTGATCGCAGAACTCCCAGGGCGCCCGGGGTTGCCACACTTGGGACACGGCCCGGGATCACGAGGATGCCAGGGGTTAGTACACCCCCATTTCATCTGGCCGCTGTTCAGTTCACCGACCGGGACCATCGGGTAACCGTCGTCTGGGCAAGTCGGCACGGTTCGCGCGCAGTGGGTGAAGGAGTAGTCGGCGTGTAGGCAAGCACGGGGACGGCCGCTTTAGGCCAGGCGCCACTCCGCCAGAGAGGCATACGCCCGCCGCGCTGATCCGGAATGATCGTCAGCTCGAGCGCGGTTACGGCGGCAAGATCGACGTTCAGGTCCTCGACCTCGCTGGTCGCCCCCGCGGGGCTGAAGGTGTACTGTTGGCGCACGACCTCGCGGAACATCCGCCCAACGTCGGGAGACCAGCGCAACGTGAACTCCTGCGTGCGCTCGGTGTCGGCCTCATCGAAGCGCAGCCGGATGCGCCGGAGTCTTTGCGGGCTGTGAAACACGAGTCGGATGCTCTGCGTGCCGCGTTCGGACGCGCGCCACCGCGAGCCGTCCCCCGACACCAGTGCCGCCTCGACCGGGTGCGCCGCGTCCTCAGACGTGAGCTCCACGTCGGCCAGCACGTCAAGATCCAGCCAGGTCCGGGCGGGGGCGCCACCGACGCGTGTACCATTCGCTTTTGCATGCCTGATCCTTCGAGCCGCGGCGGCCGGCGCGGCTACATGGGACATTCGGTGGAGACCGCGTCCCGCCAACTGCAAGCGCCTGCCTGGGCTCGGCCGGGCAACATTGGGGACTCCCCCGTTGGTTAGCGGACGACGCTGCGTAAGGGCGTAGGAAAGGATATCAGTCACGTAGCGGTACCGCCATACGCGAACCTCCGGGCCACAGCCGGATCTCGGCACGACCGCCTCAGATGCTGGAGTTTGCTGCGTTGACGCCTGCCTGACTACTGTCCACCTGCGCGTCGATTGGCCAGTCGCCTATACTCGGCCCATCTTGAAGCACCCTCTTTCAGCGAACGTGCCCGAGCTCCTTCCCCGGCTTCAGGTCGCCCTCTCAGACCGCTACCGCCTCGAGTGCGAGCTCGGCGCGGGCGGGATGGCGACCGTCTACCTTGCGGAGGACCTCAAGCACCACCGCAAGGTGGCGGTGAAAAGTGCTGCGCCCTGATCTCGCGGCATCGATGGGATCCGAGCGTACCCCTCCCGCAGCACGAGGCGGGCAAAGCACCAGCTCATCCGCGGCCTGACCACAAGAAGTGTCCACGAAATGTCCAAGGCACGGCGCTCAGCCCCACCCGAAAGGACGACCCATGAAGACTGAACGCAAACCTCATCTGGTGAAGCTGAAACCGGCGTTCGCGGACGCTTACAAAGGCAAGCTCCAGGTCGGCCGCCAGTATCAGGCGCTCTTCTCACTCGAGAACGCGACGTATATGAGCATCGTGGGAACCAACGTCACGCGTGCCGAGAAGCGGCATTTCGACATACTGCCGAGGTAGGCAAGCCAGCCCCGGAAGGAGCGGCCTTGGTGGGACGGAGGCGACGCGACCGAAGGCCGCGCTGGCCATCAGGAGCCTAGCGAGGCCCTCCCTCGCACGACACTCCGAGACCTGGCGGAGACTAGAGTGACACGAGCCCGCGCGACCGTGGATAGCATCGTAGGGGCCAGGCCCCTACCATGCCTGGAGCGATGCCTCTTGTCTCTAAAACGTCTCAGGACGCTACCAGACTCGTCTCTCCTTCTCTGACCACGGGTACACCCGTGTCGCGTCGTCCACGATGAGCCGCAGGTCCCCATTTGACCGGACCAGCACGTTGAGGGTCGTAGGTCCCCCCCTAGCGACCTCCAGGCACTCGACGATAGCGTCGATCGGCAGCGGGCCCCCGTCGCCTGAGATCGCCACCTCCGCACCCGGTTCGGCCCCATCGCGCAGAAGAAG
>JBKPGZ010000165.1:0-10639 GCA_046729675.1 Gemmatimonadota bacterium | reverse complement strand
GGGTCGAGCCCGGTGGTCGGTTCGTCGAGAAAGAGGAGGTCCGGGTCGCCCACCAGCGCGCAGGCCAGGGCCAGCCGCTGGCGCTGTCCGCCGGAGAGCTGCCCGACCCGCGAGCCCCTCTTCTCGCTGAGCTGCACCGTGGCGATCACCTCGTCCACCGCGGGGCCCCGGCGATAGAAGCTCCGGAACAGCCTGACCGTCTCCTCCACCGTGAGCTTCTCGGAGAACTGGGTCTCCTGGAGCGAGATGCCGAGCCGGGCGCGCAGCTCGCGGTCGTGCTGGCCCCACCGGCGGCCGAGCACGAGCACGTCGCCCTCGTCAGGCGCGG
Source organism: Gemmatimonadota bacterium (assembly GCA_046729675.1). Taxonomy (GTDB): domain Bacteria; phylum Gemmatimonadota; class Gemmatimonadetes; order Gemmatimonadales; family GWC2-71-9; genus CAVVWJ01. The sequence continues at coordinate 10,311 of JBKPGZ010000165.1, read as the reverse complement.
TCAGCCCTTCGCAGATCTCGATGGTGGTGGTCTTGCCGGCGCCGTTGGGGCCGAGGAGGCCGAAGCACTCCCCCGTGCGGATCTCGAGGTCGAGCCCGTCCACCGCGACGACGTCGGCGAATCGCTTGCGGAGCCCGCGGACGAGGAGGGGAGGTGAGGAGGCGGCGGTTCCCGTCATGCGCGGGAAAGCTTATCGGGACCGCCTCGTGAGGCTACCCCCGCCGCCGACGAGTCCAGGCCTGCCGTACCGTCTGCCAGGCCCGCTGCCATTCCTCCGGGGCGGTGAGGAGCGCGTACCCGGTGATGATGCCCACCATGTACAGGGCGGTGAGCAGCAGCGGCGACGGATCGCCGGAACCGACCGACTCGGGCGACATCGGCATCCTACCTGAGAGAAGAGGGTGACTGGATCATCTGCGCGTCCAGGGCCCGCGCAATCCGCTCCCGCGAGTCCGCCAGATGCGCGCGGGTGTAGGCGTCGAGGTCGGCGCCGTCGTCCTCCAGTGCATGAGCCAGGCCATGGTCGAGCTCCACGAGCGTCGCGCGGGCCAGCGATCGGGCGTCCTCCGGCGTGCCCGCCGTGGGCTCCACCACGAGGGCGATCATCGCGTTCAGGTGCAGGCGTTGCATGTCCCGCCGGACCGAGCCGATGCTGCGGGCGCGGGCCTGCTTCGCGCCCGGCCGAATGCCCAGCTCGGCCCAGACCGACCGGGTGAGCGTCTCGAAGACTTCGGGGATGCCCAGAGTGGGCTCGCCGGGGAGCGCGCGAAGTTCGGCATCGCGGATCCGCGAGAGCACCACAGGATCCAGCAGCCGGGCGAGCAGGGAGCGCTGCTGGGCCAGCGCCCAGTCGTGCACCGGGAAGTCGGCCCGTGCCGTAGCGCCCGACGCTCCCCAGTGCCGCCAGCGATCCGGCGCGAGCCGGCTCAGCAGCTCCGGCGGGAAGCTCCAGGCTCGCTCGCCGAATCCCGCGTCCGCGACGAACCGCAGCGCCTCGCGCTGGCGCTGGGCCAAGACGGTGGTGAACGCGGGCCGGGCGTCGGGATCACCGCGGTGGTCGCGGGCGGTCGTCGCCCCGCCCAGATACTTGGTGCTCACCATCAGGGCGTACCATCGGTCCGACAAGAGATCCACGAACGCCGCGCGCAGCCTGCCGTAGCCCTCGCCCGGCGCCACGACGCGCGTCTCCAGCGAGTCGAAGAGCCCGTCGATCAACAGGACCCGCTCCTTCGCCCAGCCCAGCGGGTCGTCGGTCATGTCGTATCGCGAGACGGTCGGATCGAGGCCGGCCGCGCCGAAGCCGGCGTCCTCGTCGCTGGCGTAGAGGTGTCCCGGCTCGGCCGCGCGCGAGGCGATGGCCCGGAGCGCGTTGATCTCGACATCCGGGGTCCAGCCGGCGGCGTCCTCAGCGGCACCCTTGGCCGCGCGGCCCGCGGCCACGCCGCCGGCCTCGGCGTAGCCGTAGGTGATGGCCCAGCGGTCGTAGCTGCCGATCGTCGGGGAGTAGAAGTGCCCCTGCCGCCGCGGGTCGAGCGCGAGCGCCGGCGGCGCGTAGTCCATCACCGAGACCCCGTGCCCGTAGCGCTCGGTGTGCTCGCGATCCGCAAGCTGTGCCGTGGTGATGCCGGCCGAGCCGCGGAAGTTGTGGCGGAGGCCGAGAGTGTGACCGACCTCGTGCATCACCAGCGCCTTCAGCGCCTGGCCGATGTACTCGCGAGGGGCCGCGCCGCCCGAAGGCACCACGCCGCGCGCGGCGAGCAGCGCCCGGGCCACGGTGCCCTGGCGATCGAGACCCTCAGCGAAGCGGCAGAGCAGCGTAGGATCGCCGGCCTCGAGCGCGGAATCCGCGGCGAAGGCGGATTCGACCGAGGCCACCGGCGCCGTATAGTCGTGCGACTCGCCCCGCCAGGTCTGGATCCAGGCAGCGGAGACCAGGATGTCAGCGTTGAGGATCTCGCCGGTCCGCGGATCCACATTGGTGGGGCCGACGGCGTAGACCGAGCGGTTGGTGGCGGTCCACCGCACGGTCGAGAAGCGGGCGTCGGCGGCGCTGTAGACCGAGTCGTCCGGCGCGTCGAGCACCTGGATGGCGTTGCGGTAGCCCGCGTCCTCGAAGGCGCGGTTCCACTCCAGGATGCCGGCCCGGATGTAGGGTCGCCATTCCAACGGCACCGTGTGATCGATGTAGTAGGTGATGGGTCGAACCGGCTCGCTGACGGTGCCCGGCACCTGCTTCTCCAGCCGCCAGCGGTTCACGTACCGGACGAAGAAGCTCTCAGCCGTGTCGCGGGAGAAGTCCTTGAAGGCGGAGATGAAGTAGCCGACGCGCTCGTCGGCGTACCGCGGCCGCATCGGCGTGGCAGGGAGCTCCAGGAGCGAGTAGTGCACCCCGACCGGGACCGAGCGGGAGTCGGAGACCGTCTCGAGGCCGAGGCTGCGTGGGCTCTGGAAGGTGAGCCGGACTTCGGCTTCGAGGTTCGCCGGGAAGAGCCGGAGCTCCTGGAGGCTGGAGCGCTTGTCGTCAAGCGTGACGGTGCCGATCAGCTTCCGGCGGGTCGCCTCGGCCTGGAGAGTAGCGCCGACATCGGCCCAGTCGGAGAGCAGGAACGGCGTGAGGTCGAACAGGATCTGGCGCTGACCCGAGTCGCGAACGGTAACGATGGGGAAGGCCTGCGCGACGGAGTGGCCGAAGGAGTAGTCCACGGCGCGGGCCATCGGCGTGCCAGGGGTGGCGGCGAAGCGCGGGTTCACCACCCAGAGCTCGACGCGGTCGCCTTGCCGATGAAACCGGATCAGGTCGGAGCGGAGCGAAGTGCCGCCGTCCAGTCCGAGGTCGCCGATGCCCTGCGACAGCTGGGTGACGAGGAGATAGTCGCGGTCGAGCTGCTCCGGCGTGAGACCGAGCAGCACCTGGTCGCGCTTGTAGTAGACCGAGAACAGTCCGGTCGCGGCCTCGGCGCCCTGGGTGACCTCGGCGTAGGTCTTCCAGGGAATGTCCTGAGCGGCCGCGGAGCTCGAGCCCACAACGGCGACGAACAGGACGAGGTAGCGGGGCAGGCGCACGACGAACTCCGCACGACGAGGTTGCGGCCGGGCGAGGAGCGCCGGCGCCGCGCGGAAAAAGCAAGGACGGGGCCGCCTGCGCGGCGCCCGCTAACCGCAGGACTTGTGTGGGGTTGCGCGCGGGGCGCCTGTCAAAACGCCAACCGCGGTGCAAAAGGCGGCAAAGAGCCTACCTGAGCGGGTCGAGGTCCAGCTCCTGCCCGCAGGATGAGCAGTGCACTCGCCGGGGCAGGCGGTACTTCCGGCCCGCGAGCCCGAGGCGCTGGCGGGTGCCGCAGAAGGGGCAGGCACCCTCCGCCGAGCGGACGATCTCCCGCTGCGACACGCGGACGGCGGCGAGAATCAGCCCGGCGAGTAGCGAGCCGGGCACCAGGACGAAATGGACTATGGGAATGGGGAGGGCGACCGTGGCCGCCGCGACGCTCATGCCAAGCACGGCGGCGGCGCGGCCGAGCCGCTGGCCGGGGGTGAGCCGTTCGACGACGAGCGTCGCGGTGGTGGCCGGGGTGCCGAACCCGCGGAGGGTGCCGTTGACCGTCCGGGTACTCATGCGGGTAATATATGGGACCCCATGCGACGCGCCGCCTCCGCCGACCGTCAGGCCCTGACCACCGCCCTCGATGCGCTCCGCCGCATCGTCCGCGTCCTGCGACAGTCCTCCGCCCGCACCGAGCGCGAGCTGGGGATCGGCGGAGCCCAGCTCTTCGTGCTGCACCGGCTCGCGGAGTCGCCGGCGGGATCGGTCAACGAGCTGGCCGAACGGACCTACACTCACCAGAGCTCGGTCTCCGTCGTGGTGCGGCGCCTGGTCGAGCAAGGCCTCGTCGCCCGCCGGCCCGCTGCGGACGACGCCCGCCGGCGGGAGTTGCGCCTGACCACCGCCGGCCGCCGGCTGGTGGAGCGCGCGCCGCTGCCGGCGCAGGTGCGCCTGATCCAGGGGCTCGGCGCCCTGGGGCGGGAGGAGCTCCCGAGGTTGAGTCGGTCGCTGCGGAAGGTGGTGCAGGGGATGGGCGCCGCCGGCGAGCCGCCGTCCATGCTCTTCGCCGAGAACGACGAACGACTCACGACGAGGAGGCGGCCACATTCGGCTTGACCCAAACCCGCTCATGGCCTACATTTGCCAGTCTGTTTTCGAACCGGAGCGAATCTCGCTCCGCCAGGTTCCACCAGCACCAGGGCTATGCCGACCATCAATCAGCTCATCCGGCGCGGCCGGAAAGACGTCGAAGCGAAGGACAAGGCCCCCGCGCTCCGATCCAATCCCCAGAAGCGCGGCGTCTGCACCCGCGTGTACACCACCACCCCGAAGAAGCCGAACTCCGCGCTCCGGAAGGTGGCTCGCGTGCGGCTGGTCAACGGCTTCGAGGTCACGGCCTACATCCCTGGTGAGGGGCACAACCTTCAGGAGCACTCGATCGTGCTGATCCGCGGCGGCCGGGTGAAGGACCTGCCGGGCGTCCGGTATCACATCGTCCGCGGGACGCTCGACTCCGCCGGCGTGAACGACCGTCGACAGAGTCGGTCCAAGTACGGCGCGAAGCGGCCCAAGGAGGCTGGAGCCAAGGGAGGTAAGAAGTGAGCCGGCGCAGCAAGGCGGTCAAACGGCCGGTGCCGCCCGATCCGCGGTACGACAGCCAGACGGTCTCGAAGTTCGTGAACAACTTGATGTTCGAGGGCAAGAAGAGCGTCGCCGAGGGGATCTTCTACTCGGCCATGGATCTGATCGAGGAGCGCTCCGGGCAGCCCGGGGTCGCCGTCTTCAAGCAGGCCGTGAACAACGCCAAGCCCACGCTGGAGGTGAAGAGCCGGCGTGTGGGCGGCGCCTCACTTCAGGTGCCCGTGGAAGTCCGCCCTGACCGCCGGACCGCGCTGGCCATGCGATGGCTCATCTCGTTCGCCCGGGCACGCACCGAGAAAACGATGTCGGAGCGTCTCGCGGCCGAGTTGATCCTCGCGTCCAAGGGCGAGGGGAACACGATCAAGAAGAAGGAAGACACCCACCGCATGGCCGAGGCGAACCGCGCGTTCGCTCACTATCGCTGGTAACAGCAATTCCTTGCGGCAGCAGTCCGAGCGGGCGCCCACCGGGCGCCCGCGTCGCTTTTCAGAAGGGATTGATGAGCGATGTCCGCTCTCCTTCTCCCTTCATCTATTTCAACCATCTATTTCAACAGTTGCGCCATCTCTTCCGCCGCGGCGGCTCGGGCCTGCGACTCGGCGCGGAGCTCCGCGATGGAGCTGGCCAGCTCCGATTCCTCCGCGCCCAGATCGGCCGTCAGTCCCTGGAGCTGTCCGAGGACGGTCATGGCCTCGAGCAGTCGCTGCACCAGGGCATCGCGGGCTCGCTCGCAGCGCGCGAGGGCGTCGATCGAGCCCGAGGGCCGCGCCGCGAGCCGTTCGCGCTGGCGCTCGAACGGCCCCAGGTTCGCGTCCAACAGGGCCAGATCGGAGGCAGCGGATGCGGACGCAACCAGCAGCTCGCCCAGCACTGCGCCGGAATTCCGGGAGTCGCCCGAGCGCCGGAGCCCGGCGTAGAGGCCATGCCCCATGCGGGTAAGGTCGGCCAGGAGGTCTCGCGCCGTTCCCGGAGGCAGCTCGGCGAGGGTGGAGAGCAGGGGCCGAGCGATATCGTCGGGCAGCTCTACGGCGTGCGCCCGGGGCGAGAGCACTGGAGTCGCGGCCGTTCGGACGGCGCTCACCAGCAGCAGGCCGGCGAAGACCGGGGTGATCCAGCGGAGCGAGGGCACCGCGTCGATTCCCGCCGCGGTGCCCGCGATCAACACCGCCGACAGCATGAAGAAGAACCCCACCGGTAGTGCGCTCATTGCGGATCTGACAGGGAGTGCCCGCGCCGGGAGGTCCCGCCGGGCCAGGATCTCGACGATGCGCTCGGCACCCCCAATCGAGGCACGGAACAGGGGCCGTTCGCCGCGAATCGCGGCTCCTGCGTCGGCGACCGCGGGCAGCGCCGACACGAGTCGACTCTCGGCAGCGCGTGCCTCGCGACCTGAGGGACGGCGGAGGTAGACCAGCGCATCGGCCGGCCCACCGTCGCCGCCGCAGGCTGGGCACAGCCCCAGACCGAGCGGATCGGGGCCGCTGCAGAGGACGCACCGGGGCGCGGGAGAGGGCGCTTCACCGATGGAGAGGGACAGCGCCCCGTCGAACGCCGAGGCGGTCGGAAACCGATCCTCGGGTGAGGCAGCCGTCGCCCGCGCCACGACCTCGTCGAGCCAGTCTGGCACCGTGGGCGTCACCCGTCTGGGATGGTGACCGGACCCGGCCTGGCTGGTTGCCCCCGCGGGATCATGACTGGGGAGCTCGCCGGTCAGTCCGAAGTAGAGGGTGAGACCCAGGGCGTAGATATCGGCGCGCGCATCACCCCGGCGTCCACCAAGTACTTCGGGGGCCGTGTAGTCCGGCGTACCGGTCAGCGCCCCGGTCGTGGTCACTCCCACCTGGCCGTCGAGCCTGGCCGATCCGAAGTCCGTCAGTCGGTACCGGCCGTCAGGATCGAGCAGGACGTTCTGTGGCTTGACGTCGCGGTGCAGGATGCCGTGGCGATGAGCGGTGCCGAGGGCCGCTGCGATGTCGCGGCCGAGCCGAACCGCCTGTTCTGCCGACAGAGGGCAACGATCGCGCACCCGGACGTGCAGGTCCGGGCCGGCGACGTACTCCATGATGATGAAGCTCCACGCGCCATCCTCCACGAAGTCGTAGACCGCCACGATGTTCTCGTGGGAGAGGCCGCGAACCACCTGGACCTCCCGGCGCATACGCTCCCGGGCCACCTTCGCCGCGGCGGGCGGAGGCACCAGCAGCTTCACCGCCACTTCGGTGTCCAGCGCCCGGTCGTGGGCGAGATAGACGACTGAATAGCCGCCCCGCCCCAGCTCGCGGTCGATGGTCCAGCGGCCCTGGATGATGGCGCCCGGCGCCAGGTACGGGTCGTTCATGACCCGATTCGGCCCAGCACCTCGCGGGCGTTGGACCGCCAGCCGTCTTCGGGCGTATAGAGCTCGAGGAAGCGCGTCAGGTGGGTGCGAGCGAAGTCCATCTCGCCCAGCATGTACTCCGAGATGCCCGCGTGGTACAGGGCCATGTAGTTCTCCGGCTGGTACTCCACCACGAGGCGCATGATGGGGCCGGCGGAGGCATCGTCTCCCGCGTCGGCGACCGGGTGGCCGACGGCGAACACGATGCCGGCCGCGGTGCCGCGCTCATCCCGGGGCAGCGCCTCGATGGCCTCCCGGGCCTTGTCGGTCTTCCCGGCCAGGGCGTAGCAGGCGGCGGAATACCCGGCTCCCTCGGTGCCGCCCGGCGGGGGCAGGTGCTGGTGCTGGACGTCCACTTCGACGGCATTGCAGAAGGGCTTGATCCGGGCGAACCACGCGCCCGCCTGCCCGCGGAACGGAGTCGGCGGGGCAGGGGGCTCGCCCCCGGTGGGTGACGGGGACTGAATAGCCATGATGGCGCCGCAGAGCGCGACGTAGCCCCACCCGGCGATAGTGAGCGTTCGACTCACGGGACCCTCGGTTGTCGCTGGAGGCTCGGGTCCGGGAGGCAATCACCGTGCCCACGTAGGGCGACGGTTGAAGATGCCAGGCGCGCACGTTCCGGGGCAGGTGGCGGACGACTGTGCAGGGACCGTCGGGTGTTGACATCAAGGGCTAAGCCGCTACTTTTACACGGCTTGGCGCTTTTGGGCAACTGCCTTGGGCAGCTTTCTTGGGGCAGCTTCTTGATGCGCCGGCGACGACATCGGACCACGTGACGGGCCACCCGCCACCTCTGGTCTTCCAGCGACAACGCGTGGACGCCCCTGCGGGGGCTCCTCATCCAGGGCCTCAGCCCGGATGCGCGCGGAGCGATACCACCGGGGTTTCCGGGTCGGTCGCCCCGCTTTTTCGTTGGCCTTTTCGTTGGCGTTTTCGCTGGTGGAAGGCTCAACCGGCTGACAGGACACGACAGGACATCATGGCCCGGCAAACCCCGCTCGAGCAGTACCGCAACATCGGCATCATGGCCCACATCGATGCCGGGAAGACGACTACGACCGAGCGCATCCTCTATTACACCGGCAAGAACTACAAGATCGGTGAGGTCCATGAGGGCGCCGCCACCATGGACTGGATGGAGCAGGAGCAGGAGCGGGGGATCACCATCACCTCCGCCGCCACGACCTGCTTCTGGAACCGGAACGGCACCCAGTACCGGATCAACATCATCGATACGCCGGGACACGTGGACTTCACCGTCGAGGTGGAGCGTTCGCTTCGGGTGCTCGACGGCGCCGTCACCCTGCTGGACTCGGTGGCCGGTGTGGAGCCGCAGACCGAGACCGTCTGGCGCCAGGCCGACCGCTACGGTGTTCCCCGCCTGATCTTCGCCAACAAGATGGACCGCGTGGGCGCGGACTTCGACCGCTGCCTCGCCATGATCCGCGACCGGCTCACCAAGAAGGCCTACCCGATCCAGCTGCCCGTCGGCTCCGGCGAGATGTTCACCGGGCACATCGACGTGCTCCGGCGGGTCGAGGTCATCTTCGACGAGGAGACCCTCGGCAAGACCTTCACCGAGATGCCGGTGCCCGAAGCGTACCGCGAGCGGGTCGAGGCGGCCCGGCACGAGGTGATCGAGGCGGCGGTGGAGCATGACGAGCACCTGCTGGAGAAGTACCTGGGTGGCGAGGAGCTCACCTACGAGGAGATCCAGCAGGCGATCCGGAAGGCGACGGTCTCCGGCTCCATCGTCCCGGTGCTCTGCGGTGCCTCCTTCAAGAACAAGGGCGTGCAGGCGCTGCTCGACGCGGTCATCGACTACCTGCCGAGCCCGACGGACATCCCGGCCATCAAGGGCCACCTCCCGCTTCACGACGATACTCGCGTCGAGCGCTGCGCCTCGGACACCGAGCCGTTCTCCGCGCTCGCCTTCAAGGTGGCGACCGACCCTTACGTCGGCCGGCTCACCTTCTTCCGGGTGTACTCCGGCTCGCTCAAGAGCGGGAGCTACGTCTACAACAGCACCAAGGACCGGAAGGAGCGGATCGGGCGGCTGCTCCAGATGCACGCCAACAAGCGGGACGAGATCGAGGAGGTGCTCGCCGGCGACATCGCCGCGGCCATCGGCCTCAAGGAGACCCGCACCGGCGATACCCTGTCCGACGAGGACAAGCCGATCATCCTCGAGGCGATGAAGTTTCCGAACCCGGTCATCGACGTCGCCATCGAGCCCAAGACCAAGGCCGACCAGGACAAGCTGGCCATCGCGCTGCAGAAGCTCCAGGAGGAGGACCCGACGTTCCGGGTGCGCTCCGACCAGGAGACCGGGCAGACGATCATCGCCGGCATGGGCGAGCTGCACCTCGAGATCCTGGTCGACCGGATGAAGCGCGAATTCAAGGTCGAGGCCAACGTCGGCAAGCCGCAGGTGGCGTTCCGCGAGACCATCCGGCGCAAGGTGAAGGACGTCGAAGGCAAGTTCATCCGGCAGAGCGGCGGCAAGGGCCAGTACGGCCACGTGGTGATCACGCTGGAGCCGACCGAGCCGGGCGCTGGCTTCGTCTTCGAGGACAAGATCGTGGGCGGCGTCATCCCGCGTGAGTTCATCAAGCCGGTCGAGGCCGGGATCCGCGAGGCGCTCGACAACGGCGTGCTCGCCGGGTACCCGATGGTGGACGTGAAGGCCACGCTGGTCTTCGGCAGCTACCACGACGTGGACAGTTCCGAGATGGCGTTCAAGATCGCGGGCTCGATGGCGGTGAAGGAGGCCGCCCGGCAGGCCAACGCGGTACTGCTCGAGCCGGTCATGGAGGTCGAGGTGGTGACGCCCTCCGACTTCCTGGGCGACGTGATCGGCGACCTCTCCAGCCGGCGCGGCAAGATCGGCGGCATGACCCAGCGCGGCGACGCGCAGGTGGTCGCGGCCGATGTGCCCCTGGCCGAGATGTTCGGATACTCCACCACGCTCCGCAGCATGACCCAGGGGCGAGCGGTGTACACGATGCAGTTCGATCACTATGAAGAGGTCCCGAAGAACATCGCGGACCAGATCATCACGAAAGCGAAGGCGTAGGCGGACCGGCGGCAGGGCAGGGCGGCGGCGGGGGACCGCCTGACCGCCGAAACAAGGAACTCACTCGGACACCGGAACACCGACAATGGCCAAGGCCAAATTCGAGCGGACCAAGCCGCATGTGAACGTGGGCACCATCGGGCACGTGGACCACGGGAAGACCACGCTGACGGC
>JBKPGZ010000164.1:0-8193 GCA_046729675.1 Gemmatimonadota bacterium | reverse complement strand
GGCCAGGTCGGTGGTGGCCAAGGAAGAGAACGACTGGGTCCGGAGCTCGGACGCGGTGACCCAGGCGCAGTTCAAGGCGGCGGAGGAGGAGCGCAACGTCGGCACCGTGGCGGAAGGACAGACGGCCGAGCGGGAGCGGCTGGCGGAACGAGAGCGGGAGCTCCAGGCCGAGCTGGCGCAGGCGCAGCAGCAGCGGGAGGACAGCGCATCCCAGCTGGAGCGGCCGCTCCGCATCCGCTATGACCGGCTCCGCAAGGCGCGCTCCGGCGACGTGATCGTCCCTCTGGTCAACGGCGCCTGCGGCGCCTGCCACACCTCCATCCCGCTGAATCGCCGCAGTCAGATCCGGGCCGGCACCGTGGTGGACAACTGCGAGGTATGCGGCGCGATCCTGTACCCACCCGAGGCCGAGAGGTCGCCCGAGTGACATTGCAGCGGGCTAGACTGTCGTGGTGAGTGTCCCCCAGGCTCCGATCTTCCGCTGGGTGGTGGCCCCGCGGCCCGACGGGAGTCTCGTGCTCCAGCTGGCCGAGCGTCTGCACCTGCCGGAGGCCCTGGCGGCCCTGCTGGTGCAGCGCGGCCAGTCCGACGCGGAGAGCGCGCGCCGCTACCTCCGTCCCGCCCTCGGCGATCTCGCCGATCCGTTCGTCCTTGCCGGCATGGCGGAAGCGGTGGACGCCGTCACCGCCGCGGTTCGCGCCGGCGGCACCATCATGGTGCACGGCGACTACGACGTGGATGGCCAGTGCGCCACGGCGGTGCTCACCCGTGCGCTGCACGCCGCCGGGGCGGACGTGGTCCCGTTCGTCCCCCACCGCCTCCGCGACGGCTACGACTTCGGCACCGCCGGGCTCAACGCGGCGCGCGCCGCCGGGGCCTCGCTGGTCATCACCTGCGACTGCGGCATCACCGCCGTGGACACGGTGCGCGAGGCGCGCGCGGCCGGCATCGGCGTGGTGGTCACCGATCATCACCTCCCGGGCGACGAGCTGCCGCCGGCGGTCGCCGTGGTCGACCCGCAGCGGTCGGACGACGTCTCCGGCCTTTCCGGGCTCTGCGGCACCGGGGTTGCATTCAAGCTGGTCCAGGCGCTGGTGCCGGCGCTCAATCTCCCGGTGAACCTCCCCTACTACCTGCTCGACATGGTGGCGCTCGCCACGGTGGCCGACGTGGTGCCGCTCCAGGGCGAGAACCGGATCCTGGTGAAGCACGGGCTCCGACTCCTGGCGGAGAGCAACTGGCCCGGGGTGCGGGCCCTGGTCGAGGCCTGCGGCCTCGCCAACAAGGAGATCCGTGCGGGGCACCTGGGCTTCATCCTCGGCCCCCGGCTCAACGCGGCGGGGCGCATCGGCGACGCGGCGGACGGTCTCCGGCTGCTGCTCAGCGACAACATGGAAGAGGCCACCGCGCTGGCCCGGCGGCTGGAGGGGCTCAACACCGAACGGCAGGCGCTGGACCAGCGGATCCTCGACGAAGCGCTGAGCCAGGTGGAGCAGATCGCGGACCTGGGGCGCGACGCCAGCTTCGTGCTGGCGGCGGAGGGCTGGCATCCCGGGGTCGTGGGCATCGTCGCTTCCCGGGTGGTGGAGCGCTACGGCCGGCCGGCGTTCCTGATCGCCTTCGACGGCGACATCGGCAAGGGCTCCGGCCGGAGCATCTCCCGCTTCGACCTGCACCACGCGCTGCTCGCCTGCGGCGACTTGCTGGAGCGCTTCGGCGGCCACCACATGGCGGCGGGCCTCACCATCCGGCGCGAGAACCTGGAGGCGTTCCGCGAGCGCTTCGGCGGGATCGCGCGCGACAGACTCGCGCCCGAGGACCTCGGCCCGGAGCAGCGGGTGGACCTGGAGATCGGCCTCCACGAAATCACCTACGAGCTGGAGCGCCTCTGCCGCTACCTGGAGCCGTGCGGTACGGGGAACGCGAGCCCGGTATTCGGCGTGCGCGGGGTGCGGCTGGCCGGCCGCTCGCGGGTAGGGCAGGGACACCTCAAAGGCACGCTCGACGACGGACGCTATCGCCTGCCCGCGATCGGATTCCAGTGGGCGGACCGGGTGCCCTGGCTCACCGACGATCCGGTGGACGCGGCGTTCCGGCTCGAGCTCAACGAGTGGAACGGGCGGCTTTGCCTTCAGGCTCGGCTCTGCGCGATCGGTCCGCATGGGTCTGGAGTGGCAGTCCGACCGCAGCCTGTTGTCACCCTGAGCGAAGCGAAGGGGGCATGATTCGGGGTATGCCTCCTTCGCTGCGCTCAGGATGACATTCCCCTCCCCCGCGTGCGCATCGTCGCCGGCGAGTTCGGCGGCCGCCGGCTCCTGGTCCCGCGCGATGGCCGGGTGCGTCCGACGGCCGACCGGGTGCGGGAGGCCTGGATGAGCATCCTCGCCCCCGAGCTGCCCGGCGCACGGGTGCTCGATCTCTTCGCCGGGAGCGGGGCGCTGGGGCTCGAGGCCCTCTCCCGCGGCGCCACCCACGCCACCTTCGTGGAGCTCGCGCCCGTCTCCCTGGACGCGCTCCGGGGCAACATCGAGGCCCTCGGCGTCGGCGGGCGGGTCACCGTCCGCCGGGGCGACGCGCTCCGCTTCGCCCAGGGGCTCGGCGCCGGGGATTACGACGTCGCCTTCGCGGACCCCCCCTACAGCGCCGACGCGGCCGACCGCCTGGTGGCCCTCTTCCGCGCTACCCCATTCGCCCGCATTCTCTCGGTGGAGCATGCCGCCGACCGGCCGGTCGAGGGCGACCAGACCCGCCGCTACGGCGATACCGCCGTCACCTTCTGCCGAGCTTCATGACCAGGATCGCGCTCTACCCGGGCTCGTTCGATCCACCGACGAAGGGCCACGAGGACCTCGTGCGCCGGAGCCTCGCCCTGGCGGACCAGGTGATCGTGGCGATCGCCCGGAACTCCGCCAAGCAGCCGCTTTTCAGCGTGGACGAGCGGCTTGCGCTCTTGCGGGAGGCTGTGGGCGGCGACGCGCGGATCTCGATTCAGTGGTTCGACGGGCTGCTGGCGGAGTTCGCCAAGCGCGTCGGCGCGTCGGTGATCGTCCGGGGCTTGCGGGCGGTGAGCGACTTCGAGTACGAGTTCCAGATGGCGCTCATGAACCGGCGACTGCATCCGTCCCTCGAGACCGTGTTCCTCGTCCCTGCCGTGGACCTGACCTACCTGAGCTCCAGCCTGGTGCGCGAGGTGGCCCGCTACGGCGGCGACGTGAGCGGGCTGGTGCATCCCGCGGTTGCCGCCGCGCTCAAGGGGAAGCTCGGCCGATGAGCTTCCGCGACGAGCTGCTGGAGCGGGCTGCGAAGCGGCGGGCACGCATCGTCCTCTGCGAAGGCGAGGACCCGCGGGTCCGCGCAGCGGCGGAGCGGCTGGAGCGCGACCGGATCGCGCAGCCGATCCTGCTGGGCGACGGCGGTCTCGCGCCGTCGCGGGACAAGCGGCTCAACCGGATCGCGAGCTATCTCCGCGAGCGCAGACCGGACAAGATCCGGGACGGCGTGCACGCCCTCGACATAGCCGCCGACCCTGCCAACTTCGGCGCCTCGCTGGTCGCGCTGGGCGACGCGGAGGGAGCGGTGGCCGGGGCCGTGCTCACCACGCGCGAGGTCCTCCGGGCGGCGCTCTGGGCGATCGGCACCGCACCCGGCGTCAAGCTGGTGAGCTCCTCGTTCTACATGGTGCTCCAGAGCGGGGCGGTGCTCACCTACACCGACTGTGCCGTCGTGCCCGATCCCTCGCCCGAGGAGCTGGCGGGGATCGCCCTCGCCGCCGCCCGGGACCGCGCGCGGCTGGTGGGCGACACCCCGTGCGTCGCGTTCCTCTCCTACAGCACCAAGGGCAGCGCCGACGGGCCCGGGGTCCAGAAGGTGCGCGAGGCCGTCCGCATCTTCCGCACGCTCGCGCCCAACATCCGCGCCGACGGCGAGCTCCAGGGTGACGCGGCGCTGGTGCCGGACATCTCCGAGCGCAAGGCGCCCGGCTCGCCGGTGGCCGGCAAGGCCAACGTGCTGGTGTTTCCCGACCTGGACGCCGGGAACATCGCCTACAAGCTGACCCAGCGGCTCGGCGGCGCGGTCGCGATCGGGCCCATTCTCCAGGGATTGGCCCGTCCCATGGCCGACCTGTCGCGGGGGGCCACGCCCGATGATATTGTCGAGGTGGCGGCCATGGTGGCGTTACAGAGCGACTCGACGACCTGACGGAGTGACGATGGGTTTCACCCAGACCAAGGATTCGAGCGGTGTGGCGGTGCTCCAGGTGGAGGGGCAGCTGATCGTGGGCAATCGGCAGGAGCTCAAGGACCTCGTCCAGGCCGCGCTGGACCGCGGCGAGCGCCGGCTCCTGATCGACTTCTCCCGGACCGGCTACATCGATTCCTCCGGGCTCGGCGCGCTGGTGTCCATCTCGAAGCGCATCCGCGAGGCCGGCGGCGAGCTCAGGCTCTCCGGACTCAACGAGGATCTCCGCTCCCTGTTCGAGCTCACCAAGCTGGACACGCTCTTCGCCATCGCCGACACCCCGCAGCAGGCCCTGGGCAGCTTCTAGCATCCGCGACCCATGACGTCGCCCCTTCGACTCTGTGTCCGCCGCTCGCCGGCCCCGGACGCCGAGGGCGCCGCGACGCTGGTCACCCTGCGCCTGCCCAGCGACGTGAGCTGCATCGAGGAGGCCGTGGAGCTGGTCACCCGCCACTGCCTCGCCGGCCACGTGGCCACTAGAACCATCCGCTTCCGGCTCCAGGTCGTGCTTTCGGAGGCGCTCGCCAACGCCATCCTCCGCGGCAACCGCGAGTCGCTCGACAAGTGGGTGGACATCCGCGCCGAATTGCACGACGACGTGATCCGGGTCCACGTCACCGACGAAGGCCCCGGGTTCGATCCGTCCAGCGTGCCCGAGCCGATCCAGCCCGAGCAGCTCGACGAAGCCGGCGGGCGCGGCCTCTTCCTGATCCGCAAACTCGTGGATGCCGTGCAATTCAACGAGCAAGGGAACTCCATCTGCATGATCCTGCGCCGTCACTAGGACGGCTCGGTCCCGTGCTGAACGGCCTTGGCGCACTGGTGCAGGGACGAGTGCGCCTCTGGCGCTTCGACGGCCGCGCCCTCAAGGTCGCCGGCGGCGGCGATCCAGGCTGGAGCCCGCCGATCCCGCGGGAGGCAGGGCCGGTGCCGACGCCGGACGGGAGCGTGTGGCTCGCCCCGGTCAACGCGCTCGAGGGGTTCTGGGTCGAGGTGGACGCGGGCGACGAGCTCCGCTCCCGCTCGGCCGCCGAGCGGGTGGTGCCGATCGTGCAGGCGGTGCTGGAGACTGAGCGCCAGCGCGGGTTCATGGCGGAGGAGCTGGCGAGCCGCTACCAGGAGATCGATCTCCTCTACGCCATCAGCGAGATCCTGGGCACCACGGTTCGGCTGGAGGAGGCCACCCACACCATCGTGCGCGAGGTGGCCACGGTGGTGGGTGCCAAGCGGGCCTCGATCATGGTGGTGGACGAGGCCGCGGGCCTGCTGCGGACTGTCGCCGCGCGGGGATTCGGGGTCGAGGGCCTCGCCCCGGTGTCGGTGGAGGACGACTGCTCCGTGGCCGCGAAGGTGTACCGTGAGCAGCGCACCGTGGTCTACGACCCCGCGGAGGACGAAGACAGCCGGGGCGACTGCGGCGGCGACCGGGGCTACCGCGGGCGCGCCTACCTCAGCGTGCCGATCTGCTACGGCGCCCCGAACTCCCCGCTGCGCTGTATCGGCGTCATCAACCTCACCGATCGGATCGGCGGCGATCGGTTCACCCCCGGCGACCGCAAACTGGTCACCGCGGTTGCCAACCAGATCGGCGCGGCGGTGGAGAACTCGCGGCTGGTCGAGCGCGATCTCCGCCAGCAGCAGCTCCGCCGCGAGCTGCAGCTGGCCCACGATCTCCAGCTGAAGCTGCTCCCTTCGCCCGGCGTGCTCCACGGCGACGCGGAGGTGGCGGTGCGCTGCTTCCCCGCGGAATCGGTCGGCGGGGACTTCTACACCTTCACCCGCCTGGGCCGCGGCCGGGTGGGGGTGATGCTGGGCGACGTATCCTCGCACGGCCTCTCTGCGGCGCTGGTCATGGCGCTGGTGCTCTCCGCCGCGGGCATCCACGCCGCGGCGTCGGTCACGCCCGACGAGACGCTGAGCGCGCTGCTCGACAGCCTCTCCACCGAGCTGGCGGAGACGGAGATGTACTTCAGCGTGTTCTACGGCGTGATCGACCCGCTGACCGGCCGGCTGTCCTATGCCAGCGCTGGTCACCCGTACGCGTTCCGGGTGCCGCGGTTCGGCGATCCTGAGCGGCTGGAGACCACGGCGCCGCCGCTGGGCCTCGCGACCGCGGGCAGCATCCAGCGCCGCCAGGTGCCCTGGAGTGTGGGACATGATCTCCTGGTGCTCTGGACCGACGGCATGGTGGATGCGCGGAACGAGGCCGGCGAGCCGTTCGGCGAGCAGCGCCTTCTCGAGGAAGTCTGCGCCCACCGGACCGAGCCGGCGGAGACGATCGTGGAGGCGGTGCTTGCGGCCGCGGAAGCGTTCGGCGGCCGGCCGGTGGACGACCGCACGCTCCTGGTGCTCCGGATCTGACGTGCGGCGGGCCAAGCGACGGCTCGGCCAGCATTTCCTCACCGATCCCCGGATTCTTCAGCGCATCGCCGACGCGCTCGGCGCGACGGCGGCCGACACCGTGCTGGAGATCGGACCGGGGCACGGCGGGCTCACCGAGGTGCTGGCAGCCGGCGCCGGGCGGTTGGTGGCGATCGAGAAGGACACCGACCTCGTGCCCGCGCTTCGCGCCCGGGTTCCCGCCGCGACGATCGTGGAAGCGGACGCACTCGAGGCCGACTGGCACGCGCTCGCGGGCCCGGACTTCCTGGTCGCGGGCAACATCCCCTACAACATCACCTCACCTCTGATCGACAAGGCCCTCACGCCGCCCCGGCCGAAGCGGATCGTGTTCCTGGTGCAGAAAGAGGTGGCGGACCGGGTGGGCGCCGCGCCGGGCAGCGAAGCCTACGGCGCGCTCAGCGTCGGGGTACAGGCGGTCGCCCGGGCGGAGCGGCTTTTCACGGTGCCGGCCGGCGCCTTTCAGCCGCGGCCCAGGGTTGACTCGGCGGTGCTGCGACTGACCCCACTGGCGGCGCCGATCGTGAGCGACGATGAGGTCGAGCGGTTCCGCCGTCTCGTGGTGGGACTGTTCGGCTTTCGTCGCAAGCAACTCGGCCGAGGGCTGCGGGAGCTCACGGGCTGGGCCGGGGAGCGGGCGGAAGCGGCGCTCACGGCCGCGGGGGTCGCCCCCAGCGCCCGCCCCGAGACGGTGTCGCCGGCGGACTTTGCGGCGCTGCTCCGGGCGCTCGTTGACGGAGGGTGGGCGGTGCGGTAAGTTTGTGAAATGTTTCACAAAAATGCGCGCTATGCCTAAAGTCGCCGAGTCCACGGTTCGCCGATTGTCGCTCTATCTGCGCTTTCTCGAGGAGTTCGAGGGGCAGGGCATCGCCACGGTGAGCTCCGGCTCCCTCGCCTCCCGCGGCGGCACCACGTCGGCGCAGGTGCGGAAGGATCTGTCCTTCTTCGGGTCCTTCGGCAAGCGGGGCCTGGGCTATCCCGTGCCGGAGCTGGCCGACCAGCTGCGTGAGATCCTCGGCCTCAAGCGCCGCTATCGTGTGGGGATGATCGGGGCGGGGAAGATCGGCAGTGCGCTGGTCCAGTACCGCGGGTTCCGCCAGCGCGGCTTCGACATCATCGCGATCTTCGACAGCGACACCTCCAAGATCGGCCGCCAGTGGAACGGGCTCACGGTGCTCGACATCGCGCACCTGGAGCGGGAGCTGAGCAAGCATCCGATCGACATGGCGGTGCTGGTGACCCCGGCCGACGCGGCGCAGGACGTGGCCGACCGGCTGGTCGCGCTCGGGGTCAAGGCGATCCTCAACTTCGCGCCGGTGCAGCTGGCGGTGCCGGAGGATGTGGTGGTGAAGACGGTGAACCTGGCGCTGGAGCTGGAGACGCTCAGCTACGCCCTGGCGAGCCGGTAGCTCTCCTGTCACCGGGGCGCCCTGTCATCCCGAGCGCAGCGAGGGATCCTGCTCGGGGCTGGCCAGGTGCCCCGCGGAGCGGGGGGGGGCCACAAGTGGCGGGGGGCAGTGAGGGAGCGGGGTGTGTCCCGCGCCGGGTTTTGGG
>JBKPGZ010000163.1:0-5463 GCA_046729675.1 Gemmatimonadota bacterium | reverse complement strand
GCTTTGGCCGGAGCCGAAGCGGCCGGCGCGGTGGCTGCCGGAGCCGGAGCGGCCGGCGCGGTGGCCGCCGGAGCCGCGGAGGTCGCGGGGGCGGGAGCGGACGCGGCGGGTTTGGCGGCACCGGCAGCTGCTTCGGTGTCGATCCGGGCCACGACGGTCTGCACCGCGACGGTCTGGCCTTCCTGGACTAGGATCTCACTCAGGACGCCAGCCGCCGGGGCCGGGATCTCGGCGTCCACCTTGTCGGTGGAGATCTCGAAGATCGGCTCGTCGCGCTTCACCGGCTCGCCCACCTTCTTGATCCAGCGCGAGAGCGTCCCCTCGGCGATTGACTCGCCCATCTGGGGCATGATCACATCTATCGTCGCCATCCGGTACTCCTTGTCTCCGTCAGCTGTCATTCCGAGCGCGGCGAGGGACCTGCTCCGCCGTGCTCGGTGCGTTGCCGGGCAAGATCCCTCGCTGCGCTCGGGATGACATTACGTGGATCCTAGTAGCTCGCCAGCCACCTCGCCGCCCGCACGATGTCTGTCGTCTGCGGGAGGACGAAGTCCTCCAGCTGCGGCGCGTAGGGGAGCGGGACGTCGTGCGCGGCCACCCGTTTGACCGGCGCGTCCAGCCATTCGAACGCGAGGTCCTGGATCCTCGCCGTGATCTCGCCGGCGATGCCGCCGGTCACCGTGTCCTCGTGGACGATCAGCACCCGGTTGGTCTTCTTCACCGTCGCCGCGATCGCCTCGTCGTCCATCGGGAGCAGCGAGCGCAGATCCAGCACCTCGACCGAGAGCCCGTCCTCCCGCTCCAGCTGTTCCGCCGCCTCCAGTGCCTTCCAGACCGTCGCGGCGTAGGTGATGATCGACAGGTCCCTGCCCTCGCGCGCCAGCCGAGCCTTGCCGATGGGAACGACGTGATCCCCCTGGGGAAGCTCCTGCTTGATGCGGCGGTACAGGTACTTGTGCTCGAAGAAGAGCACGCAGTCGTCGTCGCGGATCGCCGCCTTGAGCAGCCCCTTCGCGTCCGCCGCGGTCGCCGGATAGACGACCTTGAGGCCGGGCGTGTGGAGGAAGGCGGCCTCGGGATTCTGCGAGTGGAACGGGCCGCCGCGCACGTACCCGCCGCTGGGCCCGCGGACCACCATCGGGCAGGGGAGAAAGGCGCGGTACCGCGCCGTCGCGACGTAGTTGGTGAGGATGCTGTAGGCGCAGGAGACGAAGTCGATGAACTGCATCTCGCAGACCGGCCGCAAGCCCATGTGGGCCGCGCCCGCCGCCGCACCGACGAAACCGGTCTCGCTGATCGGCGTGTCGATCACCCGATCGGCACCGAACCGGTCGAGCAGGCCCTCGGTCGCCTTGAACGCGCCGCCGTAGCGCCCGATGTCCTCGCCCATGCAGAAGACGTCGGGGTCGCGCTCCATCTCCTCGAACAGTGCCTGCCGGATCCCCTCGAGGTAGGTGACCTCAGCCATCGTGGGTCCCCCAGCTCGCGGGCCGCTCGTGTCTCTCCACCGCGCTGCGCACGCCTTCACGGTACCAGAGCACCGGCATGCGGGGCGGCTCGGCGTAGACGCCTTCGAGCGCGTCGAGCGGCTCGGGGAAGGAGGACGCCTCGGCCTCGTCAGTGGCCTGATCGATCTCGGTCTTGACCCGGTCGTCGATGGAGGTCAATGCGTCCCCGCCGATGCCCTCGCCTTCAGTCAGCACCTTCACATAGCGGTCGAGGGGATCGTTCTCCCGTGCCCAGCGCTCGATCTCGCCGGCTGGCACGTACGACTGGTTGTCGTGCTCGGCGTGGCCCTTCCGCCGGTAGGTCATGAACTCGAGCAGGGTGACACCCTCACCCCGCCGCGCGCGGTCCACCGCGTCGCGGGTGGCCCGGTGCACCGCGAGCACGTCGTTGCCGTCGGCGCGAAGGCCCGGGATACCGTACCCGGCCGCCTTGTCGACCATCCGCTCGGCGGCGCACTGCTGATCGGTGGGCGTGGAGTACGCGTAGCAATTGTTCTCCACCACGACTACGAGCGGGCAGCGCTGCACCGCGGCGAAGTTGATCCCTTCGTGAAAGGCGCCGGTGGAGGTCGCCCCGTCGCCGACGTAGACCAGGCCGACACGCGGCTCCTTCCGGAGCCGGAACGACAGGGTGACACCGGCCATGACAGGGACCATGTCGCCCAGGTGGGAGATCTGGCCCACGAAGTTGCGGTCCGCCACGTCGCCGAAGTGGATGTTGAGCTCCCGGCCGCGGGTGGGCGAATCGCCCTTCGCCATGTACTGCCGGAGCACCTCGACCGGCGTCGCACCTTTCACCAGCATCGAGCCGAGGTTGCGGATCAGCGGCGAGAGGACATCCTCCCGCCGGAGGGCATAGGCGGAGCCCACCGCACAGGCCTCCTGACCCAGCGAGCGGAACAGGCCACCGACCACTTTCGTCTGGCGATAGAGGTTCACCAGCCGCTCCTCGAGCGACCGGGTAAGCCTCATCCAGTAATAGAGTTCGAGCAGTTGGTCGCGAGGGAGACCGCCGGCGGCTGGCGGGGACGGGGCGGTTGCGGACGTGGCGGCCATGCGGATCCTGGTTGGGGGTGCCTCAACCCGGGGGGGAAAATCGACCGGGGGGTGGTGAGGAGTCAAGCGGAACGCGGCGGCGTGCCGGGGAAGCACCGATCGGCGTCCCTTCTATTGCAGCGCGGACCCACCTCACGAAAACGAGGTTAGGAGGAGCCCCATGCAACGCGGCTGGCGGGCGGCGGTGTTGGTTTTGTGTCTGGCCGTGACCTCGCCGGCATGCGCCGGCTCCAGCGACGACATCACGTCGCCGTCCCCCTCCGCGATCGGGAGCGACGCGCGGGTGCTCTTCGTCGGAAACAGTCTCACTTATGTGAACGACGTTCCCGAAATGGTCCGGGAGCTCGCCGCCGCGGCCGGGCTCGCATGGCATGTGGAAGCCCAGGCCAGCGGCGGGGCGAGCCTTCAGGATCAATGGGAGGTGGTCCAGGCCAGGATCACGAACGGGGGCTGGGACGCGGTCGTGCTCCAGCAGGGTCCGTCCTCCCTTCCCGACAGCCGAACGAACCTGCGGCACTGGACCGGTGAGTATGACCGGCTCATCCGCGAGGCGGGCGGCCGGACGGCCCTCTACGAGGTGTGGCCGGAGTTGTACCGGTTCGACCTCTTCGACCGGGTGCGGGACTCCTATGCGCTCGCTGCCCGCGACGTGGACGGCTGGTTCCTGCCCGCGGGGGAAGCCTGGCGGGTCGCCTGGGAAGACGATCCGGACCTGCAGCTCTACGGTCCGGACGGTTTCCATCCGACGGTTGCGGGCAGCTGGGCCGCCGCGCTGACCATCTTCGGCGGTCTTTCGGAGCACTCCCTCGCCGATCTGCCGGCTCCCGAGGGGGTGGACGCCGCCACGGCCGAGCGCCTGCGCCAGGCCGCGGTGGAGGCGCTCGAGCGCTACAGCGACTACGGTCCGGTCGACGCCCCCTGATCCCCTGAGCCGGCTCGGAGCCGGCGGGCGATCTCGGTCTGGCGCTCGTCGGTCGCGATTTCGAGCGCGGTCTTGCCGCGATCGTCGCGTGCCTGGGCGTCGGCCCCGCGCTGGAGGAGCAGCTCGACGGTCGGAAGGCTCCCGGACGCCGCCGCCCACATCAGTGCGGTTAGCTGGTGCTTGTACCGCGCGTTCACGTCTACCCCCCCATCCAGCAACGCTCCCACGCATTCGGGATGGCCGGTCCCCGCGGCATAGACCATGGCGGTCTTGTCGAGCTGGTCGGTCGCCCCGGGGGCGGCCCCTCGTCCCAGGAGCAGGCGCACCACCTCCTCGTATCCATTGTAGGCGGCCGACATCAGCGGGGTGACCCCGGCGAGGTTCGGCAGGTCGGGGCTGGCGCCGCGCTCGAGCAGCAGCCGGGTGAGCTCGGCGTCACCCCGCCGAGCCACGTGGTTGAGGGGAGTGTCGCCGTTCCGGTCACGGGAGTCGGGCTTCGCGCCGCCGTCGAGCAGTGTCCGCACCTGCGTCGCGTTGCCCTCCCGCGCCGCGACCAGCAGCTGGTAGTGGATGTTCCGCTCCTGGCCGGCGGCGGAGTCGAGGGGCAGGAGCGCAAGGCCGGCGAGGACGAGTCGGCGCAGTAGCATGACGGATCCGGGAAAGGGAGTAGTGGCGGCCCGCCGCGGACGTGTACTTGCGGCGCTGGGCACTGGTAGTAAGATAGGGCTTATTCCACTCTTTACGGCCGTTGGTTCGCCGTCACCTCCGTAGCAACTTCTTTTGAGGGAGGGGAGCACCACATGCGCAAGAGGAGATTCACTCTGCTGGCCTGTGCCGCGTCGAGTTTCGCCCTCTTCGCGGTCACGACGGCGGCCACCGGACAGGAGACCACCGGCCAGGAGGCGACTACGGGCGCGGAGGTGCCAAAGGCCGTGAACGTGTCCCAGCAGATGCTCACGGGCGCCGGCACCCAGAACCAGAACTGGCTCCACACCCACGGCAACTACGACCAGACCCGCTACTACGGCGGCAACCAGATCAACACCGGCAACGTGAAGAAGCTACGGCCGGCGTTCGTGGTCCAGACCGACGTCATGGAGTCCATGGAGACCGCGCCGATCGTGGTCGACGGGATCATGTACCTCACGACCTCGTTCAACCACGTCTATGCGGTGGACGCGGCGACCGGGAAGCCGTACTGGCACTACAAGCACAAGATGGGGCCGATCACCACCTTCTGCTGCGGGCCCAACAACCGCGGGGTGGCGATCCACGCCGGCCACCTGTACATGGGAACCCTCGACGCCAAGCTGGTCGCGCTCGACGCCAAGACCGGCAAGCTGCTCTGGGAGACGCAGATCGCCGACCCGGAGAAGGGGTACAGCGAGACCATGGCGCCGACGGTAGTGGAGGACAAGGTCCTCATCGGGACCAACGGCGGGGAGTACGGCATTCGCGGGTTCGTGAAGGCCTACGACGCGGCCACCGGGAAGGAGCTGTGGAACTTCTACACCATTCCCGAGAAGGGGCATGAAGGCGTGTGGGCCAAGAACGACGCCACCGGCCGCGACATGCACCGGGACATCGAGGCGGAGAAGGCGGCCTTCGCCAAGGACGCCTCGTTCTATCAGACGCTGGGTGGCGGCGTGTGGCAGAACCCGGCCGTGGACCTCAAGACCCGCACCATCTACTTCGTGGTCGGCAACCCGTCGCCGGACCTGTACGGCGCCATCCGGCCGGGCGACAACCTCTACACCGACGCTCTGGTCGCCGTGGATCTCGACAAGGGCACCCATAAGTGCCACTTCCAGTACGTCGCCCACGACGTGTGGGACCTGGACGCGGTGAGCCCGCCGATCCTGGTGGATGTGAAGGACAAGGCCGGGAAGATGATCCCCGGCGTCATCCATGGCGGTAAGACCGGCCACGTGTACGTGCACGATCGCTCCAACTGCGAGCTCATCCGGTACTCCGAGG
>JBKPGZ010000162.1:0-5244 GCA_046729675.1 Gemmatimonadota bacterium | reverse complement strand
GCATCGATGGCGACGAACACCACGTGGGCGGTGTTGGTGTGGCGCTTCTCTCCGGTGCTGATGCGCTCGGCGTAGACCTCGACGGTGATGTCCATGGACGAGTTGCCCACGAAGTCCACCGTCGCGACGCAGGTGACCAGCGCCCCCACCGGGATCCGTTCCTTGAAGTCCACCCGGTCGATGCTCGCCGTGACCGCCGGGCCGCCGGCGTGCCGGATGGCCGCGACCGCCGCGGCCTGGTCCACCAGGGCCATCAGCTCGCCGCCGAAGAGGTCGCCGCGGACGTTCTGCATGTGAGGCATGACGAATGTGGTGATCGTGCCCACCGAGAACGACATCGGGCGGGAGTCGGGAATCATGAGCCCTCCGGAGGGCCGCAGGGCCAGCCGCCCACCCTGCCCGTCTTGCGCTCGAGCCGGATGGCCTCGTCCTGGCCGTAGGGGTGGCCGCCGAACCCATGTCGCATCATGGCGATGGCCCGGGCCCAGAGCCGCCGGTCGTCACGCGACGCGAACAGCTGCATGACCGATTGGGAGATGACCGGAATGGGAACCTCCAGGTGCATTGCGTCCGCCACCAGCCAGTCCACCTCGCCGGTGTCCTCCACATAGGGAGGGATGCACTCCAGGCCACGCTCCGTGCGGCCGACGATTCCGAACTCGTGTCCGCTCATTCGATCAGCACCGCCCGGGCCGGCGCCCCGTCGAGCCCGTGGAGCCGGAGCGGCAGGCAGACCAGCTGGTAGACGCCGGCCGAAATCGATGACAGGTCCAACCCTTCGACGATCACGACCCCCCGTCGCAGCAGGAGATGGTGGACCGCGAAGTCGGACGAGCCAAAAGGCTCAACCGAGAGAGCGTCGATTCCGACCAGCTCCACGCCACGCTCGATCAGGTATTCCGCTCCGTCGGGGGCGAGGGCGCAGTAGTCCGGGTTGAAGCGCTTCTCCACTCCGGCGGCGGAGTTGCGGGTGCGCAGCAGCACCCGACGGTGCCCACCCAGATCCTGGCGTGCCAGGTCCGCGGCGCCCACGGACGTCAGCTCCGCCGGCAGCTCAAGCACGGCCGCCGGCCCGATCAGGCGCTCGAGGGGCATGCGATCCACCGTTTTGCCACCGGGAAGAAAGTGGCTCGGTGCGTCCACATGAGTACCGCTGTGGGAGCCGAGCGAGAGCGCCGTGACGTTCGCGGGATCCCCCCGATCGATGGAGCTGTGCGCGCGAAAGACGATCTCGGGGTCGCCGGGATAGATCACGCCGCCATCCTGTAGCGGCCGGGAGACATCGTGAACGCGACCCCATGAGGAGCTCATGGCCGAAGTTTGGAGCGTCCCCACGGGATTGCAAGAGCGCGCGAACGGGGCAAACCTTCGGCAATGAGGACGCAGGAGCGGGGAGCGGAACTCATGAAGGCCGTCGCAGTGTGGCCGGAGCGTCGTCGGGTCGGCGTGGAGGAGCGGGCCGCGCCGGTGCTGTCATCGCCAACTTCGGTGCGGCTCCGGATGCTTGACGTCGGCGTGTGTGGCACCGACACCGAGATCTGTCGTTTCGAATATGGGGGAACACCACCGCCCGGTGAGGACCACCTGGTGGTCGGGCACGAAGGCCTGAGTCGCGTCGTGGAAGTCGGCGGCGGAGTGTCGGGGCTCGCCCCCGGCGATCTCGTCGTGCCGATGGTGCGCCGTCCCTGCGATCGCCCGGAGTGCAATGCCTGCCGATCGGGGCACCAGGACTTCTGCGAGACCGGCGCCTACACCGAGCGCGGCATCGCTGGCGCCCACGGGTTTCTCGCGGAGGAGGTGGTGGAGGACCAGCGGTATCTCGTCCGACTGGCGCCGGAGCTCCGCCCTGTGGGCGTGCTCACCGAACCGCTGACGATCGCCGAGAAGGCGATCCGGCAGTTCGTCGAAGTCCGACGGCGTCTCCCCTGGCTTGCCCAGGCCGATGAAGCCGAGCTGCTGCGGGATCGAAGAGGCCTCGTTCTCGGCGCGGGACCGGTGGGATTGCTCGGCTGCATGCTCCTGCGGCTTCGCGGGCTTGCCGTCACGGTGTACTCTCGCGGCGGATCGGACGACCCTCGTGCCGAGCTGATCCGGCGCCTCGGCGGCACGTATCTCTCTTCGAAGGAGGAACCCGCCTCGGAGCTGGCATCCCGTCTTGGCGGGATCGACCTCGTCTACGAAGCCGCCGGCGCCTCCCAGCTCGCCTTTGACGTGTTGCCGCAGCTCGGGGCCAACGGCGTGTTCATCTTCACCGGTGTGCCCGGGCGCAAGCATCGCATCGAGGTGCCCGGGGATGTCATCATGCGCAACCTCGTGCTCCGCAATCAAGCCGTGGTCGGCACGGTGAACGCCGGCCGGATCGACTTCGAATTGGCCGCGCGGGACCTCCTTGCAATCAACAGCCGTTGGCCCGGAACCCTCGAGGCACTGATAACCGGCCGCTATCCCATGTCCCGGTTCTGCGAGCGAGCGACGAACGGCGGCATCAAGGACGTCATCGCGGTGGGGGAGTCGGAGTGAGGGGCAGCGACGGCCGGTATCCCCCGATCGAGTCGCACGCCATCATCGGCGACCTCCAGACGGCCGCGCTGGTGACGTTCGACGCCACCATCGACTTCCTCTGTCTTCCCCACTTCGATTCTCCCTCGGTCTTCGCGAGCCTGCTCGACGCCGAGAAGGGGGGATGCTTCGAGATCATGCCCGCGCTCGACCAGCCGCGCCACAAGCAGCTCTACCTGCCCGACACCAGCCTGCTCCTCACCCGGTTTCTCGCCGCCGAGGGCGTGGTGGAGATCTCCGACTTCATGCCGGTGCATCCGCGCGAGCACACCACCCGGGTGGTGCGCCGGGTCAAGACCGTGCGGGGAGAGATCGGGTATCGGGTGCGATGCGCGCCCCGCTTCGACTACGCCCGTGCGACGCACACCGCCGAGACGACGGCGCGGGGCATCGTGTTCGCCGGAGCGGACGGGACCGTGCTGCGGCTGTCGTCCACGGTCCCACTCCACCTCGAGAGCGCCGACGCGGTCTGCGAGTTCACGCTGGCCGCCGGTCAGACCGCCACCTTCATCCTGGAGCAGGTGGCCGGCGACGACGAGTACCCCACCGACCTCGATGCGTACGTCACGGACTCGTTCAAGGCCACGATGAACTTCTGGCGCCAGTGGATCAGCCATTCCACCTACACCGGCCGCTGGCGGGACGAGGTGCACCGCTCCGCCCTGACCCTCAAGCTGCTGAATGCCCGGTGGAGCGGCTCCATCGTGGCCGCCGCCACCTTCGGGCTCCCCGAGACGATCGGCGGCTCGCGCAACTGGGACTATCGGTACTCCTGGATCAGGGATGCCTCTTTTACGCTGTACGCGCTGACGCGGCTCGGAATGACCGAGGAGACCGGGGCGTTCATCGCCTGGCTCGCCGAGCGTTTCGAGTCCACCCGACCCGAGACGCTCCGGACCCTCTACACCATTGGAGGCGGCATCGACGTGGCTGAGCGGACTCTGGACCACCTGGACGGCTACCGGGGGTCGCGGCCGGTGCGGATCGGCAACGCCGCATCCGAACAACTGCAGCTCGACATCTACGGAGAGCTGCTGGACTCGATCTATCTGTTCGACAAGTACCGTGAGGCCACGAGCTACAGTTTATGGAGCCGGATCGCTGCGCTCGTGGATTGGGTAGCGGAGAACTGGCGCCAGCCAGACGACGGCGTCTGGGAAGTGCGTAGCGGGCGGCGCGAGTTCCTCTATTCGCGGATCCTCTGCTGGGTCGCGATCGACCGCGGCATCCGCCTGGCCGTGAAGCGCTCGTTCCCCGCGCCGCTGGCCCGCTGGCAGGAGGCGCGGGACGCCATCTACCGCGAGGTGCACGAGCAGTTCTGGGACCCGAAGATCGAGGCGTTCGTGGGCGTGAAAGGCACCAGCCGGCTGGACGCAGCCTGCCTCATCATGCCGCTGGTGCGTTTCATCTCGGCGACCGACCCGAGATGGCTCTCCACCCTGCGGGCGGTGGAGCAGCGGCTGGTGGAAGACTCGCTGGTGTACCGCTACGAGAACATGGGTCCCGAGTCGGACGGGCTCGAGGGCGCTGAGGGCAGCTTCTCGATCTGCTCCTTCTGGTACATCGAGTGCCTGTCACGCTCGGGCGACCTGCAGAAGGCACGCTTTCTCTTCGAGAAGATGCTGGGCTATGCCAGCCACGTCGGTCTGTATGCGGAGGAAATCGGTCCCGCAGGGGAGCACCTGGGCAACTACCCCCAGGCCTTCACTCACCTGGCGCTCATCAGCGCGGCCTACGATCTGGACCGCAGGCTGTCGCAGGCGGGCTATGCATCCTGAGTCGGCTAGTAGTCCACCGGCCGCAGGTAATACTCGCCTATAGCTGTTGCGCTGAGCATCGCCACGGTGGGCAGGCGACGCTTCCAGTGGGTCGAGTCCAGCCGCCGGCGGACCAGGGCGATCTCCTCCTCGGTCAATCCGAGCGGCACGATCTCGGGGTTTCGGTAGCCGAGGAGGATCCAGTGGAGGATGGCGTCCGCGCGGGCGTAGGAGATACCGAAATCACCTTCGTCCGTCTGGCCGTGCATCAGGTCGGCGCTGGCGGGCTTGGAGACGATGACCTCCGGCACCTGCAGGTGTCTCGCGAGTGCCCAGACTTGAGTCTTGAAGAGATCGCCGAGCGGGTTCACCGGCGGCGAGTCGTCGGCGTGCCAGGTGAAGTAGCCCAGCAGACGCTCGGTCTTGTTGCCGGTGCCCACCGGAAGCGCCCGTTCCGCCGCGGAGAGATCGAAGAGCGTGATCATGCGGGCCCGCGCCATGATGTTGCCCAGCCGCCCAGGCTCGTGCCCCCCGCCGATCGCTGACGCCAGTCCCTCCACCGCCGCCGTGATGTCCACCGTCCGGCTCTCGATCCCGAGCCGATCGATCACCAGCTGGGCATGCTCCAGGCTTTCCGGGCTCGAGGTCCGGTACGGCATCCGTACCCCGATGACGTTCCCGGCGCCAAGCGCCTCCGCCGACAGGTAGGCCACCAGCGAGCTGTCCACCCCGCCGGACAGGCCGATCACCACCTTCTCGAATCCCCGACGGCGCTGGACCTCGTCGCGGAGGAACTCGACCAGCCAGCGACGGGTGAGCTCGGGGTCGATGTCGAGCGGGGCGGTGGACCGGCGGACCGACGGACCGAGGGACCGTGGCAGATCAGGCGGCTGCCGAGTCTAAAACGACCAGCCGCCGCCGTGCAGTC
>JBKPGZ010000161.1:0-15420 GCA_046729675.1 Gemmatimonadota bacterium | reverse complement strand
GGCGACGACTTCGCGGCCGCAGGCAGCTACTACGCGGCCGAGGCGAGACAGGTGGCCAACCAGGTGGCGGAGGCCGCGCGCCGGGCGGCGGAGCGGGCGCGCGAGGCCTTCCGGAACGCGCAGAAGTCGTGAGACTGCTCGTCGTCGGCTCGGGCGGGCGGGAGCACGCGCTCTGCTGGGCATTCCGCCGCGAGGATCCACGCGCCGACATCTACTGCGCGCCGGGCAATCCCGGCACCGCGGAGCTCGCGACCAACCTCTCGATCCCAGCCGACGATCTCGACCGTCTCGCCGACGCGGCCGACATGCACGGCATCGATCTCACAGTCGTCGGCCCCGAGGTGCCGCTCGCCCGCGGATTGGCGGACCGGCTCCGGGCCGAGGGGCGCGCAGTGTTCGGACCGAGCGCCGCTGCGGCCCAGATCGAGGCGTCGAAGGCGTTCGCCAAGGAAGTAATGGCCGCGGCCGGGATCCCTACCGCATCGAGCCGCACATTCCGCGATCTCGAACCGGCGCTCGCATACGTGTCGAAGCATCCGGAGCCGCTGGTGGTGAAGGCCTCGGGACTCGCCGCGGGCAAGGGCGCGGTCGTGTGCGACACGCGTGCCGAGGCTGCGGCGACGCTGCGGGCCATGCTGGGCGACGGCTCCTTCGGCGAAGCAGGGCGGACCGTCGTCGTGGAATCGTTCCTGCGAGGCGAGGAAGTGTCCGTCCTGGCGATCACCGATGGGACCGACGTCGAGCTTCTGCCCGCATCCCAGGATCACAAGCGGCTGCTCGAGGGCGACGCCGGACCCAACACCGGCGGGATGGGGGCCTACAGCCCCGTGTCGGTGGCGACCCCCGAGCTGCTGGATCGCACAAGAGCCGAAGTGCTTCTCCCGGCGTTGACCGAGCTGCGTCGCAGAGGCACGCCGTTCACCGGCGTGCTGTACGCCGGCCTGATGGTGGACGACGACGGGACGCCCTGGGTGGTGGAGTTCAATTGCCGCTTGGGCGACCCCGAGACCCAGGTGGTGCTACCCCTCGTCACCGACGGACTCACCCGATCGCTCTGGGCCGTGGCGAGAGGCGGGATGCCCACCCCGATCGAGCTCCTTCCCGGCGCGGCCTCGGTCACCACGGTACTCGCGAGCCAGGGCTACCCGGATGCGCCGGCGAAGGGCGCCCCCATCACGCTGCCAGCCCAGCTTCCCGACGGCGTCACGATCTTCCACGCCGGCACGGTGCGCGACGCGGACGGTGTGCTCCGGGTGAGTGGCGGCCGGGTGCTGAACGTGACCGCGGTCGGGGGCAGCTTCGCCGAGGCACAGCGGCTGAGCCGCGAGGCGGCAGAGGCGATCCGGTTCGAGGGGAAGATCTACCGCCGCGACATCGGCTGGCGCGAGGCGGCGCGGCTCGCGGGGGCTCCCCGCTAGCAGGTACCTGCCGTTTACATTCCGGGCGCAATGCCCGAGCTCCCCGAAGTCGAAACCATCGTCCGCGACATCCGTCCCGCCCTGCTCGGCCGCCGCATCGACCGCGTCTCTCTCAGTCATGAGGACGTGCTGCGCGGTGTCACCCGTCGCCGGCTGGTGCGCGGACTCACCGGCGCGACCGTGCGCGACGTGTTCCGGCGCGCCAAGCACGCCGTGCTCGACCTGGGGGCGAATCGGCTGGTGGTGCAGCCGGGGATGACGGGCTCGCTGGTCGTGCACCGGCGCCCACTGCGCACCGACGAACGGCAGTACGCCGTCCTGCGTGCGGAGCTCGACAATGGACGCGAGCTGGTCTACCGCGACGTCCGCCGGCTGGGGACGCTGCTGCTCCTCGACCAGCGTGGGTGGGAACGCTACGACCGGGCGATCGGCCCCGAGCCGCTCGACCCGGCCTTCACGCCCGAGCGGCTGGGCGAGGCCCTGGGTCGCTCCCGCCAAGCGGTGAAGAAGGTCATCATGGATCAGAAACATCTGGCCGGCGTCGGGAACATCTACGCCAACGAAGCGCTCTATTCGGCAGGGATCGACCCGTCGAAGGCGGCGCGGAAGCTCACGCCGGAGGATCACCGCCGGCTCCACGCGGAGATCCGGCGCATCCTCCAGGCCGCGGTTCGATCCAACGGCACCACCGTGCGCGACTATCGCACCGGAACCGGCGAGGAGGGCAACTTCCAGCTCGAGCTGCTGGTGTACGGCCGCGAGGGTGAGCCCTGCCGCCGCTGCGGCACCCGGCTCACCGGCACGCACACCATCGACGCCCGCATCACCGTCTTCTGCCATCACTGCCAGTCGTGAGCCCTCGCCGCCTCCGAAAGCCCGCGCCCGCCCCGGTCACCGACCTCCAGGAGCTCCGCCGCCGCATCGGCGAGCGCGTCGAGAACCGGCCCGCGGTCTACCGGATGCTCGACCCCGAGGGACGCATCATCTACGTCGGCAAGGCGAAGCGGCTCCGCACCCGGCTGCTCACCTACTTCCGCGCCTCGTATCCGGACGACAAGGCCGCTCGGATCCTCTACGCCACCCACGACATCACCTGGGACTACACGCCGAGCGAGTTTTCCGCCTACCTCGGCGAGCTGCGGGCGATCAAGCGGTACCGGCCTCACTTCAACTACCGCGGCAACCTGACCCGTCGGGCGGTGTTCATCAAAGTCTCCCGGGGGCCCGCGCCGCGGGTCTCCGCCGGCGAGACCATCGGCCGCGACGACATGCGCTGCTACGGCCCGTTCCGCTCCCTGGCTCGCACTGCGGAGGCGGTGCGGACGCTCAACGACCTCCTGGGACTGCGCGACTGCGCGGCGACGGTGCCAATGGTGTTCGACGGTCAGGGCGATCTCTTCGGCTCGACCCGCCAGGCCAAGTGCATGCGATACGAGTTCGGGTTCTGCACCGGGCCGTGCGCGGGATTCGTGACGGAGTTGGAGTACGGCCGCAGGTTGGAGACCGCGATCGCATTTCTCGAGGGCCGCACCATCCAGCCGATCGACCGGGTGGTGAGCGCGATGCAGGAGGCTTCCCTGGCCGCCCGTTTCGAGGTCGCGGCGCGCTGGCGGGAGAAGTTCGAGCACCTCGAGTGGCTGCTCGCCGCCACCAGTCGCGCGCGCACGGCGGTGGACATGCTGACGTTCGTCTACCGCGATCCCGGCACCTACGGCGATGACAGGATCTACCTGATCCGGCAGGGGGTGGTGCGCGCCTCCTTTCCCGATCCTGCCACACCGATCGAGGTGGAAGCCTTCCGGGCGGTGGTCGCGGCGGAGACCGCGCGTGCCGATCCCCAGCCCGGCCCGCTTCCGCTGGAATCGGTCGACGAAATACTCCTGCTGATGTCGTGGTTCCGCGCTCATCCCGATGCGCTCCGCCGCACCAGTCCGCTGGCGGATTGGCTTCCGCTCCAATCGTCCTCACAAGGGGACACTCCGAGACCGTCCCCGGGGGCGACCCTGGCCGCAAGCGACCTGCTTACAACGATTTAGCAGACTGCAATTCCTGGCATCGGGTCTGCCTGGCCTCCCTCCAGTCCGTCGGCGCCACACTGACGCCGGCCACTGAAGCCCACGGAGGCAATCATGATTCGTACGCTCT
Organism: Gemmatimonadota bacterium; assembly: GCA_046729675.1. Lineage (GTDB taxonomy): Bacteria > Gemmatimonadota > Gemmatimonadetes > Gemmatimonadales > GWC2-71-9 > CAVVWJ01. Next base: position 11,857 of record JBKPGZ010000161.1, on the reverse strand, counting down.
GTGCCGGCGCCGTCGCCGGCCTTCTTCTCGCCGCGCCGCTCGAGGCACAGAGCGGCTCGTTCGGTATCACTCCCTATGCCGGCTACATGAAGTTCGGCAACGTGGTGAACGGCCCGATGGGCACCAGCGTGCGAGGTGCCGGCGCTCCCGTCTTCGGCGCCGAGGCTACACTGGGCATCGTTCCGGGACTGTCGCTGGTGGGAAACGTGGCCTATTCGAGCACGGACTTGGAGGTAGGGCTGCCGGTGGTCGGCGGGCTCACGCTCGGGAAGAGCTCCGCCTTGCTGTATGACGCGGCGCTCCGTCTGAGCGTGCCGCTCTTACCGATGCGACCGTTCGTTCAGGCCGGCGCCGGCGCGATGCGACAGGAAATCGAAGTCGCCGGCGTCGGGACGCACGGCACCAACTTCGCGTACAACCTTGGTGCCGGTGTGGAAGTGCCGATCGTTCCCCGCCTCGGGCTGCAGCTGATGGCGAAGGACTACATCGGCAAGTTCGACGCCCGCGAGGCGACGTCAGTCAACGTGAACACCGAGACGTCGCACAACTGGACGGTGAGCGCCGGGGTGCGACTGGGACTCTAGCAGGAGAAGTTGTCACCCTGAATGAAGTAAAGGGGACCAAATCGAGCATGGTCCCCTTCGCTGCGCTCAGGGTGACATTGCTTTCCTCATCACTCCTCGTCGAACGGCGCCAGCGGCACCAGCCGGCCGCGAGGCGGAATGCCCGGCTCCAGCTCCAGAATGCCCACCGACGGCGGCAGCCGGAAGCGACGCGGCCCCGCGCCCCCGGGATTCATCACCGTCACCACCTCGTCCACCAGCGTGAGCACGGGCCGGTGCGTGTGGCCGAAGACGATGATCTCGGCTCGCGGAAAGGCCGCCTGCACCTTCTCCGGTGTCGGGATCCCGAACTGATCCCCGTGGGTGACCACGATCTCGAATCCGTCGAGCTCGACCGTCGCCACCTGCGGCAGCTGTGAGCGGACGTCCCAGCCATCGGTGTTGCCGTAGACCGCCGTCACCGGCGCGATGGCGCCCAGCTCGATGAGGATGTCCGGCGGCCCCACGTCACCCCCGTGGAGGATGTGGTCGACCTCGCGAAACACGTCGAAGACCTCGGGTCGGAGCAGACCATGGGTATCGGAGATCACGCCGAGACGCATGGGTGTTATTGCGGCAGCTCGCCGAAGGCGGCGAGGATCTCGGTGGTCGTGAAGGCGCAGTGGCCGAACCGCTCGACGTCTCGGTGGGCGAGCCGGCCGGTGGCACCTGCTGCGACGGTCTTTTCCTCGTAGAGCGGCTGATGGAAGAACGGCACGATCGGATCGCCGGTGGTGTGGATGATCGAGAGCTTCACCCCGGGGTCACCGGTCGTCTCGAAGCGCTCGAGCGCTGCCCGCGCGCCGGCGTGCGCAGAGATGCGCTCGACCCCTGCGTTCAGCGCCTCGTCATCGTCGGATCCCAGGTAAACCCGGTCCGCATTGTCGTACGGCTGACCACCCAGTCGGTCCTTGGCGTCGGCGCTGCCGAGCACGTTGTACCGGAGCAGGGCGACGGCGGTTCTGGCAAGCGTCGCCATGTCCATTCCTTCGTCGGGGATGCCGGTGACGGCCGCCAGCTCCGCCCCGTGCCCGGGGTCGGCTTGGATCGCCGCCGTGACGGCCGGCGCGTAGGTCGACGTCCAGCCCTCCACTAGCTCGGCGGGTGGATCGTTAGCGCTCCCCGGGAGGATGCCGGGAAAGAGGTAGTCGAAGACCACCCGGACATCGTTCAGGTAGTCGATCTGCCGGGCGAAGTCCCCGATCGGGCTGCACGCCGCGAGCGCGCCGGTGAAACGCTCCGGCTCCTGCTCCGCTGCCAGGGTCGCCACGAGCCCGCCTTCCGAGACTCCGACGAGGTACACCCGGGCGGGATCGGGCCGCACGGTCCGTTGCACCAGGTCCACCACTTCGAGCAAGTCGTCCACCGCCACGTCTGCGATCAGTCCGTTGGCACGGTAGCTGGTGGTGGCGTAGGCATAGCCCAGGGCGTTGACGAGGTCTTCCACCGGCGTGCCGCCGAACTCGTTCTCGGGCACGGCGAGCGGAGCCTGCGGCTCGACGTAGCCGTGAGCGTAGACGATCAGATCGCCGTTCCAGTCCGCTGGGAAGCACACCCTGGTGAGCGCGTCTTCCGAGGTGCCGTCGGTGCAGCCGACCACGGGGGGCTCACCTTCGTCCACCGGTTCCTGTCGGCCATCGTCGCCTCCGCATCCGGCGAGCGCGCCCGCGGTGAACACCGCGGTCCACCAGTGGCGCCGCGTCACCGCGGTGCCTCCCCGGTCCAGCGGCGCGCGATCTCGATCTCCAGCTCGAGCTGGTCCAGCACTCGCTGCACGATGAAATCCACCAGCTCGACCACGCTCGCGGGCCGGTGATAGAAGCCCGGCGCCGCGGGGATGACGACGCCGCCGGCCTCCGTGACCGTCACCAGGTTCCTGAGATGTACCAGCGAGAACGGCGTCTCCCTGGGCACCAGCACCAGCTTGCGGCGCTCCTTCAACGTCACGTCGGCGGCGCGCTCCACCAGCGAGCGCGAGGTGCCGGCGGCGACTGCCGCCACGGTACCCATCGAGCAGGGACAGATCACCATGCCCCGGGTCGGCTGAGAGCCGGAGGCGGGAAGCGCACCGCGATCGCCGTCGGAGAACGGCACCACTGACGACCAGTCGCCGCCGGTGGCTTCGCGCAACGTGTCGAGGGAGCTGATGCCGCACTCGGCGTCGAGCAGGCGCATCCCGTGGGAGGAGACGATCAACCACACCGGCACCCGGTGCCTGGCCAGCACCTCGAGCAGCCGGACGCCGTATGGTGCGCCGGAAGCGCCGGTGACCGCGAGGACGACGGGACGCGCCGCGGTCACCGGTTCAGCGCACCAGACGGTCGAGCAGGGCGAAGGCGAACACGGTGACGCTCATGATGCCGTTCATGGTGAAGAACGCCGCGTCCAGCCGGGCGAGATCGCCCGGACGGACCAGGCTGTGCTCGTAGGCGAGGATCACGGCCGCCGCGAGGAGACCGGCGTAGTACCAGAGGCCGAAGCCCATGCCGTAGCCGAACAGCGCGAGCGCCGGGATGGTGACCCCGTGCAGCAGCTTGGCGGCCAGGATTGCGCGAGGCTCGCCCAGGCGCACCACGGCGCTTCGCAGTCCCTCCCGCCGATCGAACGCCTCGTCGGGGAGCGCGTAGAAGATGTCGAACCCCGCCACCCAGGTCGCGACCGCCAGCGCCACGGCGAGGAGCGGCCAGGTCGGCTCGCTCCACCGGCCGGTGACCGCGAGGTAGCCGCCGACCGGCGCGATCGCCAGGCTGAGCCCCAGCCAGAGATGGGGCCACCAGGTGAACCGCTTGCTCAGACTGTAGGTGAGGACCCAGGCGAGCGCGACCGGGCTCAGCAGGAGGCAGAGCCGGTTGAGAGCGCCAGCGGCCAACACGAAGATCGCCGAGGCGGACAGCACCGAAGCCCAGGCCTGGCCGAGCGTGATGGCCCCGCGGGGCAGCTCCCGCGACATGGTGCGAGGGTTTTTTGCGTCGAAGGCCCGGTCCGCGATCCGGTTGAATCCCATCGCCGCCCACCGCGCCGCCGAGAAGGCGATCACCACCAGCAGCACGACCTTCAGCGTCACCGGCGTGGCCATGGACGCCGCAAGCACCCCGAGCAGCGCGAACGGCAGCGCGAACAGGGTGTGGGGCAGCTTGACGAAGTTGACGTAGCGGACGAGCAGCGACTCGCCGGCGAAGGTCTGTCCTTCGCCGGTCGGGCGGTAAGGCGGTAGGGCGGTAGGGTCGCTCACGCGGCACGCTCGCTCAGTGTGAAAGCACGCTTCTCCTTCATGAAGTCTCCCACCTACGCCTGACCGCCTGACCGCCTGACCGCCCAACTCGATCCCGAGCCTCGGCCACATCTCGTCCACCCGCTTGCGCGTCTCCTCGTCCATCACGATCCGCTCCGGCCACTCGCGGTCGAATCCCTCCTCCTTCCACTTGCGCGTGCCGTCGATCCCCATCTTGCTGCCGTAGGTGAAGCCGCGGCTGGAATGATCGAGCACGTCCACCGGACCCATCGTGAAGCGAACGTCGCGCTCGGGGTCGATGTTGTTGAGCGCGATCCACCAGGCCTCGTCCGGGTTGCGGACGTTCACTTCCTTGTCCACCACCACCAGTACCTTGGCGAGCGACATCAGTCCCTGGCCCCAGAGCGCGTTCATCACCTTGTAGGCCTGCCCCGGATACTGCTTGTCGATGGAGACGAAGACGAGGTTGTGGAAGATCCCCGGGGCGGGCATGTGATAGTCCTTGATCTCCGGCACGGTGAGCCGGAGCAGCGGCAGGAAGATCCGCTCGGTGGCGTGCCCGAGGTAGTAATCCTCCATCGGCGGCCGGCCCACCAGGGTCGCCGGGTAGATCGGGTCTCGCCGGGCCGTCACCGCCGTGACGTGCACCCTGGGGTAGTAGTCCGCCAGCGAGTAGAAGCCGGTGTGATCGCCGAACGGTCCCTCGAGGACCAGCGGCTCCGCCGGATCGATGTAGCCCTCCAGCACCAGCTCCGCCTCGGAGGGCACCTCGAGGTCGCAGGTGACCGCCTTCGTCAGGTCCACCGGCTCGCGCCGGAGAAAGCCGGCGAAGAGGAACTCGTCGATCGTAGGCGGCAGCGGGGCCGAGCCCGAGTAGATGCTGGCAGGATCTCCACCGAGCGCGATCACCACCGGCATACGCTCGCCGGCGGCCGCCATCTCGCGCCAGTGCGCCGCACCCACCTTGTGCCGCTGCCAGTGCATCGCGAGCGTGTTCCTGCCCAGCACCTGGACCCGATACATCCCGACGTTCCGGATCCCTCGCGCGGGGTCGCGGGTGATGACCATCGGCAGCGTGATGTAGCGGCCGCCGTCGCCCGGCCAGGTGGTGAGGAAGGGGATGTCGTCCAGGTTCACCGCGTCGCCCCGGAGGATGACCTCCTGGCAGGGCGCACGTCCGCCTCGCACTCGGGGCGGAAACTTCCCCACCTCGGCGAGCTTCGGCAGCATGGCCAGCTTCCCGAACAGGCCCTCGGGTACCTTCATCTCCAGCAGCTCGGAGATTCGCCCGCCGATCGTCTCCAGGTCCTCCACGCCGAGCGCGAGGCACATGCGGCGCATCGAGCCGAAGAGGTTGATGGCGACCGGATGCGGGCTCCGCCGGCCGTCCTCGAGCAGCACCTGCTCGAAGAGCAGCGCGGGCCCCCCGCCGGGGCTCTTCATGCAGCGATCGGCGATCTCGGCCACCTCCAGCCGCGCGCGCACGGGGTGGGAAACGCGGACCAACTCGCCCGCGGCCTCGATGGCCTCGATAAACTCCCGGAGATCAGCGAGCACCACTGGTCACGCTCTCGTTCCGACGTGCAGCGCGGTCACCCCGCCCATGTGCAGCCGGTAGCTCACCTCCACGAACCCCGCGCGCTCCATGCGGCGCGCCAGCTCCGCCGGTCCGGGAAACGTGCGGGTGGACTCTGGAAGCCAGGTATAGGCGCTCGTATGTTTCGAGATCAATCGGCCGATCCACGGCAATACCCGGTCGAAGTAGAAGAGGAACAGGCGCCGGACCCCCGGATGCGGAGGCAGGGTCATCTCCAGGATCACGAGGCGTGCGCCGGGCTTGAGCACCCGAGCGGCCTCGCCCAGTCCGCCATCCAGATCGACCAGGTTCCGCGCGCCCCATCCGACCATCGCTCCATCGAAGGTCCGGTCCGGAAACGGGAGGGCCAGCGCATCGGCGGCCACCGGGGTCAGCCGGGGCGACTTGCTCCGACCCAGGCGGAGCATCCGCTGGACGAAGTCGGCTCCCACGATCCGACCCCGGAACCCGCGCCGGCCGGCGAGCATCGCGCCGAAGTCCAGGGTGCCGGCGCACAGATCCAGATACATTCCCTCCGGCGCCCGCTCCCACCCCAGTCGCCCTACCGCGTTGCGCCGCCACCGTTGATCCAGCCCCAGGCTGATGATGCGGTTGAGCCGGTCGTACGTGGGCGCGATGGCGGTGAACATATCGCGGACGTAAGTCCGCTTCTCGGGGCCGCCGGAAACGGGTAACTTACGATCCGAGGCTAACATAGGCGCAGAATGTAGTCCCGCCGCCGGAGCCTTGGCAAGCCGGACGGACGATGGCTGAGGGGCCGGAATGGGCCCGGCTCACCGATCAGGAGGTCGTCCTGCTCGCCCGAGGAGGGCGGGAGGCGGCGTACCGGGAGCTGGTGCGCCGCTACGAGCGGCCGGTGTTCGCCCTGCTCTACCGCATGGTGCGCGACCGGGAGCTGGCGGAGGATCTGGCGCAGGAGACCTTCGTCAAGGCGCTCAACGCGATCGACTCCTATCGCCCGGAGTTCAAGTTCTCCTCCTGGATCTTCAAGATCGCGAACAACGCCGCTATCGATCATCTCCGCCGTCGCGAGCTCGACACCCTCTCGCTGGATGGCTCGCCCCACGCGGAGACCCCGGAAGCGATGCAGGCCACTGCGCTGCAGATCGGCGCGCGGCAGGAGTCCCCCCTCGACGCGGTGGAGGCGAAGGAGCTGGGCGGGGCGATCGAGGCGGCCATCGGGCGGCTCCGCCCGGAGTACCGGTCCTGCATCCTCCTGCGCCACGTGGAGGGACGGGCCTACGAGGAGATCGCCGAGATCCTGGATCTCCCGCTGGGCACCGTGAAGACCTATATCCATCGCGCCCGCAACGAGCTGCGGCTCGCGCTCGCGCACCTGAGGGAGTGAAACCTCTGCTCGACCCGGACCGTAGGAGGGTCCACTTATGACCCCGGCACCCGGCCCCCACCTCTCGCCGGACGACGTCGAGCTCTGGCTCAACGGCACCCTCGACGCCGCTCGCACCCGACACCTCGACCTGTGCCCGGAGTGCTTCGACCGCGCCCAGGCCGAGCGGGAGATCGTCGAGCAGCTCGCCGCCCTGCCGCTGATGGCCCCCTCCCCCGGCTTCGAAGACCGGGTGATGGCGCAGGTCACCGTGGCCGATCCCTTCGCTCTCCGGTCGATTCGGCAGCGCATCTTCGCCACCCGGCGCTCCATGGCGATCGCGGCGAGTCTCGCCCTCGCGCTGGTGGGCTCGATGGCCGCGAGCGTCGCCTGGAGCCTGGCCAACCAGGACGTGCTGATCTCGGCCGGCAACTGGGTGCTGTCTCAGGGGAGCCAGGCGGGTTGGCTCGCGCTTCGGGGTCTGGCCTCCAACTTCATCGAACAGCCCTGGTACGAGAGCGCGCGCACCTTCGCCGACCATCCCGGTCGCCTGAGCGCGGCGCTCGGCGCGCTCGCGCTCGCCTATCTGAGCGGGGTGTTCGCGCTGCGTCGCCTGCTGGCTCTGCCGTCCCAGCAGGTGGCCCATGCCGCCTAGCGGCGGCGCGGCTCGCGCCCGCTCCTTCGCGCGAGCGGCGGCGCTGCTGACGCTGCTGCTCGCGGGGCCCAGTGTCGCCAGGGCCGAGCCCGGCTCGGTGCCCACCGGTGAGGCGGCCGTGGGTCTGGTCCGCAACTTCTGGGATCTGGTCGCCAGTCAGCAGGGCGAGGATCGCGCCGCGCGTCCAGAGCCGCGGGCCATCGAGCCCGCGCCCCAGGGCACCCCGCCGGTCGATCTCGGCGACCTCTCCAACCCCTCCAGAATCGAGAGCCGTCTCAAGAGCGCGCTCGCGCCGCGCGACGGCGCCATCCGTGTCACGGTGTCCGAAGGCCAGGCCAGGCTGGGCGACTACCGCATCGGCGCGGCCGACCAGATCGAAGGTCACCTGCTCGTGGTCCAAGGCGACGCGGACGTCTACGGCCGGCTGCACGGCAACCTGGTGACGGTGGAAGGCGACGTGATCGTGCACCCGGGCGCCGTGGTCACCGGCGACATCCTCACGCTCGGCGGCATGGTGCACGACATGGGGGGCGAGATCGGCGGCGAGGCCCGGACCCTGCGCCACACCTCGATCGTCGCGCCGCTCCGCGCCGCGGCCGCTCCTCAGCCGAGCGCGCTGGAGACGATCGGGCGGAGGCTCGCGGGCGTCACGGGGGTGTTCCTCACTCTCGCCGTGCTCGGCTTCGGTCTGGTGATGTTCGCCCGCCCCAACCTGGAAGTGATCTCCGATACCGCCTCCCACTCCTTCGGCCGCGCGTTCATGACCGGCCTGTTGGGCCAGATTCTGGTGATCCCCACCTTCGGCATGCTGATCGTAGGGCTGGTCCTGAGCGTCGCCGGCATCCTGCTCCTGCCGTTCGCGGTCGCAGTGTACGCGCTGCTGGTAATCGTGGGGGCGTTGGGCGGGTTCCTCGGCGTGGCCCACGCGATGGGTGAGACCTACACCCGACGCCGGATGGCGCTGGGCGCGATGATCGGTTCGCCCAACAGCTATCGCTACCTCGTGGTGGGCCTGAGCGCGGTGGCGGTGCTGTGGCTCGCGTGGTCGCTCTTCGGATGGGTCCCGGTCGCGGGCACGCTGATCGGCGGTGCGGCCTTCCTGGCCACCTGGCTGCTGGCCACCGCCGGCTTCGGCGCGGCCCTGCTGAGTCGCGCGGGCATCCGGGAGAACTTCGCCGGCCGTCTCATCCCGCCCGAGGCGCTCACCGACGAGTACCTGTGGGCCACCCCGCAGTTCGGAGTTCCCGCCGCCCGCCGCCCCGGTGGCGGCCGGACGCCCACTCGGGGACTCTGATGCACCGCATCGCCCTCGCGGTGCTTGCCCTCGTGGCGGGCGCGACGAGCGCTTCCGCCCAGAGCATCCGCTCGTTCGCCACTTTCCGGCAGCTCCACGGGGAGACCCGTCTGCATGCCACACTCGACTACCGGGCGGGTGGGCTCCGGATCACATCGGGCCGCGCCAACGAGCTCTACCGGATGGACGCCTCATACGACGAGGACCGGTACTCTCCGACCAGCACCTACGACGCCGCGAGTGGGATCGTGATCCTTGGTCTCCAGCCCGCGGGCGAAGGCGGCCTGCGGGTCGTCTCCACCCGCCAGCTCCGCCAGGACGCGACCGTGGCGTTCGCGCCCTCGGTCGACCTCGATCTCGACCTGGCCCTTGGCGCGGTGCAGGCGGACATCGAGCTGGGTGGACTCAGTCTCAACGAGCTCACGATGGAAGCGGGCGCGAGTCAGGCCGTGGTCCGGTTCTCGGAGCCCAACCTCTCCCGCTGCCGCGCGGCCGAGATCACTGCGGGCGCCGCGGAGCTCACGGTACTGGGGCTGGGGAACAGCCGCTGCGACCGGTTCGAGCTGGAAGGCGGGATGGGCAGGGTCACGCTCGACTTCTCCGGCGCGTGGACCTCCAGCACGGCCGCGGAGATCAAGATGGCGGTGGGCGAGCTGACGCTGAGGCTCCCGCGAAGGGTGGGCGTGCGGCTCACCCTCGACCGCTTTCTCGCGAGCTTCGACCGGGCCGGGCTGGTCCGGACGGGGAATGCCTTCGAGTCGCCCGGCTACGACCGCGCCGACCGCAAGCTGGACATCGCGGTGACGACGGCGGTCGGAGGGGTGAAGGTCGAGTGGGTTGGCAGTGGAGAGGGGAATCAGTAGGACGCCTCTCCGATACCCTACTAGCTTCCTACCATGTCCCCGCTCGAGACCCTCGGCTTCGCGCTCGGCACCTCGTTCGCCTCCGGTCTCAACCTGTACGCCACGGTCGCCGCCGCCGGGCTGTTCCAGCGGCTGGGCATCGTGACCCTCCCCGAGCCCCTCGCCGTGCTGGCCCACCCCGTGGTGCTCGGTGTCGCCATCACGCTGTTCGTGATCGAGTTCATCGCCGACAAGATCCCCTACGTGGACAGCGCGTGGGACGCGGTGCACACGTTCATTCGTCCGCCGGCGGCGGCGATCCTCTCCTACAGCGCGTTCTCGGAGGGGTTTCCCGAGGAATGGAAGCTGGCGGCGGCGCTGCTCGCGGGAAGCGTGGCGCTCACCTCGCACGGCGCCAAGGCGAGCACCCGTGCGGCGGCCAACGCCAGCCCGGAGCCGCTGAGCAACTGGACGCTGAGTCTGCTGGAGGACGGCTTCGCGGTGTTTCTGGCCTGGATGGCCGCGGAGCATCCGCTGCTCACGGCGGCGATCGTGATCGTGCTGGTGATTCTCGCGGTGTTCGTGATCTGGACCCTGTTCGGCTATCTGCGGCGCGCGCTCGCGAGACTCAAACAGGGCCCGGGGACTAGCCCAGCCGGGCCCTGATTCTGCCTCCTACCCCCATGCCCAGTCGCCGAGCCGCGGACCCGTCCCGCACGGCGATCTCGACCTGGCCGCCCGAGCCCAGGTAAGCGACCAGCCCGCCCGTAGGCACATCACCGAAGGTGCGCCGGAGCGGCCCCACCTCGAGGCCTTCGACCTCGATCACGGCATAGGCAGGCACCAGCTCGGGAGTCAGGTTGGTGACCAACGTCCCGAAGCGATCCACGTACACCACCTCGCCGACCACGCTCTTGCCCTCGTGGTGCGGTTCTCGATACGCCAGCCGCACGGGAATCCCGCTCAGGGGCTCACCCAGCTGCGCCAGCGGGGTGCCCGTCGCCAGCGCGGCTGCGGCCGGCGCAAAGACGTCGCGTCCGTGGAAGGTGGGAGAGGCGCCGTCAGGCGTGGGCAGGACCACGATCTGCACCTCGGCGTCGCGCAGCACCGGGGTGAACAGGCCGTTGTCGGGGCCGACGAAGTAGTGCCCGTGGGCGGCGACGGCGAGCGCCGCGCGCTCCGTGCCGACGCCCGGATCCACCACTCCCAGGTGAATAGTGCCGACCGGAAAGCGGTGCCATGCGCGGCCCAGGAGGTACGCGCCGGCTCGCACATCCCCCGGTGGCACCGCATGGGTCACGTCCACCACGGTCAGGCCTGGCGCCGCGCTCAAGAGCGCGCCCTTCACTTCGGCGACGTAGGAGTCGCTGGTCCCGAAATCGGTGAGGAGAGTGACGAGGCTCAGCGCGGGTCAGCCTCTGAGGATCGGCAGGGCGACCGTGCGTCCGGAGGACTTGCGCTGGAGCTGGTCGGCCACCGCTTGCAGCTCCGCGGCCGCGGTGCTCCCGGGCTCGGCCACGAGAATCGGCTGGCCCGCGTCGGCCAGCTCCGCCAGGCGCGGCTGGAGCGGCACGCTGCCGAGCAGATCCACTCCCAGCTCGTCGGCGAGGCGGCGTCCACCGCCGGAGGAGAACAGCTCGAACCGCCGGCCGCTCTCCGGATCCACGAATCCGCTCATGTTCTCCACGATGCCGAGCACCGGCACACCGACGCGCTCGAACATTCTCGCTCCGCGGAGCGCGTCGCCCACCGCCATCTCCTGCGGCGTGGTGACGATGAGCGCGCCGGAGACGTGGGTCGCCTGCACCAGGGAGAGCTGTGCGTCGCCGGTGCCGGGCGGGAGGTCCACCAGGAAGAAATCCAGCGGTCCCCACTCCACGTCGCGCAGGAACTGCTGCACGATCTTCATGATGATGGGACCACGCCAGATCGCGGGTGCGTCGCGTTCCACCAGGAAGCCGAGCGACATGAGGCGCACGCCGTAGGCCTCCAGCGGCTGGATCTTTCCGCCGAGCACCGGCGGGCGCTCCGAGATCCCGAACATGCGCGGGATGTTGGGACCGTAGACGTCCGCGTCCATCAGCCCCACGCGCCGTCCCCCGGCGGCGAGCGCGACCGCCAGGTTGGCGGAGACGGTGGACTTCCCCACCCCGCCCTTGCCGGAGGAGATCGCGATGATCCGGCCGAGGTCGGGCATCTCGGGCGCGGGCGGCGGGGGGGGGGGGCCGGCCGCGCCCCCCGCCCGCCCGCCGGGCGGCACTTTCGCCCGCCCCCCCGGGGGCGGCACCGCGCGCATGAGCCCGGCGCG
>JBKPGZ010000160.1:0-9088 GCA_046729675.1 Gemmatimonadota bacterium | reverse complement strand
TCGACGCCATCGTCCACGTCGTCCGCTGCTTCGAGGACGACGACATCCAGCACGTGATGGGTGAGGTCGATCCGGTGCGCGACCGCGAGATCATCAACATCGAGCTCGGCCTGGCCGACCTCGCCAGCGTGGAGAAACGCCTCGACAAGACCACCCGGGCCGCCCGCTCCGGCGACCCGCAGGCGAAGCTGGAGCAGCGGCTGCTCGAGTCGCTCCGCGATGCGCTCGCTGCCGGCCGCCCGGCGCGCTCGGTCGCGCCGAGCGATGAGGAGGTTCCGGCCTACCGGTCGTTCAATCTCCTCACTGCGAAGCCGGTGCTCTATGCCGCCAACGTAGGCGAGGACGAGATCAGCACGGGCAACCGCCACGTCGAGGGGCTGCGCGCGGCCGTCGAGCGGGACGGGGAGAGCGCGGAGATCGTCACCTTCTCCGCCAAGGTCGAGGCCGAGCTCGCCGAGCTGGCGGCGGGGGACCGGCAGGAGTTTCTCCACTCCCTGGGTGTGACCGAGTCGGGCCTCGACCGCCTCGCCCACGCCGCGTACCACCTGCTCGGCCTGCAGAGCTACTTCACGGCGGGGGAGAAGGAGGTCCGCGCCTGGACCATCCACCGCGGTGACAAGGCCCCCACTGCTGCCGGGGTGATCCACTCCGACTTCGAGAAGGGGTTCATCCGGGCCGAGACTATCGGCTACGAGGACTTCGTCCGTGTGGGCGGATGGAAGCCGGCGCGCGAACAGGGTCTCTCGCGGGCGGAGGGCAAGGAGTACGTCGTTCAGGACGGCGATGTGATGCTCTTTCGCTTCTCCTGAGCGTATCAGTGTCACCCTGAGCGCAGCGAAGGGGGCCATGCTCGATATGGTCCCCTTCACTTCGTTCAGGGTGACAAGTACTCTCTCTCCATGCGTCTCCTCTCGATCCTGGTAGGCACTCCTCGCACCGTCGGCACTCCCGGCGCCGAGAACCGGATGGAGCGCGAGTTCACCAGCGCCATCTGGAAGTCGCCCGTCGACGGCCCGGTCCAGCTCGGGTCCCTCGGCCTCGCGGGCGACGCAGTGGCCGACACTCGCGTCCACGGCGGTCCGGACCAGGCGGTGCTCATGTACGCGGCCGCGCACTACCCGCGATGGGAACGGGAGCTCGCGCGGCCCATGGAGCCTGGCGCGTTCGGGGAGAACCTTCTGGTGGACGGCCTCGACGAGGACACCGCCTGCATCGGCGACGTCTACGAGATCGGGGAAGTGCGCCTCCAGGTCTCCCACCCGCGGCAGCCCTGCGCGACGCTCGCGCGTCGGCACCAGATTCCGGACATGATCGCCATCGTCCGGCAAAACGCGCGCAGCGGCTGGTACCTGCGGGTGCTGATCGAAGGTCCGCTCGAGGCCGGGCACCCCATCCATCGGCTGGTCCATCCCAATCCCGGCTGGACCGTCCGGCGCGCCGCCCGCGCCATGCTGGCCCGCGAGCGGGAGCCCGTCGAGGCCGCCTCGCTGGCTCGCTGTCGGGGCCTGTCCGAGGAGTGGCGGGAGCGGCTCCTCGCCGCCGTCCGCGCCGCAGGCTAAGCCCTACCGTCCGAGCGGGTTCGCGCCTATACTACGCCCCTCACAAACCATCCTCCCCGACGCCCGCACCAGGCCCGGGGCGACTCAGACCGAAGGAAGGTGTCATGACCCGTCAGTACGAGGTCGTCTATATCTTCGATAGTGCGCTCGAAGAGGCGGCCATCAACGAGCGCCTTGCGCGCTTCCATTCCCTGATCCAGCAGCCCGGCATCGAAGCTCCCCAGGTGAGCCACTGGGGCAAGCGGACGCTCGCCTATCCCATCAAGAAGCACGAGACCGGCTACTACGTCGTCGCCAAATTCGACGCCGACGGCGCCGCGCTGCCCGAGTTCGAGCGGGCCATCAAGCTGGACGACGGGGTGTTGCGGTTCCTGGTCGTGGTGAACGAGGGGGCCCAGCCGGTCCCGGTCACCGCCGGCAAGAGCGATGAGGAGGACGACGAATGAGGCGGCCCCAGAAGACCTGCGCCATCTGCGAGTCGGGAGTGCGGGTGGTCGACTACAAGGACGAGCGGACCCTGAGCCGGTTCCTGACCGAGCGGGGCAAGATCCTGCCCTCCCGGCTGTCCGGCACCTGCGCGCGGCACCAGCGGCAGCTCAGCACCGCGATCAAGCGGGCTCGGCAGCTGGCGCTTCTCCCCTACATCAAGGGCTTCACCGGCTGAGCGCACCGATGCGGTTGGCCGAACAGCCGGGCGGACGCTGGGGCCAGGTGCTCATCCTGGCGGTGTTCCTCCTGTTCGCGCCGCCGATGTTCCTCTTCGGCCCGCTCGCCGCGCTGCTCCTCGTATCTCGACCCGCCACCGTGCGTGAGTGGGTCTGGCTTCTGGGTGCGTTGGGCTGGTCCGCGCTCTGGCTCCAGCAGGCCGGTGGTCTGGGCGCCCAGTTCGCCCGCTCCGCGGCGGTGCTGGTCTCGGGCTGCTTCCTCGCGCTCACGCTCTGGCGGCCTTCCAACCGGATGTGCCGAGCGCTCACGGCAACCGGGGGGGCCGCCCTGGCGCTGGCGGTCTGGATGGTAGGCCTGGGTGTCCGCTGGGCCACCTTGCAGTCGGCGGTCGAGGAAGAGATGGAAGGGTTCCAGACCGCCATGCGCCGCGCGCTGAGCAGCACGGACGGCTGGTCGGAGATGTCCCGCCAGGTCTCGCTCATGGCGGACACGGTCTCCCTGCTGTACCCCGGTCTCCTGGCGCTCGCGGCAATCGCAGGACTCCGGCTGGCGTGGGCCTGGTACCACCGGATCGCCGACCGGCCCGTGGGCGCGCCGCCGCTTCCCTTCCCCACGTTCGGATTCAACGACCAGCTGATCTGGGGCTGGGTGATCGGCTTTGCCCTGGCGCTCGTGCCCCAGCCGGCGTGGGCGCCGGTCGCCGGCGCCAACATTCTTCTGGTCTGGGGTGCACTGTATGCCACCCGGGGGCTGGCCGTGACGGCGTTCTTCGGCCGACGCACACCTCCGGCCGTGCTGGTCGCCCTCGCGATGGTCACCGTGATCCTGCTGCCGTTCGTTCTGGGGGGGCTGACGATCGTCGGCCTTGCCGATACCTGGCTAGATTTCCGGCGTCGGCTGACGCCGGCCACCGGAGGATTCGACCGATGATGGAAGTGATCCTGCGCGAGGACATCAAGACCCTCGGCAAGGCGGGGGAGCTGGTGCGCGTCAAGCCTGGCTACGCCCGCAACTACCTCCTGCCCCATGGCCTGGCATACGAGGCGACCGAGGGGAACAAGAAGCGAATCGCCGCGGAGACTCGCGCGCGAGGGGTCCGCAACGCCGCGGAGAAGACGGAGGCCGAGAAGGCGGCGGCAATGCTGTCGGCAGTCGCGCTCACCATCCCGGGGAAGGCGGGCGAAGAGGGGAAGCTATTCGGATCCGTCACCGCCCAGGACATCGCCGAGGCGCTGGGCCGCGCCGGGCACCAGGTGGACCGCCGCCGGATCGAGCTCGATCACCCGATCAAGTCCCTGGGCGACCACGCCGTCAGCGTCCGGCTGCACCCCGAAGTCCACGCGGAGGTTCGTGTCACGGTCGTCCCGGAGTGACCCAACCGGCATGAGCGTCGGGATCGCGTACGTCGACGGTCCCCGGCTCGCCCGATCGATCTTCGCGGCCGCCGACTGGGTGACGGCCGGACGCGACGAGATCAACCGGATCAACGTCTTCCCTGTCCCCGACGGCGATACCGGCACCAACTTCAGCCTGACCCTCCGCGCCGTCGCCGACGCCCTCCGGGCGCTCGGCGACGCGTCGCTTCCGGAGACCGCCCGCACGATGGCGCGGGCCGCCGTGCTCGGTGCCCGCGGCAACTCCGGCATGATGCTGGCCCACTTCCTCCTCGGCTTCAGCGAATCCCTCGGGGACCGGACGAGCGCCCGAGCGACCGACGTCGCCGCCGCCCTCCGCGCCGGCTCGGACCGCCTCTATGCCTCCCTCGACGACCCTCGCGAGGGCACGATCCTCACAGTCGCGCGGGAGGCCGCCGCGGCAGCCGAGCGCGCGGCGGCCGATTCGCCGGACATCGCAGAGTTCATGCGGCGTCTGCTCGAGGAAGGCGAGACGGCGCTCGCGCGGACCCCGCAGCTGATGGCCGTCCTCCGCGAGGCCGGGGTGGTGGACGCCGGCGGCAAGGGCTTCGTCCGGATGCTCGAAGGCGTGGTCCGCTACATCGAGGGCGACCCGATCCTCGCGGCCACCGGGTCCGACGCCGAGGTGGCCGCCGTGCCCGCCGCGCAGGTCGAGGTCGTAGCCGAGCGGGACTTCCAGTACTGCACCGAGGTGCTGGTCCGGGGCGAGCACCTCCCCCCCGCCAACGAGGTCCGGTCGGCGATGCACACCTTCGGTGGCTCCGTCGTCGTGGCCGCCGCGGGGGACATCCTCAAGGTCCATGTGCACACCGACAGCCCGGAGGCCGTCTTTAGCTATGCGGCGAGGTGGGGCCGGGTGGAGACCACCAAGGCGGACGACATGCGGGCCCAGCATCGCCGGCTCGCGCACCCGGAGCGCCGCGCTGTCGCGGTCGTGGCCGATAGCTCCGCCGACCTGCCCGACCCGGTGCTGGACCGGCATCACATCGCGCTGGTTCCACTCCAGGTGATGTTCGGCGACGAGACCTTCCGTGACCGGGTCGAACTCAAGCCGGAGGACTTCTACCGCCGGCTCCGCGGGACCAGGGACCTGCCCACCACGTCCCAGCCGGCTCCTGCGGACTTCGTGCGGGTCTTTCGTGACGCCCGGGCCGAGGCTGATGAGGTCGTCGCCGTCCTCCTCTCGGCCGGACTCTCGGGGACTTTCGCCTCGGCCCAGGCCGCGGTGCGCGCTGGAGGGGTCAGCGGTGTCCACCTGGTGGACAGTCGGTCCGCGTCGCTCGGCCTCGGCATGCTGGCCCTCCGCGGGGCGGAGCTGGCGGAGTCCGGCTGGAGCGGGGCGGCGATCTCCCGCGAGCTGGAGCGGGTGCGGGAACGGTCGGGGATGCTGCTGACGGTGGACCGCTACGACAACCTGCTTCGGTCCGGCCGGGTCTCCCGGGGCAAGGCGTGGCTGGCGGGAATGCTGGACGTGAAACCGATCCTGTCACTGGATGCCGCCGGACGGGTCATTCCAGTGGACCGGGTCAGGGGCCGGGACCAGGTCGTGCCCAGGGTGCTTGCCCTGCTGGATCGGCATCTCACCCCGCGCCCGAAGGTGATACGATTCGGGGTGGCGCACGCCGAGGCCCCTGAGATGGCAGAGCGAGTGCGGAACGCCCTGGTGGCGGCCTACCAGCCGCGGGACTGTTTCATCACACTCGCGACCGGCGTGCTGGCCACCCATGTGGGGCCCGGGGCCTGGGCGGTCTTTTACCAGGTCGAGGACGGCCCCGCCGGGCCGTCGGGCGGCGCGGCCGCAGGATCGGGGGAATGACGCAAACACCTGAGGCGCTTCGCCTCGCGCTGGACGCTATACAGGATCTAAAGGCCAACGAGCTCGTGGTACTCGATTTGCGAGGGCTGACCGACGCCACCGATTACTTCGTGATCGCCTCTGGCACCTCCGACGCCCACGTGCGGGGCATCGCGGAGTCGGTGATCGAGAAGCTCGGCCGTCGGGGACACCACACCCATCACGTCGAAGGTCTGAACGGCGGTCGCTGGGTGCTCCTCGACTTCGTGGATTTCGTGATCCACCTGTTTCACCCGGAGACGCGCTCCTTCTATCAGCTCGAGCGCCTCTGGGACGATGCCCCGGAGCTGCTGATCGGCTCCACCTAGCTGAGGTTCATCATGCTTCGACGCACCGCACCGGCGCTGGTCCTGCTGCTGCTGGCTATGCCCGGCGTGCTCTCCGCCCAGTACTTCGGCCGGAACAAGGTTCAGTACACCAGCTTCGACTTCAAGGTCATCCAGACCGAGCACTTCGACGTGTACTTCTACGAGCGCGAGCGGGTGGCGGCGATGGACGCGGCCCGCATGGCGGAGCGCTCCTATGCCCGGCTCTCGAAGGTGCTGAACCACGAGTTCAAGGAGCGGAAGCCGATCATCCTCTACGCGTCGCACTCGGACTTCCTGCAGACCAACGCGACGCAGGTCGGCGGCGAGGGCACCGGCGGCGTCACCGACTTCGCGCGCAACCGGGCGGTGATGCCCTTCACCGGCTCGTACTCGGACTTCGAGCACGTGCTGATGCACGAGATGGCCCACCAGTTCCAGTACGACGTGTGGTCCCGCGGTCGCGCCGGCGCCGGCTTCGCCACCCTGGTGGCGATCGCCCCGCCGCTCTGGTTCGCGGAGGGCATGGCCGAGTATCTGTCCATCGGCCCGATCAACGCGGAGACCGCCATGTGGCTCCGCGACGCCGCGCTCGAGGAGAAGCTGCCCACCATCGAGCAGATGACGATGGACCCGTACGAGTACTTCCCCTACCGCTTCGGGCACGCCCTCTGGTCGTATGTGGCCGAGCGCTGGGGTGACGAGGCGGTCGGCGCGATCCTCAAGGCCACCCTGGCTGGCGGCATCGAGCCCGCGTTCCGGCGTACCATTGGCCTCAGCCTGGAGCAGCTCTCCGACCAGTGGCGCGACGCGGTCCAGAAGCGCTACCTGCCCGAGATCGGTGCCCGGGCGCGCGCCCGCGCGGTGGCCGACGAGCTGCTCTCCGAGAAGAAGTCGGAGGGCACCCTCCACCTCGCCCCTGCCCTGTCGCCCGACGGCTCCCGGGTGGTGTATTTCAGCGAGAAGGACTTCTACTCGGTGGACATGTACCTGGCCGACGGCGTCACCGGCAAGGTCAAGCGCCGCATCCTCAAGTCCGGGATCAGCAGCAACTACGAGACCTATCGTTTCATTAACAGCCAGGCGAACTGGTCGCCCGACGGAAAATTCCTGGCCTTCGCCGCCAAGCGCGGCCCGCGGGACGAGATCCTGGTCGTGGACGCGGATCGCAACAAGGTCGTCGAGCGGATCAAGGTCTCCCTGAGCGGCGTCACCACGCCCTCGTGGAGCCCCGACGGCAAGCAGCTGGTGTTCACCGGGTATGAGGGCGGCCTCAGCGACCTCTTCGTCGTCAACCGGGACGGCAGCAACCTGCACCGGCTCACTGAGGACAAGTTCGGGGACCTGCATCCCGTCTGGTCCCCGGACGGCCGGACGATCGCCTTCACCACCGATCGGGGACCCGAGACCGACTTCCGGAAGCTCTCGATCGGGAACTGGCGGATCGCGCTCTACGACCTGGCGACCGGATCGGTGCGGGTGCTCGACCGGATGGACCAGGGCAAGAACGTGAGTCCCCAGTGGAGCCCCGACGGGCGCTCGATCGCGTTCGTGTCCGACCGGAACGGCGTGAGCAACGTCTTCCTGTACGACCTGGACGCGAACGACGTCTTCCAGCTCACCGACTTCTACACCGGGGTACAGGGCATCACCCCCCTGTCGCCGGTGCTCTCCTGGGCCAGCGGGGCGGACCGGCTCGCCTTCGTGTACTTCGAGGCCAGCCAGTACGACGTCTACACCATCACCAACCCCCGGGGGCTCAGGCGCCAGCGGTACCAGGAGCGGGTCCAGGACAGCGTCGGGATTCTGGCCCGGGCGGTGACGCCGCCCCTGGACACGGCCCGCTCGCTCCAGGTGGCGGACGCGGTGCGTCCGCAAGTCGGCGAAGGCGGCTCGATCTACCGGACGCCGACCGGGTTCCGGTCGTCCAACGAAGTCGTGCGCTCCGCCGACACCACGCGCCCCGTGGAGCCGGTCTCCATCGTGGCGCTGCTCGACTCGGCCGAGTACAGCCTCCCGGACACCAGCGAGTTCACCCTGAAGCGGTACCGCACGCGGTTCACCCCGGACTATGTGTCCCGGCCGGCGATCGGCTATGCGCGCGACAACTTCGGACGCGGATTCTATGGCGGGTCGGCGATCGCGCTCAGCGACATCCTGGGGAACCAGCAGCTGATCTTCGCCGGATACATCAACGGCCGGGTCAACGAGGCGCAGCTGCTGGCGGCTTACGCCAACATGAGCAACCGGATCAACTGGGCGGCCGGCATCTCCCAGGATCCCTATTACTTCCTGGAGCCCAGCGCGATCCAGGTCGGCGAGAACGAGAACATCTTCATCACCCGGATCCGCCGCCTGGTCGTCCGGTCCATCTTCACCGCGGCGTACTATCCGATCAGCCGCTTCCAGCGGCTCGAGGCCGGGATGCGGTTCGCCAACGTGGACGATGCGATCCTCCAGATCAACGAGCCCTACAACCCGGCCACCGGCTTCGCCACCCGCGATGCGTTCATGGAGACGGATCATCGCGCGGGCGTGACCTACGTCCAGCCGAACCTGGCGCTGGTGTTCGACAATTCCCTGTTCGGCTACGTGGGGCCGTTCTACGGTCAGCGCTACCGGATGGAAGTCGCCCCGACCCTGGGCAGCTGGAACTTCACTCAGGTGACCGCCGACTACCGACGCTACGATCGGCTGGTCGGGCCCATCGTCCTCGCGAGCCGCCTCCTCTACTTCGGCCGGGTGGGGCCCGACTCTCGGGAGTTCCGGATCTACGCCGGCAGCAACGACATGATCCGCGGCAACACCTCGGGTTCGTACCGCCGCAACGAGTGCCGCCAGGAGGACCCGGACACGGAGACCGGCTGCGTCGAGCTCGATCGACTGGTCGGCACCCAGATCGGGGTGGCCTCGGTGGAGCTCCGCTTCCCGATCCTGAATCCGTCGTTCGGCATCTCCGGCGCCTTCCCGCCGCTCGAGGGAGCGATCTTCTACGACATGGGCCTGGTGTGGGACGACAACACGACCATTCGCTGGAAGCGCCGCGTCGGGGACAGTCCGACCGGGGTCCGCACGCCGCTCAAGACGGTCGGCTTCGCGCTCCGCACCAACCTCTTCGGCTTCGCGATCGCGAGGCTGGACTACTCGGTCCCGCAGGACCGGCCGCAGGTGGGCGGCCTGTGGACCTTCAGCCTGGGGCCGACGTTCTAGGCGGTCGGGGCGGGCAGGCGGGGAGGGGGGGGGAGAAAACCCGGGTGATACCCCGCGCAGCCGGGGGTGCTGACACCC
>JBKPGZ010000159.1:0-4520 GCA_046729675.1 Gemmatimonadota bacterium | reverse complement strand
ATCGGCACCGATACCAAGAGCTTCGCCAACGCGCTCAAGTACGCGCTGCGTGAGGACCCGGACGTCATCCTGGTGGGTGAGATGCGCGACCTGGAGACCATCGCCGCGGCGCTCACCATCGCGGAGACCGGCCACCTCGCGCTCGCCACGCTGCACACCAACTCGGCGGCGGAGTCCATCAACCGTATCATCGACGTGTTCCCGTCCAATCAGCAGTCGCAGGTGCGGGCCCAGCTGGCCTTCGTGCTCGAGGGCGTGGTCACCCAGAACCTGCTGCCCAAGGCCCGCGGCCGCGGCCGGGTCATGGCCTGCGAGATCATGGTGGCCACACCGGCCATCCGCGCCCTGATCCGCGACGACAAGATCCACCAGATCTACTCCGCCATGCAGGCCGGCAAGAAGCACGGCATGCAGACGATGAACGATTCGCTCTTCCAGCACTTCACCAACCGCGACGTGACCCAGGAGGAGTGCGAGCGGGTGTCGCACGATCCCAAGGAGTTCCTCCGGATGATCGGCGTCACCCCGATGGAGGATCAGGAGATGGGGTCGGTCAACGGCAACACCGGGGAGAAGAAGCTGACCGGGGGACTCAGGCGGTAAGGCGGCCAGGCGGTCAGGCGGTAAGAGTTACGACAGTAGGCGGGCCGGCGCGACGGGGGAGGCGGAACCTACCGCCAGACCGCCCGACCGGCTGACCGCCCGAGCTCCAGGAGATCACCACCATGCCGATGTTCGAATACACCGCCCGGGCACCGAGCGGCCAGATCCAGAAGGGGCAGCTCGACGTCGCCAGCAAGGACGACGTCAGCGCGTATCTGCGCAAGAACCGCCTGATCCTGGTGAGTGTCCGCGAGGCCCCCAAGCAGATCAGCCTCAGCCTGGGCGGCACGCGTATCAGGACCCGCGACATCGTCATCTTCACCCGGCAGTTCGCGACCATGATCAACGCGGGCCTGCCCCTGGTGCAGTCCCTGAACATCCTGGCCCAGCAGACCGAGAACAAGGCGCTCCGGGAGGTCACCAAGGCGGTGGTCTACGACGTCGAGTCGGGCCACACCCTGGCGGACGCCTTCTCCAAGCACCCCAAGGCGTTCACCGACCTCTATGTGAACATGGTGGCCGCGGGGGAGGCCGGCGGTATCCTCGATACCATTCTCCTCCGGCTCGCCACCTTCCTCGAGAAGAACGACGCCCTGGTGCGCAAGGTGAAAGGCGCCATGGTCTACCCGGGCGTCATCATCACCGTGGCAATTACCGCGATCGCCGTGCTGCTGATCTTCGTGATCCCGACCTTCGAGAGCATGTTCGCCTCGGCCGGCATGGAACTGCCGCTCCCCACCCGTATCGTAATCGGCATGTCGAATGCGCTGATCAACTACTGGTGGATGGCGATCCTTGCAATCGGTGGCGTGATCTTCGCCATCCGGCAGTACTACAGCACGTCGAACGGCCGGAGACAGATCGACGGCATGCTGCTCCGGGCTCCGGTCCTGGGCGACCTGCTCCGGAAGTCGGCCGTATCGCGGTTCACCCGGACGCTGGGCACGCTCGTCAGCTCCGGCGTCTCCATCCTCGACGGCCTGGAGATCACGGCCAAGACCGCCGGGAACAGCATCATCCACGACGCGGTGATGGAGTCTCGTCAGTCCATCGCGGGCGGTGAGACCATCGCGGCGCCGCTGGAGAAGTCGAAGGTGTTCCCGCCGATGGTGATCAGCATGATCGCGGTGGGCGAGCAGACCGGCGGCCTGGACGAGATGCTCTCCAAGATCGCGGACTTCTACGACGAAGAGGTGGACGTGGCGGTGAGCGCGCTGCTCTCGCTCATGGAGCCTGCGATGATCGTGGTACTGGGCGTGATCGTGGGCGGCATGGTGGTCGCGATGTACCTGCCGATCTTCGACATGATGAACGCGATCCAATAATCGATTGTGGTTGGGAAGCGTGCCGCGGCCCTATCTCCCGGTGGGGCCGCGCTCGTTTCACTCATCTCCCTTATATGAATCACGCACACTTCACCATCCTCGTCCGCACGCTGGAAGAGCGGGCCCGGCTCCATCCGCGACTCTACCGGGCCCAGGTCGCCGCAATCGCGGCGCTCGGCTACCTCTACATCATCGGCGTCTTCCTCCTGGTCGTCGCGGTCATCGTCGGGGCCGGCTATCTCATCACCCACGTCGGCGGCGGCGCCGTCTTCGTGAAGTTCCTCCTTCCGCTCGTCGGATTCGGGTTCGTGCTCCTGCGCGTGCTCTGGATCCGGGTGCCGGACCTGGAGGGAATACCCCTGCCGTCCAATCAGTATCCCGCGCTCGCCGAGGCCATCGAGCGTGTTCGCGCCCGCGTCGGGGCCCCGCGCTTCCGCCGCGTGCTCCTGGATGGGGACTTCAACGCCTCGGTGGCGCAACGCCCGCGCTTCGGCCTCCTGGGTCCCTCGGTGAGCGACCTCGGCCTCGGCCTGCCCTTGCTGCAGGCGCTCTCGCCGGCCGAGTTCGAGGCGGTGCTGGCTCACGAGATCGGTCACGTGTCCCGCGAGCACGGACGCTTCGGCCACTGGATTTACCGCATCCGGGTGACGTGGAGCCGCCTGGCGCACGTCGTCCAGCACAGCGGCAGCCCGTGGACCGATATGCTGGTGGGACGCTTCCCGTCCTGGTACGCGCCGTTCTTCAACGCCTACTCCTTCGTGCTGGCCCGTCTGGACGAGTACGAGGCGGACAGCACGGCCGTGCGCCTGGCCGGCAGGTCGGCCTTCTCCGCGGGGCTGGTCCGAATCAGCGTGCGCGGTCGCTTTCACGCCGAACGGTACTGGGAGGGCGTCTCGAGCCGGCTGCTCGCCGGCGGCGAGATTCCGAGCCCCCACTTGGAGTTCGCTCAGGCTCTCGCTGACCGTGTCGAGCCCGCGGATCTCCAGCGCTGGCTCGACGAGGCGCTTCGCCGGCCCACCGACTACGCTGATACGCATCCGTCCCTGGGCGACCGGCTCCGCGCCGCCAGCATCACTCCCCCGACTTCAATGCCGGCACCCCCTGCTCAGAGCGCTGCCGAAGCCTGGCTCGGCAGGTCCGTCGAAACTCTGGCTCGGCAGCTGGACGAGCGCTGGCGCTCGGCCGTGGAGCCGCAGATCGCGGCGAAACGGGCGGAGCAGGAGGCGGCCGAGCGTCGGCTCACCGAGCTCGAGGCCACCGCTGGCTCCGGCTCGGGGGACTGGGAGCGCGTGCAGGTGCTGGGGCAGCTCGGGCGTACCCTCGAGGCGCGCCAGGCGGCGGAGGCGGTCCTTCGCAACTCCCCGAACCACCCGGAGGCGCTGTATTTCGTCGGCCGGGAGCGTCTCGCGGCGGGCGAGGCGGAGGGAGTGACGCTGCTGGAGCGGGTGGCCGCCCTGCACCCGACAGCCGCGCCATCGGCCTATGGCCTCATCTTCGAATATCACTGGCGGGAAGGCCGCACGGCCCAGGCCGAGGCCGCCCGCACCCGCTCGCGCGAGGCCAGCGAGCAGCTCGGCCGCGCGGCGAAGGAGCGCTCGTCCCTCCGAGAGCGTCCGGTGCTCGTCGCCCACGGTCTTCCGGCCGAGCAGGTCGAGCGGTTGAAGGCCGCTCTCGAGGCCATTCGCGGTCTTCGGGGGATCTACCTGACCCGCAGGATCGTGATCGAGTCGCCGGAGATCCCCTGCTACCTGGTCGGGGTGGCACCGGCCACCCGGTGGTGGCAGTACCGCCGACACGGCGAGAGCCTGCGACTTCGCGACGCCGTGATGGCTGCGGCATCGTGGCCCGAGAGTACCTATTTCGTGGTTGGAGAGGGCGAGCACCGTCGCCTAGTGCGTCGGATGAAGCGCGTCGCCGGCTCCCGAATCACCGGTGCAGCAGTCCAAGCCCCGCCGCTGCAACCCGCCACTCTGGAGTCACTGCGGACATCCCTCATTCGCCGTCGCCTCCGGCGTCGGCGAGTCCAACTGGCGGCCGTCACCAGCCTCGCGGGCGTGCTCGTGCTCGGATCGTGGGCCTACTCCGAGCGCGAAGAGGTGATCGCCACCACGCCTATCCGCGCGCTCGACGTCGGGGAGCTGGCGGACAGGGTGCGCTATGCCAGGGGTCATGGCGTGATCCTCGTGCTCTACAGTCCGTGGATCGATCACGGAGAGTTCGTCGACGCCATCCGACGAAGGACCGTTCCCCAGGACAGCTCGGGCATCGAGCTGCTCGCTTTGGTAGTGGGCGAGCGCCGGGATGCGCAAGAGTTCTTCCGCTACGCCCCGGAGCGCGGGCTCCCGAAACTCGTGCCGTTGTGGCTCGAGCCATGGCGCTCCGGCGTGCTCGACAGCACG
This sequence comes from Gemmatimonadota bacterium, assembly GCA_046729675.1. Lineage (GTDB taxonomy): Bacteria > Gemmatimonadota > Gemmatimonadetes > Gemmatimonadales > GWC2-71-9 > CAVVWJ01. Next base: position 193 of record JBKPGZ010000159.1, on the reverse strand, counting down.
ATGGGCGAGCTGGGAGTGAGGGTGGGAAAGACCTGGAGGATACCGCTGGTGGCGGTGATCGATTCGAATGGGCGCGTCGTAGCGCAGTGGCAGGGCGCGACGGTTACTGCCAGGGAGGTCGTTGCCGCCGCGGTGCACTCCCGGGATGTCAGCTCTCTTCCCGGTGCCTCGACTCCAGCCGGCTCTGCGCCAG
>JBKPGZ010000158.1:0-16658 GCA_046729675.1 Gemmatimonadota bacterium | reverse complement strand
CATCACCACTGCCGTGCGCGAGACCGCCGAGGAGGTCGGCCTCACCCTCGGGCGCCAGGATCTGATTGGAACCCTCGATGATGTGGTTCCCCGGACGCCCGTACTCCCGCCCATCGCAGTCCGGCCCCACGTCTTCGCGCTGGGCCATCGGCCCTCGCTGACCCTCAATCCCGAGGTGGCGGCGGCGCGTTGGGTTCCTCTCGACCTCCTCCTCGACCCCGACATCTACAACTCGATTCGGCTGGACATCCGGGGCGAGAGCCGCGAGTTCCCCGCCTTCCAGCTGGATGACTCGGTCGTCTGGGGCCTGACCGAGCGGATCCTCTCCAGCCTATTGCTCCATCTCAGGGACTAGCCTAGGTACTCCTAATCTTGACGTGAGACTCGACTTACCCCATATTTAGGCAAGCCTAAACCCTGGTTTCGTATGAGCGCAGCCTTGCAGCATGACACGCTTACCCGGTCCGTAGAGGACTATCTCAAAGCCATTTATAGACTTTCGCCACAGGGGCGCCCCGCTGCCACCAGCGAGATCGCCCATCGGCTGGAGCTTTCTCCAGCCTCGGTGAGCGGGATGGTGAAGCGCCTCTCGGAGCAGGGTCTGCTGGAGCACATCCCGTATAAGGGTGTCCAGCTCACGCCGGACGGCCGGCGGGCCGCCCTCCGGATGCTCCGCCGCCACCGGCTCATCGAGGCCTATCTCGTCGCATTCCTCGGCTACACCTGGGACACCGTGCATGACGAAGCCGAGCGGCTCGAGCACGCGGTCTCAGACACGCTGGTGGACCGCATGGCCAGCGTGCTCGGCCATCCCACGGTGGACCCGCATGGCGACCCAATTCCCACCTCAGAGGGTGACATTCTCGAGCTCGTCAGCACGCCGCTGGCCGAAGTGGCGGCCGGCGACACCGTCGAGGTGAGCCAGGTCGAGGAAGGTCAGCCCGACCGGCTCCGGTACATCGCGTCCATCGGACTGCGACCCGGAGTGCAGGTTACCGTGGTGGATCGCCAGCCGTTCCAGGGTCCGATCACCATCTCGGTGGACGGCCAAACCCACGTCATCGGTCACGAGCTCGCGCAGGTCGTGCGTTGCGCGGCGGACGAACAGGCATGAGCGCGTCCACGCCTCCGCTCGACGTCCTGACCGGCTGGCGCTACCCGCGCACTCAGCCGAGCCTGGCGGAGTCCAACGCCTCCGTCCGGGTGCCTCGCGCCGGTCCGCTCTGGCGCAAGGCGCTCGCCTTCGCCGGGCCGGGCTACATGGTGGCGGTGGGATACATGGACCCCGGCAACTGGGCCACCGACCTCGCGGGTGGCGCTCGGTTCGGGTATGCGCTGCTCAGCGTGATCCTCATCTCGAACCTGATGGCGATCCTGCTCCAGTCCCTGGCCCTCAAGCTCGGCATCGTCACCGGCCGGGACCTCGCCCAGGCCTGCCGCGACCACTACTCGCGGCCGGTGAGCTTCGTGCTCTGGGTGCTCTGCGAGATCGCCATCGCCGCGTGCGACCTCGCCGAGGTGATCGGCGCCGCCATCGCGCTCAACCTGCTCTTCGGCATTCCGCTGGTGTGGGGCGTGGTGCTGACGGCCTTCGACGTCCTCCTGATCCTGCTGCTGCAGAACAAGGGGTTTCGCTGGCTCGAGGCCTTCGTGATCGCGCTCATCGTCTCGATCGGCGTGTGCTTCGCGGTCGAGCTGGCGATGGCGCAGCCGGCCCTGGCCGAGGTGGCGCGCGGGCTGGTGCCGACGGCGGAGATCGTCAGCAACCCGGCCATGCTGTACATCGCGATCGGTATCCTGGGCGCGACCGTGATGCCCCACAACCTGTACCTGCACTCCTCGATCGTGCAGACCCGGCGCGTGGCACCCGACCCGGCCTCGAAGAGTGAGGCGATCCGCTTCGCGACCCTGGACTCCACCGTGGCGCTGCTGTTCGCGTTCTTCATCAACGCGGCGATCCTGGTGCTGGCCGCGGCGACCTTCCATCAGACCGGTCATCAGAGCGTGGCCGACATCAACGACGCCTACCACCTCCTCACGCCGCTGCTGGGCACGACGGCGGCAAGCACGCTGTTCGCGGTGGCACTCCTCGCGGCGGGACAGAACTCGACCATCACCGGCACGCTGGCGGGGCAGATCGTGATGGAGGGGTTCCTCGACATTCGACTGCCCGCCTGGCTCCGACGGCTCATCACCCGTGTCATCGCGATCATCCCAGCGGTGATCGTGACCGCTCTCTACGGCGAGCGCGGCGCGGGGGGCCTCCTGATCCTGAGTCAGGTCATCCTGAGCCTCCAGCTGTCCTTCGCCGTGGTTCCGTTGGTCCGGTTCACCGGCGAGCGGCGCAAGATGGGCGAGTTCGCCAACGGCCGGCTTCTCGCGCCGGTGACGTGGATGGTGGCGGTGGTGATCGTGGGACTCAATGCCTGGCTGTTGATCGGCACGGCGCGGGCGTGGCTGGGATAACACTCGGAGAGGGCAACACTCTATGACCAACCGCAAGTTCTCGCGTCGCGACGCCCTCCGTGCGGGTGCCCTCGGCACCGTTGGCCTGGCCGCGGGGGCCGGCGGCCTCTCCCTGCCGGCGCTGGGCCAGGGTCCCGCCGCCCAGGACACCAGGGGCTCTCACCATGACATGATGACCGTGGGGCAGCTGGCGCCCGGCTCGTTCGACCCCACCGGCTTCCTCACCCGGTTCGATGGCGGCGAGGTGAGCCGGCTGTCGTCGGGCCAGGTGCTGCGCGAATACGAGCTGGTGGCGGAGGATCGGGAGCTCGAGGTAGCGCCTGGCGTCTTCTACCCGGCGTGGACCTACAACGGCCAGGTGCCCGGCCCCACGATCCGCTGCACCGAGGGCGACCGGCTCCGGATCCGGTTCACCAACAAGGGCCGGCACGCGCACAGCATCCACTTTCACGGGGTCCACCCCGCGAACATGGACGGAGCCTTCGAGCCGGTGCATCCCGGACGCAGCTTCGTCTACGAGTTCGACGCCGAGCCCTTCGGGCTGCACCTGTACCACTGCCACACCGTCCCGATCAAGCGGCACATCCACAAGGGGCTCTACGGCGCCTTCATCGTGGATCCGCGCGAGGGACGTCCCCCGGCCAACGAGATGGTCATGGTGATGAACGCGTTCGACACCAACTTCGACAATGAGAACGAGGTGTACGCGGTCAACACCGTCGCCTTCCACTACCAGAAGCACCCGATCCTGATCCGCCAGCACGAGCTCAACCGGGTCTACCTGGTGAACGTCACCGAGTTCGATGTCCTGAACTCCTTCCACATCCACGGCAACCTGTACCGGCTCTACCGGACCGGGACGGATCTCCAGCGCTTCGAGTACACCGACATGGTCGCGCTGGCGCAGGGAGAGCGCGCGATCCTGGAGTTCACCTACAAGCACACCGGCCCGTTCATGTTCCACGCCCACCAGAGCGAGTTCGCCGAGCTGGGCTGGAGCGGCGTGTTCCTAGTGCAGGAGGCGCTCCATGCCTGAGCTGCACCCGCCTCCGGCGATCGGCCACCAACCTGCGCCGCCGCTCGCACCCGAGCCCCCGCGGCGGGACGGGCTGCCCCTCTGGTTTACCGGCCTCGGGCCGCTGGTGCTGCTGGCCGCGCTGGTGCTGGCCTTCCTGCGCTTCGGCCCCGTCGGAGTGTTTCGCGCGGCATTTCCGCCGGTAGAGGAGCTCACCCTCGAGCGCATCCGGCTGCCCGAGCCCGGGGTGATGGAGGTGAGCGTGGTCAACGGCGGCCCCGAGGCCGTGACCATCGCCCAGGTGATGGTAGACGACGCCAACTGGGTGCACAGCGTGGACGGGAGCCGCCGCGTGGAGCGCCTCGAGCGGCGAATGGTTCGGATCCCCTATCCCTGGGTGGAAGGCGAGCCACACACCGTCACGGTCGTCACCAACACCGGCCTCACCTTCTCGGCTGACGTCGCCGTGGCGACCCAGTCGCCGCCGGTGGACGGACGCTACCTCGGAACCTTCGCGCTGCTCGGGATCTATGCCGGGGTGATCCCGGTGTTCATCGGGCTGCTCTGGCTGCCGTTTTTGCGGGCGGTGGAGCGGAAGTGGATCGATTTCTTCCTCAGTCTCACGCTGGGCCTGCTGGTGTTCCTGGGGGTGGATGCGCTGGAGGAGGCGTTGGAGACCTCCGCCTCGGTTCCCGGCGCCTATCAGGGGGCCGCGCTGGTCGTCTTCGGCCTGCTCGGTACACCGCTCGTGATCGGGGCGATCGGCGAATGGCGCGCGCGGGTGAAGGGCGCGCGCTCACCGCTCTGGGTGGCCGCGCTCATCGCCTCCGGCATCGGGCTCCACAATCTCGGCGAAGGACTCGCGATCGGCACCTCCTACGCCACGGGCGAGATCGCGCTCGGCACATTCCTGGTGGTGGGCTTCCTGCTCCACAACACCACCGAGGGCCTCGGCATCGTGACGCCGCTCGCCGGCGAGCGTCCCCGCCTTCTGACGCTCGTCCTCCTCGGGGCGCTCGCGGGGCTGCCGACCGTGGTCGGCGCCTGGATCGGAGGGTTCACCTATTCCCCGGTGTTGACCACGCTCTTCTTCGCCGTGGGCGCGGGGGCGATCGCGGTGGTCGTCTACGAGCTCTGGAAGCTCTTCGCCCGCCGCTCGCCGGGCGGACTGCTCGCCCCGCTCAACGCGGCAGGTGTGCTGGCGGGCATGCTGGTGATGTACGCGACCGGGCTGCTGGTGACGGCATGAATCGGGCCGGGGCCGTTTATCACCCTGCACGCGCCATTTGTCACCCTGCACGCGCCATTTGTCACCCTGCACGCGTCATTTGTCATCCTGAGCGAAGCGAAGGAGACCAGGTGGGCATGGTCCCCTTCACTCCGTTCAGGGTGACAATTCTTCTCCTGCTGGCCGCCGTGACACCGGCCGCTGCCCAGGAAGTCGAGCACATCGCCGACAACAGCTTCCTGATCGAGGAGGCCTACAACCAGGAGCCCGGCGTGGTGCAGCACATCAGCACCTTCTCCTGGGCGGAGACCGAGGGCAGCTGGGAGTACGGGTTCACCCAGGAATGGCCCCTCGGCACCATGCGGCACCAGCTGAGCTACACGCTACCGGTGGTCAACCCGGTGGGTTTCGACACCGGCCTCGGTGACGTGCTCGTGAACTACCGCTATCAGGCCCTCGGCGACGGGCAGGGCCCGCTGCATGTGGCTCCCCGGCTGTCGGTGGTCCTGCCTACCGGCAGCGAGGAGGACGATCGGGGCAGCGGCTCCCTCGGCCTCGAAGGCAACCTGCCGGTGAGCTATGTGGTCGGCAGCGCGCTCGAGCTGCACTCCAACACCGGTCTCATCCTCAACGGTGATACCGGCGACGTGGACGCCCGCCTCGGGGCCAGCGGCGTCCTGCGAGTGCGCCCCCGAGTCAACTTCCTGTTGGAGACGGTCTGGGAGAGCGACCAGGAGGATGTGCTTCTCCTCAACCCCGGCGTCCGCTGGGCCTTCGATTTCGCCGGCGACCTCCAGATCGTCCCCGGGCTCGCCTACACGGTGGCGATAGGCCCCGACGTCCCCGATGCCCTCTTCCTCTATCTGAGCTTCGAGCACCCCTTCAGCCGCCAGAATCCGTAGCCCCACGGAGAACCGCCGGGGAAGGGCTACTATTCCTACTCCTGCTGTTCTCCGTGTCCTCCGCGCCTCCGTGGTGGTCCTGGGTGATACCCGCACTTCTTCTGATGGCCGTCCTGCTCCAGGAGCCCGCCCCGGGAGCCATGCAAATCGCCCTGGAGCGAGGCCTCGCCGAGCGCCTGGGGCTCGAGGTGGGGGACACGGTCCGGCTCGGCGTCGCCCCCGACTCCCTCCCACGGATCGCGATCGTGGCCGCCGTCTACGAGCCCCGGCCCGATCCCGCGGAGCTGTCTCGCCTGGGGCGGCGGGTGCGAATGCACCTGCCCGATCTCGCCGCACTGCTCGATGCCCCCGACCGCGTGGACCGGTTCGGCATCGGCCTCGTTCCCGGAGTGGACGCTGACAGCGCGGCCGCGTTGCTCAACCGCTACGCGTTCGGCTTCCGGGCCCATCCTTCAGTCGCGATTGCCTCGGAGTCGTCCCAGACCTTCAGGGTGGTGAGCCGGTTCCACCGGGCCATCGGGTTCATCACCATCGTCGCCAGCACGGTCTTCCTCCTCTGCATCATGCTGCTGAAGGTCGAGGAGCGCCGGATGGACGCGGCCGTCATGCGCTTCGTCGGCGTCCGACGCCGCACCATCTTCGGCGCGCTGGTCCTCGAGGCAGCGCTGGTGTCGGTGCTCGGGTCCATCCTGGGCGCCGGCCTCGCCTGGCTCGCGGGAGCCGCCACCAATACCTATTACCGACGCTACTTCGATACCGAGCTCATCTTCAGCCTCATCACCCCGCGCATTGTGCTCTTCAGCGTCTGCCTCTCGCTGCTGCTGGGCCTTGCGGCCGGCGCGGTCGCGGCGTGGAGACTGGTCCGCACGCCGCCGATGGTGTTATGGGGCAGGGCATGACCGGCTTCGGCTGGGGAGTGCGGAACCTCGGTCGTCATCCGGTCCGCTCCGCGCTCTCGCTCGCCGGCATCGCCGTGGCGGCCGCGATGCTGCTCGACATGGTGATGCTGAGCGGCGGGATCGAGAAGTCGTTCAGCGACCTGCTGCTCGCCCGCGGCTATCACATCCGCATCACTCCGAAGGGCACCTTCCCCTTCGATACCGAAGCCGCCATTCCCGGCGCGACCCGAGTCGTCCGTGCCCTTCGTGCCGAGCCCGGCGTTCAGGCCGCCGGCGCGGTGCTCGGCACGTCGGTGTATGGTCGCACGGCCGATTCGCTCGTGACCCTGGTCGGCTACGGCGTTCAGCCCGAGGCTCAGGGGATCTATCAGGTGACCGGCGGCAGCGACCTCGCCCCCGGAGATACGCTCGGCGTCCTGCTGAGCGAGCCCGCCGCCCGGCAGCTGGGCGCCGGTGTCAGAGATACCGTCGTCCTCGCGGGTCGCCTCGATCCTCAGATCGCGCAGGCGACCGCGGACCGCCGACTGACGGTGCGTGGCATCGTGCGGTGGATCTACGATTCTCGCGGCCAGCCGTCGGTCGGGACGGCGCTGCCGGTCATGCAGCGGCTCGACGGCGACGCCACTGCCGATCGGGCCTCTCTCCTGCTCGTGAAGGCGGCTGATGAGGGCTCGATCGACGCCCTCACGACACGCCTCCGCGAGCGCTTCCCGGAGCTGGCGGTGAACAGCGTGGCGGACCTCGTGGTCGAGGCCAAGCGCCGGCTGGTCTACTTCACCCAACTGTCCTATGTCCTCGGCGGGATGAGCTTGGTGGTCGCGGTGCTGCTCGTCGGCACGCTGCTCACCATCACCGTCAACGAGCGCCTTGGGGAGATCGCGACCCTGCGCGCGATCGGCGTAGGCCGCGGGACCATCGTCTGCCAGGTATTTGCGGAGGGCCTGGCCTTGACGGTGGTCGGCGGCGGGGCGGGCATCCTTCTCGGGCTGGTTACCGCGGAGTACCTTGACGCGATCCTGACCAGCTTCCCCGGGCTGCCGCAGGCGTTCTCCTTCTTCGTGCCGCGCGCGAACACCCTGACGGTGGCTGCGGTGGTGCTGCTTCTCACCGGCTCCCTCGCCGGGCTCTACCCGGCCTGGCTGGCATCGAAGGCGCCGATCGCGGCCACGCTGCGCGCGGAGGCGACGTGAGAGTGCCACCGGTGCTGGTCGCCCGCGACCTCCGCAAGGACTACCCGATGAAGGGGGAGACGGTCCACGCGCTCCGCGGCGTCTCCCTGCTGGTCCAGCCGGGCGAGTACGTGGCGATCGCGGGACCGTCGGGCAGCGGCAAGTCCACGCTGCTCCAGGTCATCGGCGGAATCGACGTGCCGAGCGGCGGAAGCGTCGAGCTGCTGGGGACGAGGCTCGAGTCGCTCGGCGACCGCGAGCTCACCCGACTCCGGCTGACCCGTCTCGGCTTCGTCTTCCAGCGCTTTCATCTCCTCCCCGTGCTCACCGCGCGGGAGAATGTCGAGCTTCCGATGGCCGAGGCCGGTGTTGCGGCTCCCCGGCGACGGGAGCGTGCGCGGGAGTTGCTGGAGTACGTCGGCCTGCGCCAGCGCGAGGGGCATCGGGCCACCCAGCTCTCCGGCGGAGAGATGCAGCGGGTGGCGATTGCCCGCGCGCTCGCCAACCGGCCGGCGATCCTCCTGGCCGACGAGCCCACCGGTGAGCTCGACGCCGCCACCGGCCGGGAGATCCTCGATCTCTTCCGCCGGCTCAATCGGGACGGCACCACCTTGCTCGTTGTCACCCACGACGAGCGGCTCGCGTCGGAGGCCGGGCGCGTGGTCCATATGATCGACGGCTGCATCGTCGCCGATGGCTCGGGGCCGGCATGATTGGCACTCTGGCCTTCCGCCACCTGCTGGTGAAGAAGGTGCGTTCCCTCTTCCTCCTGCTCGGCTTCTCCCTCGGCGTGGGCGTCATGATCGTGCTGCTCTCGGTGGGCGAGGCGATGCTGGATCAGTCGCGCGACGTCTCGTTGGTTGGCGGGGGGGAGCTGACCGTGTTGCCGCAGGGCATCGATGTCGAGGCGATGCGGACCGGCGGGCTGGGCGGAATGTTCTTCACCATCGAGCGGGCGCGCTTCCTCACCCGGCAGGCGCTCGGCGGTGAGCGAAATCGCGACCTCATTCGCACCGTGTCGCCCGCGATCGAGGGCAAGCTGATCTACCTCTGTCCTGTGGCCGGCGAGTGCCGGCCGACCGCGGTTCGGGCCGGCGGCGAGATTCCCAGCCGCGCCGCCGCGCTTGGCGCCGCGCTCCAGGTGCTGGAGGGTCGCTGGGCCGACTCGCCGGCCGACTCCGCGTACGTCGCGCCGACCGCCCAGCAGCTCTACGACGACTTGGACCGCTTCCATCTTCCGCGCGGACGCGACTCCACCTGGGCCGAGTGGCACTACTTCAACCTGGTGACCGGGCCCGGAGAGTGGTGGTATATCACCTTTCTTGTCGGCGGCGAGGTCGACCTCCACGATCGCGGGGATCGCTGGGGTGGCGGGATGCTGGTCACGCACCGCCGGCCCGACGGGCGTTACGACCGCTACACCACGGAGGTGCCCGCCGCCGACGTGGTCCTCGACACGGCCAGGGCAGACCTCGCGATCGGCGAAAGCTGGGTCCGACAGCGGGACGGGGAGTACCGTCTCCACGTGGGCGCCCGTGGCCAGCGCGGGCCCGCGCGGCTCGACCTGGTCGTGCGACCGAAGCCCAACCACTGGTTCCCGCCGGTGGAACTGCGGGAAGTCGACTTCCTCTCCGGCTACGTGGTCCCGGCGCTCGCTGCCACGGCGTCGGGTCAGGCCTGCGCGGCGGGGCGCTGCGCCGAAGTGCGCGAGGCGGCGGCCTACCATGACCACAACTGGGGTGTATGGCGCGATGTCACCTGGGAATGGGGCGCGGCCCAGGGGAAGGAACTGAGCCTCCTCTACGGGGGCGTGTACGGTCCGCGGGACGCTGGCAGCTCGCCGTTCTTTCTCACCCTCACGGATTCGCTGGGCGTGTACCGGGTGCTGCGCTTCCGACGGATCGACTATGGCGGGAGCCGCCTGGCTGACGGCCTGCCCGGGGTACGCGCTCCCGAGCGATTTACACTGCTGGGCACCTGGGAGACGGACACGGTAAGGCTCTCGGTGCAGCTGGAACACGCACTCGCCAGCAAGGTGACCGCCTCCACCCACCGCCGCACCTTCCTTCAGATGCGCGGGCGCTTTGAACTGAGCGGCAAGGTTCTGGGAGACTCGCTGCACGACCGCGGGCAGGGGTTCTTCGAGACCTATCTCTCCCGGTAGATTGGGTCATTCCATGAGCGATACCCTCCAGCGCCTGACGGCCGCGCTCGGCGATCGCTACGCCTTCGAGCGCGAGATCGGCGCCGGCGGAATGGCGACTGTCTATCTAGCCCGCGACCTGCGCCACGGCCGTCCCGTCGCCATCAAGGTGGTCCGCCCGGAGCTCAGCGGCGCGGAGGGCATCGCCCGCTTCCTGCGCGAGATCGAGCTCGCGGCTCGGCTCCAGCACCCTCACATCCTTCCGGTCTTCGACTCCGGCGCCGTCGACGACGGCAGCGGCGGCAGGACGCCGTACTTCGTCATGCCCTTCGTCCAGGGCGAGACGCTGCGAGCGCGGCTGGGACGCGAGCAGCAGCTGCCCCTGGAGGATGCGGTCACGCTGGCGACCGAGGTCGCCGATGCGCTTGCGTACGCGCACGCGAACGGCGTCATCCACCGCGACATCAAGCCCGAGAACATCCTGCTGAGTGGCGGTCATGCGGTGGTGGCGGACTTCGGCGTGGCCAAGGCTCTCGCCACCGGCCAGCGGCCTGAGACGCCCCAGCCGTCCGGCGACCCGTCTGCGCTGACTCAGATCGGCTTCGCCATCGGGACGCCCAACTACATGGCGCCCGAGCAGGCGACTGGACGGGATGAAGTGGACGCCCGGGCCGACCAATACAGCCTCGGCTGCGTGCTCTACGAGATGCTCGCCGGCGCTCCTCCGTTTGCCGGTGGAACCGCACAGTCGGTGATCGCCCGCAACATGACGTCCCCACGTCCGCACGTGGGCAAGGTCCGCCGCGAGGTGCCCGACCCGCTCGAGGACGTCATCATCCGCGCGATGGCCATCGATCCCGCGGACCGCTTTCCCGACATGGCGGCCCTCGCGGCCGCGCTGCGACAGTCGCGGGAGAGTGCCCGTCCGCGCCGGAAGACCATGGTGGCGGTGATCGCGGCGGCCTCGGTCGCCGCCGGTGCCGCGGGCGCGGTCGCCTGGCTCGCTACCAGGCCCAAGGCCGTCGCGGTGACCGAAGAAGCCGAGAGGATCGCGGTGCTGCCCTTCAGCGCCTCCGGTCCTGGAGTGGAGGTGCTGGGCGAGGGCATGGTGGACCTGCTCACCACCAACCTCCAGGGCGTCGGCGGCATCCAGACGGTGGACCCGCGCCTGGTGCTCAAACGGTGGGGGCGGAAGGATCCGGACGAGGCGGGCGCGCAGGAGGCGCTCGACCTCGGGCGCGAGCTCGACGCCGGCTCGGTCGTGACGGGGAGCGCCGTCTCGGCAGGCGGGCAGGTACGCCTCGCGGCGGACCTGTACGCGGTCACCAGCGGCGAGCGGCTCGGCCGGGCGCAGGTGGACGGCCCGGCCGACAGCATCCTGCCCTTGGTGGACCGGCTCAGCGTCGCGTTGCTGCGCGACGTCTGGCGGTCGCGCGAGCCGCTGCCCAGCCTGGACCTTGGCTCGCTCACCACCGACTCGATCGCTGCCCTGCGGGCCTACCTCCAGGGCGAGCGCTACTACCGGCGCTTCGCCCTCGACTCGGCGCTGGTCCAGTACACCAGAGCAGTGGAGGTCGACTCGGCCTTTGCGCTGGCACATCTCCGCCGTGCGCTGGTCTTCGGCTGGACGGGGGGCTACGGGAATCCGGCGTCCCTACAGGCGGCGGAGGCGGGGTTCCGCCATGCCGACCGCCTGCCGCCGCGAAGTCGCCGGCTGCTGGAAGGCTATCGGGCCTTCCAGGAGGGGGCCGCCCGAGCCATCGACTCGATGCAGGCCTACGTGAACGACTACCCTGCCGACCTGGAGGGCTGGTACTTCTACGGCGAAGCCTTGTACCATCTCGTCGAGGTCGAGCCTCGAAGCCCGGACACCGTCATCGCGGCCTTCGACCGTGTCATTGCGGGCGACTCCAACAGCACGCCGGCGGTGATCCATCCACTCGAGATCGCGATGGACTACCGGGACAGAGCCCGCTTCGATCGCTATCTCCGCGTGCTTGCCCGCAGCGCGCCTCGCGGCACAACGGCCATAATGGCCATGCAGGGCGTGGGCACCGGGCTAATCTGGGGACCGCCACCGTCGGACAGCGATCTTCGAACCGCCATCGCAGCTGCACCACGCCTCGCCTTCCACGCAGTGGTGGCGGCGTATCGGAACGAAACCGCCACCTCAGATAGCATCCTCGCCCTCAGGCGACGTCTGTTCGCGGCACTGCCTGCCGAATCTCAGGCGCACAGGCTCGAGCCCATAGACCGTGGATTCATGCTCGTGGGATTCGGGCGACTCCGCGAAGCGCGAGCGCTCGTGGATACCGTGGCCGCCATCTCACCGGGAGCCGCGGCCGGGCTGCTCGGCTGGCCTGTCGCGCTCGGGCTGACCACTCCGTCGTCCGGCGGAGCGAGGGCGGACTCGCTGGTGGCGAAGGACAAGGCGCAGATCGAGAGCCCGCAGATGGCGGCCTATGTGGATGTCATCCGGGCGGTGATCGAGAGGCGCCCGGAAGAGGCGGTGAAACGGGCGAGCGAGGCCATCCGGGCCCCTGCTGTCACGGCCGACTCCACGAGATCCCGCGGAATGCTGCGCGCGGCGCTGGGTTGGGCCCGACTGGTCGAGGGCGACACCGCGACCGGTATCTCCGACCTGCGCACCGGCCTGTCGGTGACGGGCGGGCCGCAGGGCGCAGCGACTGCCTTCCTGCGCTTCCAGCTCGCTCTCGCCCTTTCGGCCGATCCCCGCACCCGCGCGGAAGGGATCAGCCACCTGCGCTACGGCTTCAGCGGCACCGCTGTCCACCTGCTTCCCCTCACCTACCTCGCCCTGGGCCGCACCTATGAGGCCGCCGACAAGCCGGACTCGGCCGCGATCGCCTATGGCCGCTTTCTCCGGCTCTGGGACAAGGCCGATCCCGAGCTTCAGGGCCGAGTCTCCGAAGCTCGAGAGGCTCTCACGCGCCTCACCGCCGAACCGCGCTGACCGTTAACGCCCTCCAAGTGTCCTCGTCCTAACGGCATAGAGGCCTCGCCGGAGGACGCCCCGGGAACGATCTCTCCAGCTAAGTGGTTTAGTTACTTGTAGGTAGGTGATGGCACGCGGTTCGCAGCAGGGACGGTCAGCTAACGCGGTGCCCCGTTTTGCTTTTCGGCGATATTTTGGAAGTCTCGGGAGGCGCCATGTCCCTCACCCTGCTTTTCCCCATCCTCCTCGCGGGCGAGCCGGCCAAGCCGGCGGTCGCCGCGACGGACGAGCCCCCGCTCCGAATCTGGATCAACAACGATGGGCGCTTCCTCAGGGGTGATCGCGCCAAGGTCCACGTGTGGGCCGAGGACGATGGGTACCTCGTCGTTCTCCAGGCCGACACCGAGGGACACCTCAAGGTCCTGTTTCCGATCGATCCAGCCGACGACAACTTCCTGCGCGGCGGCAAAAAGTACGAGGTGAAGAGCCGTGGCGGGCGCGACGCCTTCGATGTGGGAGACCACACCGGCCGCGGCACCATCTACGCTGCCGTCTCTCGCTCTCCCTTCCGTTTCGACGAGTTCGTGGTCAGCAATCATTGGGACTACCGGACGCTCGAGCCCCAGCAGCTCCCCGAGGATCCTGAATCGGATCTGACCGATCTGGTGCGCCGGATGGCCCAAGGGAGCTTCGACTACGACCTGATGAGCTATTACGTGGTTGAGAGCGTTACCTACGCGAGCGACTCGTACTATAGCTACTATCCGTCCGTCGGCTACCACTATGGCTGCGGTTACTGGGGCTGTGGCAGCGGGTTCTCGTTCAGTCTGGCCTTCGGGGCGCCGTATTACTATCCGCCCTACTACTATCGGCCATTCTACTACTACCCGTACTACTCGTATTACGGCTACCCGTACTACCCGTATTACCCGTACTACTATCGGCCGGTCCATTACTACCCGTACTATCCCTATTACGGGTACGGGCGGTATCCGTACCATGGCCATGGCTTCCCGTACGTGACGCCCTACCGGTCCCGGGTCGGCGGTCCCTACTACGGAAACCAGCCCTACAACCCGTACCGATTCCGAGGCGCCACGGTCACCAACACGGATTTCCGGGATCGCCGCTACACCTTCGGCAATGCGGTGAACACGGTGTACGTGCCGCCGAGGCGGTTCACAGAGGCGGAGACCTCGTCCCCGCTGCGTCGCACGCTGGATCGCGACGTCGCCGCCCAATCGGAGCCCACCCTGAGGCGCCGGGTCGCCAGCACGAGTGGCGCCGACCGGGGTGACCCGGTGCGCGCGGGCGAGCGGCGCACCGAATCCGGCACGATCGAGGCGCGTCGGGCCCGACCTGCGGAGAGTCCGCGCACCTCGGAGACCGGGAGGCGCGACCCGATGCCGGTGGATGCCTCGCCCCGGCGGTCGAGCTCTGCCGGAGGCGGCGAGCGGCGCACGGAGTCAGGAACGATCGACGCCCGCAGGTCCCGGCCGGCCGAGAGCCCTCGTGGTTCGGACACCAGGAGTCGCCACGAGGCGATGCCCGTGGACCTGTCGCCGGGGCGGTCGAGCTCCGCCGAGGGTGGCGAGCGGCGCACGGTGTCCGGCACGATCGAGGCCCGGAGGGCCCGGCCGGCCGAAAGCTCCCGCGCCCTGGACGCCAGAAGTGGCCGGGAGGCGATGCCGGTGGATATCTCGCCGAGGCGCTCGCGCTCGGACGATGGGAGCGATCGCACCGCGCTTCGCTCGGGTGGGGAAGGGCCGCCGCAGGCTACTCGTGCCGAACCGCGGTCGGCTCCCAGTGCCGAACCGCGCTCTAGCGGCGGGGGTGACTGGGGCGGGTCCCGCGCCTCGGGTGGTGGTGACCGGGGCGGCTGGGGCGGAAGTAGCGGCGGTGGGAGTCGGGGTGGTGGCGGATGGGGTGGCGGGGGTGGCGTCTCGTCGTCGGGTGGCGGGCGGCGCCACTAGCGGTTAGTCGAGAGGGGCCTCCGGAGATTCCGGCGCCCCTCTCGAGCTTTACTCACCGGAGCCGATCGACTTTCGCCGAGCGTAGTCCAGTCCCCACTCCAGCAGATCCGCGCTGCGCAGGCCTATCCGCATGGCCTGGGTGGTCGCGTCCTCCTCGGTGAGGCCGTGCTCCAGCATCAGGTGGGGAAGCAGCGCACCACCGACCCTGCTTCCACTGCCACAATGCACGAAGAGCGGACGATCGCCCGCCTGGCGGAGAACCTGGTGAATCCGTTCCAGCGTCGCATCAGTCATCGTTCCCGCGGTTACCGGGGCTACGACATACTCGAGGCCGAGCCGCTGGGTGGTGGCCGGCTCGTCTAAGGGCCTCGGCTCCATGGGGTCGCGCAGGTCCAGGACGATACCACCCCCGGCTGCCCGGAAGGCCTCGAGGTCAGCAGTGGTCGGCTGTCCGCCGGTAACCACGGTTGGGAGGATCTGGCAAGCGTTGGGGACCCGCTGAAGGGCCTCAAGAGTGGTCGGCATGGCGGAAAAGCTATCACGGGGACGGCTGGTGGGCTATCGGCAGGGGTGCTGCGGCGAATCAGCCTAGGGGCAGATGGAGACGTACATCGCGGACCGGTCCGCCGCCCGATTCAGCCACACGTTCTGCCCGAGTTCGGGCGACGACACTATCCGGAGCTGGTCGATCAGCCGGCCCGGTGCACGGTGTCCGACTCGTCCTCCGAGGAATACCCCTCGAGCGTGACCCGGAGCACCTGCTGGACCTCGTCGAGATCGAGCGGCTTTCTGAGCACCCGCACGACCTGACCGTTCACGTCCAGTCGCTCGACCTCCTCAGGCAGCACACCCGTCATCAGGATCACACTTGGTCCAGGGGCTCGTGAGAGCAGCGTGGCGGCCAACTCGACCCCTCCCGCACCGGGCATGACTACATCGGCGAGGACGAGATCGATCCGGGGATCCTGCCGCCGGACCAACTCGAGGGCCTCCTCGGCCGAGCGGGCTTCCAGCACCCGATAGCCCACGTGGGTCAGGAAACGCGTGACCACGCGGTTCACAGCCGCCTCGTCGTCCACGACCAGGATCACGGGAGGCGGTTCGATGTCTGGGGGCACGAGGGCGTCCGGCGGGAGTGACTGGTGAGTTGTCGCGTGAGTGAACGGCGACTCGTGCAAGAGTCGGACCCACACCACTGCGATGTTTTTCCGGCGGGTAGGCGTCGCTTGTCATTCTCGCGCAACAACAATTGGCGGAGACCGCCAACAGGAGTCTACATTTCGCCCGTGCTTCGCCTCGCGATCGCGCAGCTTCGGCCCCATAAGGGCGCCTACGAGGAGAACCTCTGCCGGCTCGGAGCGTACTTCCGGGAGGCCGGCGGGTGGGCTGAGCCGCCCGACCTGGTCGTGGCGCCGGAGGCGGCCCTCACCGGCTACTTTCTCGAAGGCGGCGTTCGCGATCTCGCCGTCCCCGCCGAGCGGTTGTTCGAGGATCTCTCCCGCCAGCACCGCGACGCCAAGGCCCCGCCCCTCGACGTCGCCCTCGGCTTCTACGAGTTGCACCAGAACCGGCTCTACAACTCCGCGCTGTACGCCCGTCTTGGAGACGGCGACGCCGGCATCCGCCACATCCACCGCAAGGTGTTCCTCCCGACCTACGGCGTCTTCGACGAGGAGCGGTTCGTCGAGGCGGGCCGGAGCGTACAGGCGTTCGACACTGCCTGGGGACGTGCCGCCATTCTCATCTGCGAAGATGCCTGGCACTCCTTCACACCGATGCTCGCCGCCCTGGACGGGGCCCAGGTCATCATCATCCCGAGCGCGAGCCCGGCACGGGGTCCGGTGCCGGGCCAGGACGGCGGGGGGCGGCCCGCCAGCCTGGCGCGGTGGAGCCGGATCGTACAGGAC
>JBKPGZ010000157.1:0-4692 GCA_046729675.1 Gemmatimonadota bacterium | reverse complement strand
ACCGCGAGGACTGGGACATGACCTGGAACGTCGCGGTCGAAACCGGCGGGTTCCTGGTGAGCAAGAAGGTCCAGATCGAGATCGAGACGGAGCTCAACCCGCAGCAGTAGAGGCTGACCCCTCCGCCTTGCATCGGCCTGCGCCCCAAGCCAAGCGGGGCGCAGGCCGTTTTTCTCGGTTGCGTGTCAGCACATCCATGCGATGCGACTTGCTCCCAACTCTGCCAGCGTTGGGGAATCTCATCTGGTGGCTAATCGTCAACCGCCTTCACAAATAGGCTGATTTGACTAGGACTTTCGTCTCGGGAGTCGTCACCCGACTTGACGGGGTTTTCCACAGAGGGTAAACCTTCGAGTCCTGACATCGGCCTACATCGCATGCGCCACTGCGTTGCGGTGAAGAGAACCTGAGGCTGGTGTCACGAAGATGGCGGATCCCATTCCAGCCTGGGGGAGGGACGGGTTCAGAGGGAGAGTCACAACGGCGACGGGATGGCGAACCGCTCAAGAACAGGGGTGCCCGCAGAAGGGGGGTGTGGGGGGACCTACCTCAGACTCCGGTGTTGCTCGCCGTAACGGTGACTCGCGCCGTTCGGCCATGTCTCGAGAGTGAACTCTCGAAGGAGGTACGCATGACAAGGATCTTCGGCTCGTCAGGGAGCCGCCGCAGGCGGCGCTCCCTCACCGGGCTCATTGCATGTACGTTGCTCCTGGCCGTGATCACCGCGCCCAACGCGGTTGCGGTTCACGATCTCGGCTTGATGGAGCTCGACAAGAACGCGACGAACGATCTGACGACCGTCAGGGTCGCAATCCTGAACTCGAACACGAGCGCGGGGGCGACCACCCTGTCCGTCTGTCGTGTGGTCGCGTCGAATCCAACGACGCCGTTCACGATCCTCATCGATGCCGAGCAGATGTCCGTGACGGCCATCGCGAACGCGGGCGGTGGCGGATGCCCGAGCGGCACGCAGAAGCAGAACTGGACGGTCACGCGGGCGCAGAATGGCTCCACGGCCGCTTCGCACGCCGGGGGGTCGAACATCACCCAGATGATCACCGGCCCGGTGGATGGCGCCGACTGGGATCAGATCTTCGCACAGGCGCCGGACTGCTCCGGCATCGGCGCAGTCACGTGCTCGTTCATCCACGATCCTGAGGCCCATTCGATCTTCACGACCGGTGGCTCGAAGGATGATCTCGACGTCCCGAACTGGCGACACACGGACGGCTCGGTACCGGACGCGGACGAGATCAACGACGCTATGGCCGCGAAGTTCGAATCCGGAGGCGACCAGATCCTGTACTTCGCCGCCGACCGGTTCGCCGTCAACGGGTCGAAGGACTTCGGGTTCTGGTTCTTCCACAACAACGTCGCGCCGCTGGATGACGGTACCTTCAGCGGCACGCACAACGCGGACCCGGGCGACATCCTGATCCTCGGCACGTTCACGGGTGGCGGCGCCGTCACCACCATCCGCGTCTTCAGATGGGTGGGGTCTGGGGGTAGCGACGGTCCGCTCGATTTGGTGGGCACACTTGGCGATTGCTCAGTGGCTCTTACGGGCGACGAGGGCTGCGCCACGGTGAACGACACCACGGTGCCGTCTCCGTGGACGTACCAGGGCAAGTCCTCGCCCGCCGCGAACACGTTCTTGAGCGGCGCCTTCGTCGAGGGCGGAATCAACCTGACCGCGCTGGGACTCGAGGGGTGTTTCTCGAACTTCCTGGCAGAGACCAGGTCCTCGCCTGAACTGGGTGCTCAGCTGAAGGACTTCGTCTCCGGCACCTTCGAGGCCTGCGGCTCGACGCTGGTGACGACGCCGAGCAGCTCGAGCGTCTCGATCGGGACGGGTTCGGTGAACGTCACGGACTCGGCACAGCTGGACGTTACCGGCTCGCCGGAGTGGGACGGGACCCTGTCGTTCTTCATCTGTGGGCCAATCGCGAGCGGAACGTGCGACACGGGCGGCGTTTCGATCAGCTCACAGGCGGTTGACGAAACCACCACGATGCCGGTCGTTTCCGGAGCAGCAACGCTGACGTCGGTGGGTCGGTACTGCTGGCGTGGGGAATTTGACAGTGCCACCGAGGGCGTCCCGGATGCCGTGGATGCCACGTCGGGCGAGTGCTTCGAGGTCACGCCGGTGCAGCCGACGCTCACCACCCAGGCGGGCGCCGATGTGGTCCTCGGGAACCCCATCACCGATACGGCGACGCTCTCGGGCACGGCGACGCAGCCCGGCACCAACGGTCCGAACGCCACGTACCCGACGATCAATGCCACGAACGGGGCTCCTGCGAATGGCACGATCACGTGGACGGTTCAGGGTCCGGACGGCTGCGACCCCTCCGGCCTCACGGTGACCGGATCGCCGGCGACCGTCTCGGGCGACGGCCCGTACGGGCCCGTCAGCGCGACGCCGACCGCCATCGGGGTGTACACGTTCGTCGCCACCTACAGCGGCGACGACCCGAACACCCTGGGGGCGGGCCCCTCGGCCTGCCCGGACCCGTCCGGGAACGAGGAAGTCACCGTCATCGGCACGTCTGGTCTCACGACGGCCCAGGACTGGCTGCCGAACGACACGGCGACGCTGACCGGAGACACCAACCTGAACGGCACGCTGACGTTCACCCTCTACACGGGGGACAACTGTGGCGCGACGTCGGGTACGCCTGTCTCCGGCCAGCAGTACGTCATTAACGTCGTGGACGCTGCGTCCGGGAGCGATTTCAGCACGTCGAACACGACGTTCACCGTCGATGCTTCGAGCGCTGGGGCGTACTCCTGGCTGGTCCATTACGTCGATGACAACCTGACGGACCCGCCCGACGTTTGCGAGACGTCGACGGTTTCGATCACCGACTAGTGGACGACTGAAGGAGCAGCCGTATACGCGAGAGGCCCCGGCGAAAGCCGGGGCCTCTCTCGCGTCGGAGATCCTCCTCAGTAGGAGGGTGCTACTGGGACGGCGAGCCTCGCCATGACGTACTCGCCGCCGCGCTTGTTGAACTTGAAGAGCCTCGCGGTGCAATCGGCTGCTGCACTTGGGTCCCAGTAGGGGGATGAGAGGTTGAACCACGGGTCGTACGGGTAGCTCGAGAAATATCCGACATACCCATCACCGATCAGGTTCCCGCCCTGCCAGCAGCGAAGTCCCACAAAGGGTCGGGTTGCCGTGGTCGACACTTTGAACGTGATGCGCCCTCCGTACCGGGCCTCCGTCGCACCGTCCATGAGGACGAGGCTGAAGGTCCCGCTAGGCCTGCCCGTCCCTGCAGCCTTGCCACTTTCCGGCAACGGCGGCGCCCGAGGAGACCAAAGCGAATACGCTCAGCAGGGTCAGAACGATCGCGGATCGCCGGGCATTCACCATGCTGTCCCCCTCACCTCGAGTGCCGCCATCGCAGCACATCTCCGGTTCTCGGAACACGTCCGACAGAAGACATTATCGGCTGCCGCGAGTGTCGTTCTTGAGCCCTGGATTTCCCTCTCGGTGGTCGAGGGCAACATCGTCGGAACCAGGGGCTTGTGCCCGGGATGGTGGGCAGGATCGGCTCGGATCCATGCGCTCGATAGGGAAGGGTGGTTCGAGAAGCAACGGGCCGCGCGTTCGCGGCCATCGTGGGCGCTGCGGGGAAGGGTAAGGTAGCCAGGATCGGGGAGAGGTGGGCTCTCATGGTTCCTCCTCCTTGTCGTCTACGCCTGGCGGGTCCTCGAATCGGCATCCCTTCGGTCACGCCAACAAGAAGTCCACCGGAGAGTTCCACTCCGGCGGACCGCGCGCGGGCCTACCAGTCCAACACCCCTTGTCAAGGACGGCGCACCGAGTCTGCCGGAGGCCGAGGCGTAGCATCGACCCCATGCGGGTGGCGCTCTGTCAGACGAACTGCGGCGAGGACGTCGCCGCCAACGAGGAGCAGGTCATCGGGCTGCTCAATCGGGCCGCCGCTGACGGGGCGGACCTCGCGGCCCTGCCAGAGGTCTGGCCGCGACAGGGCTCGG
Organism: Gemmatimonadota bacterium; assembly: GCA_046729675.1. Taxonomy (GTDB): domain Bacteria; phylum Gemmatimonadota; class Gemmatimonadetes; order Gemmatimonadales; family GWC2-71-9; genus CAVVWJ01. The sequence continues at coordinate 684 of JBKPGZ010000157.1, read as the reverse complement.
CCAAGCAGATCCGCGAAGCAGCCGAGCCCGTACCCGGCCCCCGAACCGAACGCCTCTCCGAGTTCGCCGCGCGACACCACGTGTGGGTACACGGCGGGAGCGTCCTCGAGCGCGACGGCGAGAACATCTTCAACACGAGCGTGCTGTTCGATCGCTCGGGCGAGCTGGTCGCTTCCTACCGCAAGATCCACCTGTTCGACGCCGATCCTCCGGGCGCGGTCCCGAGCCGGGAGTCGTCCGTCTTCTCAGCCGGGGAGGAGGTCGTGACGGCCGAGACCGAGTTCGGCCGCGTCGGCCTGACGATCTGCTACGACGTGCGCTTCCCCGAGCTGTACCGGAGCCTTGCGGTGCAAGGAGCGACGATCATGTTCGTGCCCGCAGCGTTCCGGTACGAGACCGGCGTAGACCACTGGGAGGTGCTCCTGCGCGCCCGCGCGATCGAGGACCAGGCGTTCGTCGTCGCCGCGGCCCAGTGGGGGAGCTGGGGCCCGCCGGGCAAGGAGCGGCGGAACTTCGGCCACAGCCTGGTCGCCGACCCATGGGGGAACCTGGTGGCCCAGGCCCCGGACGGGGTCGGGGTCACCTTCGCCGAGCTGGATCTCGCTCGGGTCGAGCAGGTCCGGCAGATCCTGCCGTCCCTGCGGCACCGGAGGCTGCAGCCTTCCTGTTAAAGGCTTCCCCCAT
>JBKPGZ010000156.1:0-19440 GCA_046729675.1 Gemmatimonadota bacterium | reverse complement strand
GATCCCTCGCTGCGCTCGGGATGACAGTAAGCGGTGTTACGGTGACAGCACCAGCCGCACGTAGTTCTTCTTCCCCTTGCGCAGGATCACGAACGGCTCCTCCGCCGGCCCGTGCAGATCGTCCGGCCGCAGCGTCGCGTCCGCCCGCTCGATCGCCTGGCCGTTGAGATAGAAACCCCGGCCCTCGATTCCACGCCGGGCGTCGGCCTTCGAGCTCGCGAGCCCGCTCGCCAGAAGGGCCTCCAGGATCGGCCGCTCCAGCACCTCGGCCCGGGCTACAGCCCGGGTCGGCATCTCCGGCAGTGCCTCGAGGTCGAGCTGACCCCCGAAGAGCGCCTCGCTGGCGCGCACCGCTTCCTCCGCCGCCTCCACCCCGTGCACCGTCGCCGTCACCTCTCGAGCCAGGAGCCGCTGCGCCGTGCGTCTCCCCGGGCCCTTACCGTGTTCCGTCATCGTCGCCGCGATCTGATCGAGGCGGAGGAAGGTGAAGAGCTTGAGGTAGCGCTCCACGTCCCGGTCGTCGGTGTTGACCCAGAACTGGTAGAACTGGTACGGGCTGGTGCGCTCCGGGTCGAGCCACACGTTGCCGCCCTCGCTCTTGCCGAACTTGGCCCCCGATGCCGTGGTGATCAGTGGGAAGACCATCCCATGCGCCTGCGCACCCTCCCGCCGGCCGATCAGCTCGATCCCGGCGGTGATGTTCCCCCACTGGTCACTGCCGCCCATCTGCACCTCGCACTGCTCGGTCCGGAAGAGGTGCCAGAAGTCGTAGGCCTGGATCAGCATGTAGCTGAACTCGGTGTAGGTGATTCCCACCTCCATCCGGCTGCGCACCGATTCCTTCTGAAGCATGTAGCTCAGGGTGAAGTGCTTCCCGGTGTCGCGGAGGAAGTCCATCAGGGCAATGCCGCGCAGCCAGTCGGCGTTGTTCCGCATGCGGGCGGCGTTGGCCCCCTCGAACGAGAGGAATCGCGACAGCTGCCGCGCGAGGCTCCGGGCGTTCCGGTCGATCTGGTCCAGGCTCATGACCGGCCGCTCTTCGCGCTTCCCGCTGGGGTCACCGACCATCCCCGTCCCGCCGCCGACCAGCGCGATGGGCGTATGCCCGTGACGCTGGAGCCAGGCGAGGCCCATCACCGGCACCAGGCTGCCCACGTGCAGCGAGTCGGCCGTGGGATCGAAGCCCACGTAGGCGGTGAGGCGGCCTTTCGACAGGCGCTCCGCGAGCCCCGGGGTCGCGTCCTGCACGAAGCCCCGGGCCGTGAGCGTGCTGAGCAGATCGGTCATAGCGGCGTATCGTACCCGCTGGAAAGAGGCCCCGCAACAGGCTAGTTTGCGCCCATGGCCCGCCGGCTCCCATCGCTTGGCGCGCGCATCAGGGTCTCACCCCGCGCGCGTCGTATCATCGTGGTCTCCTTCCTCGCCGTGATCGCGTTCGGGCTCGCCGGGCTGATGGCGGCCTGGAACCGAGCCTGTGCCGGCAACAGCTGCCCCTCCATCGCCGAGCTCGGCGCTTACGACCCCAACCAGGCCTCCAAGGTCTATGCCGCCGACGGACGGCTCATCACCGACCTGGGCCAGGAGCGGCGCACGGTCGTACCCCTGGCCGAGATGTCGCCGGTGGTCAAGGCCGCCTTCATCACGACCGAGGACAAGCGCTTCTACGAGCACCACGGGATCGACTGGTACCGCGTGTTCGGCGCCATCCGGAGCAACCTGGTCGAGATGCGCGTGGCCGAGGGCTTCTCGACCATCACGATGCAGCTGGCGCGGAACATCTGGACCGAGGACATCAGCGGGCGCGACAAGTCGCTCCGCCGGAAGCTCCGGGAGGCCAAGGTCGCCCAGGAGATCGAGGAGAAGTACCCCAAGGACCGGATCCTCGAGCTCTACCTCAATCAGATCGACCTCGGCAACCGCGCCTTCGGGGTGGAGGCCGCCTCCCAGCGCTATTTCGGGAAGTCGGTCCGCGACCTGAACGTGGCGGAGGCCGCCACCCTCGCCGCCATCCCCAAGGCGCCGTCCCGCTACAATCCCCGGAAGAACCCGAACCTCAGCATCCAGCGCCGCAACACGGTGCTGAACCTGCTGCGCGACAACGGGCTCCTCTCGGCGGACGAGGCCGAGCGGTGGAAGGCGTACCCGCTGCTGCTCTCCTCCAGCTCGGACTACAGCGGCACGGCGGAATACTTCGTGGAGTTCGTCCGGCAGCAGCTGGACGCGCGCTTCGGCTCCGACCTCTACCGCTCCGGCTACCGGATCTACACCACGCTCGATCTCGACACCCAGCAGGCGGCCGAGCGCGCGCTCGAGGCCCGGCTGGAAGCGATCGAGAGCGGCGCCGACGGCAAGTTCGAATACCCCACCTACCAGCAGTACCAGAACTCCAAGGGCGATGAGGGCGACCGCGACCTACGGAGCACGCCCTACCTCCAGGGGCTGGTGGTCACCATCGAGGCCAAGACGGGGCAGATCCGCGCCATGGTGGGCGGACGCGACTTCGGCGACAGCAAGTTCAACCGCGCCACCCAGTCCCTCCGCCAGCCCGGGTCCACCTTCAAGCCGATCACCTACTCCGCGGCGATCGAGGCGGGCTATCCGCTCTCCCACGTCATGGTGGACGACTCGCTCAGCCTGATCGTCAAGCCCGACGAGCCGCCCTGGACGCCCATGAACTACGACCTGAAGTACGAGGGCCCGATGACACTGCGCCGGGCGCTCTACCTGTCCCGGAACACCATCGCCATCAAGCTGGGCATGGAGCTGGGAGAGCAGGCGGTCGTGAGCGAGGCGGCGAAGTTCGGCATCAGTACCCGGGTGCCGCCGGTCCCGTCGATCCACATCGGCTCGGCCGACGTCATTCCCCTGGAGATGATCGCGGCCTATACCACGTTCGCCAATCTCGGCACCCGCACCGTGCCGAACTCGATCCTCCGTGTGGAGGACCGCAGCGGCAAGATCGTCTGGCAGCCGACCACCCGCAGCGTCGCCGTCCTCGACAGCGCGCACGCATGGCTCATGACCGACGCCCTCCGCGACGTGGTGCGCCACGGTACCGCGGTCGGCTCGGTCGGCGCGCGGATCAACTTCCCCGCCGGCGGCAAGACCGGCACCACCAACGACGGGTTCGACGTCTGGTACATCGGCTTCACTCCGGACCTCGTGACCGGCCTCTGGATCGGCTTCGACCAACCCCGGAAGATCAAGTCCAATGCGCAGGGCGGTGTCCTCGCCGCGCCGGCGTGGACCGCCATGATGCGGGAGGTCTACGAGCGCCGGGCCATCCCTGCGGCCTGGCCGCGTCCCTCGGGCCTCAGCGCCCTCGATATCGACAAGACCACGGGCTACAAGGCGACACCCTTCTGCCCCAAGGACGTCCACTACATCGAGTCGTTCATTCCCGGCACCGAGCCGACGGGTTTCTGCCCGATCCACTCCCCCTTCGGCAACGTGGGCGGGGTGATGGGAGGGGCCGGTCCGGCCCCGGGGCAGCCGCCCTCGACCGCCCCGGCGATCGGCGTGCCGCGGACGGATACGGTGGGGGCGCCGTTGGTGCCCACCACCCGCACCACGCAGGGCGGCACCGGCGTCATGGGCGGGAGCGGCCCCCCGGCCACTCCTCGGCAATAGCATGCCGGCGCGCCGCCTGGCGGCCCGCTGGGTGTTGCCGGTCGCCGCGCCACCGATCGAGCGCGGCGCCGTGCTGCTGGGCAGCGACGGCCGGATCGAGGCGGTAGGGCCGGACGCGGTGGTGCCGCGTCCGGCCGGTGTGCCCGACGAAGCGTTTCCGGATGCCATCCTGATTCCCGGGCTCGTCAACGCGCACACTCATCTCGAGCTGACCGGGTTCGACTTCGGAGCACCCCCCGAGCCGGACTTCCGCACCTGGATCGGCCGGGTCCGTCGGATCAAGGAGACCCGAAGCACGGACGACTTCGCAGCCGCCGTGCGGGGCGGCGTAGTCGAGTGCTGGGCCGCCGGTGTCACCACAGTCGGCGACACCGGCGATTCGGGGTCGGTGATCCGGGCGCTCGCCGAGCTGGGTGGATCCGGCGTCGTGTACCAGGAGGTCTTCGGGCCGCATCCGTCGCAGGCGGCGGAGTCGCTGGCCGGCCTGCAGCACCGGGTGGACGAGCTGGGACGGTGGCAGGCGGGGCGCGTCCGGATCGGCGTCTCGCCGCACGCGCCGTACACGGTGAGCGGGCCGCTCTACGCCGCCGTGGCCGCCTGGGCGGGGGCGGAAGGCCTGCCGCTCGCGGTTCATCTGGCCGAGTCGCCCGCCGAATCGGAGCTGCTCCTGTACGGCACCGGAACCTTCGCCGAAGCGTGGCGCGAGCGGGGCATCCCGCTCCCGTCGGGGCCTGGATGCTCGCCCGTGGAATGGCTCGAGCGGCATGGGGTGCTGGGGGAGCGGACGCTCTGCATCCACGTGGTGCAGGCCCACCAGGCCGACCTCGCTCGCCTGGTCCGGAGCGCCGCCGCGGTGGCGCACTGTCCGCTGAGCAACGCGGCGCACGGCCATGGCGCGGCCCCACTCGCCGGCTTCCTGACGCACGGAGTGCGGGTGGGGCTGGGCACTGATTCGGTCCTGAGCGTCGGCACACCCGATCTCCTGGCCGAGGCGCGCGCGGCGAGACGTCTGGCCGCGCTCGATGCCGACGCGGCGCTGGCTCTGGCCACGCTCGGCGGGGCTCGGGCGCTGCGGCTCGAGGGGGAGATCGGTTCTCTCGAGCCGGGGAAGTGGGGTGACTGCGCGGTCATCCTGCCTCAGCCCTCGGCGGACGGTCCGGTGGAGCAGGTGCTGGGCTCGCAGCGGGAAGACGTGGTCGCCACTTTCCTCGGAGGGCGGGACGTGTACCGAGCCGAGCCGGTGCGCACATGAAGATCCAGCGACATGCGGCGATCCTGCGCGTGGTGCGCGAGCGGCGGATCGAGAGCCAGGACGAGCTGCGGGAAGCCCTGGCCGCGGAAGGCTTCGTGGTCACGCAGGCGACCCTGTCGCGGGACATTCGCGAGCTCGGCCTAGCCAAGCTCTCGGATCCGCAGGGTGGTGCGTACTACGCCCACCCGCACCGTGCGGCGCTGCGCCCGGATCTCGCACAGGTGCTGCCGACGCTGCTGGTGAGTGTGGATGGGGTCGGCCCGCTCCTGGTGCTCAAGACCGCGAGCGGCTCGGCCGGCGCGGTGACGGAGGCGCTGGACCAGGCGGGCTGGGGGGAGGTCATGGGCACCATCGCGGGGGACGACACGGTGCTGGTCATCGCCCGCAGCCCGAAGCTCCGCGAGGCCATTGCCTCGAGGATCCAATCGCTGGTCAGGAAATAGCTTGGACGATGGCGGCCAGCGCGGGGCGAGCGGGTACTTCACTTGCCGCCGGCCCCAGGTGGTCGTTACGATTTCAGCACGGGTGGCTCGGCCCTTGCAGACTCTCGGGCCGGTCCGTCCGTTCCCCCGATACTGCTCGGAGAAGTTAGCGTGCGGTGCCTGGCGTTGAACGCCTCATTCGAGCCGCTGACCATGGTCCCCGTCCGGCGCGCGCTGCGCCTGGTGATCGAGGGCAAGGCGGAGATCGTCGAGTCGGACAGCGGTGACGTCGTCCGAAGCGAACGGCTCACCTTGCCCAAACCGGCGATCATACGCCTGATGAAGTTCGTGCACGTCCCCCGCCGCTTCCGCCGCCAGGTCACCAACACATTCCTCTTCGCCCGCGATGGCTACCGATGCCAGTACTGCCACCGGGGCAACGGCGACCTGCGCCACCGCGAGTGCCTGACCCGGGACCATCTGATTCCGTTGTCCCGCGGCGGTGACAACGAGTGGACCAACGTGGTGACGGCCTGCAGCACCTGCAATACGCGGAAGGGGAATCATCTGCCGGAGGAGTGCGGAATGCATCCCCTCGCGGTGCCTCGCGAGCCGCACTTCGTGCACCTGTCGTGGGCCGTCCGCCGCCTCTCCTCGCAGCAGGCGAAGTACATTCGCCTGTTCTACGGAGAGGAGGCGCTAAAGGCGCTGGGCGGGACGATCTAGCGATACAAAGGCGGGAAACGCAAAAGGTGAAAAGTAAAGGGGGCGTTCCTGCCTTTTACTTTTCACCTTTCTCTTTTCCTACTTTTACCTCACGGTGAACCTTCGCGTCCTGTCTTCCAATCTCAGACTCGGCAGCCCCGCCAACCGCAGCAGGAACCTCGTCGCCCCTCGCCCCAGCGCATCACCCAACCCTGCGTCGCCTTGTGAGCCGGGCACATCGCCTTCCAGGAACCGCTCCAGCTCCTCCAGGTCGGCATCCGACAGGGTCGACACCTCCAGCGTCACACTGTAGTAGTAGTTGCCCTGCTGCGTGGGGCTCACGTTGATCTGGTAGGCAAAGGCGAGCGCGGCGGTGAGCGCGTCGAGGGTGGCGTAGCGGCGCTCCTGCACCCGGCTCCCGAAGATGGTGAGCATGGTGTACTCGTCGAGCAGCGGCTCGTGCCGCAGCACCACGTCCCAGTACACCTGCCGCGTCAGCTGGTCCATCCACCCGTTGCGGGAGCGCCAGACCTCGATCCGGTAATGCAGCCGCACCGGCAGGCCGGAGCGGAGGGTGGACAGCCAGCGGCCGTCGCCGAGGAGGTTCTCCGATCGGACCACCGGGGCGCGGGCCCCGCGCTCCGCCGTATCCGGGGTGAGCCGCACCTCCAGACGAACGGAGTTTCCCGCCTGCGCCCGTGCCTCACCGGGGATCGCAGCGGCGAGCAGTACCAGCAGCAGTATAACGGCCACTACAAACGACGCTGGAGCCGGACGATGAACTTGACCGACTCGCCCTCGGAGATCCCCTTCGCGATATAGGCGCCGATCTCACCCGCGTCGAGCCCCAGGCCCACATCCACCTTCCACTCGTCGAACGAAGGGATGCGGTTGGCCGGCACCTGGCCCGGACCGCTGCCCGCGAGCCACCCCGTGCCCGCGTCCGACAGCAGCACGAGATCCGCCTCCTCGATCCCGATGAAACGGCTCCCGCCGCTCTTCCGGTCGCCGACCCGGAAGCCGAGATTGAGCCCGACCCGCGTCCGCACCTCCACCTGCGCGCTGATCACCCGGTCGCACAACGCCGTCTCCGCCGGGTCCTCGAAGTCGTCCGGCGCGCAGTCGAAGGTCCGGAAGTCGTATCCCGGGAGAATGTCCGGCCCGCCCATGGAGACCCGCCGCTGCACCGACAGCCGATCGCCGTCCACCCAGCCGTCGGCCCGCAGACGACCATTCACCCGCAGGTACGGGGTGATCCGCACATAGCGTCGGAAGTCAAGCAGCAGCCTGGAAAACTCGTACGGCCGCCCCAGGGGTACCTGGGGCCGCACCAGTTCGGGCAGATCCACCGGCGCGACGTCGCCGGTACTGGAATGCTCGAAGCGGGCGCGGAGCAGCCACCCATTGCTGGGGAGGTAGCGCTCGTTCCGGGTGTCGAAGTCGACCTGGGCTCCGGTGGTGACGTAGTGACCGTCGTCGATCGCCGGGTTGGGCCGCCACTCGTCGCTGTTCCGGAACAGGGACCAGGGGTCGGTGGCACGAACGGAGCGCTCCTCGTCCCGCCGGCGCGACACCTCCAGCCGGAGCGAGCGAGTCGCCTGCGCCCAGAGGGAGCCGCCGTAGCCGCGGCGGTCGAAGTAGTCGCGGTAGTCGCGCTGCAACAGGAACGAGGCCCACCCGACCTCGCCCAGCGACAGCGGTTGATCCTCGATGGCTCCGAGCTGGCTGTACACCTGTCCCGCGATGCCGAAGCGGCCGTAGCGGAACTCGCCCCGCGCCTCGTAGCCGAAGTCGGCCAGGCGCGTGTCGCCACCGGCCGTGCGCAGGATTCCGCGCAGTTCGAGCTTGAGGGACGAACGCTGCCCGGTCCGGAGGTCCAAGGTGGGGCCGAAGGCGATGGGGAGTCCCTCGATCCGGTTGAAGGTGCCCCCCGTGGTGAGCAGCAGGGTGGTTCTGACCTTGCCGGTCTGGAAACTGGTGCGGGCCGCGGCGAGGTCACCGATCCGCCGGCGCCGCTCCCGGATCACCAGCAGCCCCTCTTCATTCTTCATCACCGGCGCCGCGTCCCAGAAGACCCGCTCGCTCCCGGAATGGTGGGTGGCGGCGTCGCGAATCAGCCGGCCACCGATCACCAGGATGTCGCCGCGAACGTCAGCTCCCGGCAGCAGGTGCAGGGTCCCGTTGGCGACGGCAATCGGCCCCTCCACCCGACCGCCCACCCGCAGGGTGCCTCGATAGACCGCGAGACGAGCTGCGAACCGGCTGCCTTCGGGAAGGGTGATGTCGCCTTCGACCCGGGTGGTGCTCGAGTCGTTGTAGAACGCGATGAGCTCCTCGACCACGTCGGCCGGAGGGCCTGCCAGCTCGACGGTGTCGGTGATCGGTGCGTCGGGGTCGATCACGATGACGCTGTCCTGCGCCCGGGCCGCGGCGGGAAGCGCCAGGATCAGCGAGGCGGCGAGGCCGGTCCCGAGCCTGCCGAATGGGCGTCTCACGCGTCCCCTTCGGCGGACTTCTCGATCCCGAGCCGGCGCATGCGGCGGTAGAGGTTGGCGCGGTCGGTCTGGAGCACGCGGGCGGCTTCGGCCACGTTCCCCTCCGCCTGCGCCAGGGCGGCGGCGATGAGCCCACGCTCGAACTCGTCCAGTGCGTCGGAGAGCGGCAGCCCGGTCAGGCCGGAGGGAACCGGCGCCGGAGGACCCCCGCGGAGCACGCCCCGCACGGCGGCGGCGTCCACCGTAGGCCCGCAGAGGATGCTGAGTCGCTCGACCAGGTTCGCGAGCTCGCGCACGTTGCCGGGCCACGAGTACCCCCGCATGACGTCGAACGCGGCCGGGGTGAAGGTCGCGGCCTGCCGGGGCCGCACCCGCTCCGCCAGGTGGGCGACGAGGTCGGGAAGATCCTCCAGCCGCTCCCGCAGCGGCGGGAGGGTGACGGGGAAGACGTTCAGCCGGAAGAAGAGGTCTTCCCGGAAGCTTCCGCTTCCGACCTCGTCCTCCAGCCGGCGGTTGGTCGCCGACACGATGCGGACGTCGGTGTGGAGCGACGTCTCCGCGCCGATGCGCTGGAGCTCGCCAGTCTCCAGCGTCCGCAGCAGCTTGGCCTGAGCCTCGGCGCTCAGATCTCCGATCTCGTCGAGGAAAAGGGTTCCCTCGTTCGCCAGCTCGAATCGGCCCAGCCGCCGCTCGGTGGCCCCGGTGAAGGCGCCGCGCTCATGGCCGAACATCTCCGACTCGACCAGATCGCGAGGGATCGCCGCGCAGTTGACGGTGACGAAGGCGCGGTTGGCCCGGCGGCTCGCCGCGTGTACCGCCGCCGCGACCAGCTCCTTGCCGGTGCCGGACTCGCCGGTGATCAGGACTCTCGCTTCGGTCGGCCCCACCCGGGCGATCAGCGCCCGCACCTGCTGCATGGCCGGACTCTCGCCCACGAGGTGGCTGCGCTTCGCCAGTTCGGCATGGAGCGCCCGGTTCTGGGCCCGGGTGCGGTCGAGCTCCAGCGCGGCGCGCACCGTCACCAGCACCGCCTCCGGGGTGAGCGGCTTCTCCAGGAACTGGAAGGCGCCCAGCTTCACCGCCCGCACCGCGTCGGTGAGCTGGGCCTTCCCGCTCATCATGATCACCGGGGTGAGCCGACCCCGCTCGCGCAGCCGGGAGAGCGTCTCCAGCCCGTCGGGCCCCGGAGGCATCAGCAGATCGAGCAGGATGACGTCCGGGTCGGCCTGGTCTACCATCAGCAGGGCCGCGTTGCCGTTGCCCGCCTCCGCGACGCCGAACCCCTCCTCCCGCAGAAGAGCTCCCAGCATCCGGCGGATGTTGGCCTCGTCGTCCACCAGGAGGATCTGCCCGGAGACCGCGGTCACAGGCCGCTCAGCCTCACCACGAAGGTCGCCCCGCCACCGCGAGTCTGCTCCACCGCGATAGTGCCCTGGTGGAGCTCGACCGTCTGCTTGGCCAGGGCGAGACCGAGCCCGGTGCCGCCCTCCTTGCCGGTGCAGTAGGGATCGAAGATGCGGCCTTCGAGCTCGGGAGGGATGCCGGGGCCGTGATCGCGGATCGTCACCCGCGCACCTTCCGGGATGGCCGCCGCGAAGATCTCCAGCTCTCCCGCGCCGCCGCAGGCCTCGACCGCGTTCCGGATGATGTTGGCGAAGGCGCGGCGCAGCGGGTCGTAGTGGCCCTGGAGTACCGGCGTGTCGGGGTCGAGCGTGACCTTAGTGGTCATGGTCAGCGGCACCGACGTGCGCACCAGCTCCTCCAGGAGCTCGCAGAGATCCACCGGAGCCGCCGGGCCCTCCGGCAGCCGTCCGAACTCGGTGAACTCGCGCGCCAGCTGCTCCAGCCGCTCGCTCTCGGCGGTGAGGACATCGATCGCATCCCGGGTGGAGGGCGAGGGCGAGCGGGCGAGCTGCGCCACGGCCAGGCGAATCGGCGTCAACGGGTTCTTCATCTCGTGCGCGACGCGACGGGCGGTCTCGCGAAAGGCCCGGAGGCGCTCCGCCTCGATCGCCTCCGCCCGCCCCCGCTCGAGCGCGGTCGCCATCTCCCGCAGCGCGGTGCGCAGGGCGGCGAACTCCGGCGCTCCCCGGCGGGGACGGTCCGGCGGGAGCGGCTCATTCCGCCGAATGTGGCCGGTCCATCCGATCAGCTCCTCGATCGGGCGGCTCAGCTGCCGCGACAGGTGCCCGCCCAGCCGGACCGAGGCGTAGAGCGCCGCCGCGCCCAGCAGGAACACCGCGATGCCGAGGCCGGCATAGTAGTAGCGATTGTAGGTCTCTACCCGCTGGAACCGCCCGATGGCGCTGTTGAGCGTGGCCGCGTGCGCCGCCAGCGCGTCGCGCTCCACCCGCGACAGATCGGTGGTATCGAGGGTCCGGAGGAGCGCTCGGCCCGTGGCCCCCACTTCGTCCAACGCCTCGCGCGGTCCCGCCGCCGGGGTCGCCGCGCGGATCGTGAGGCCCCAGCCCACGATCGCCGCGGCCGTGGGAATGGCGCCGAGACAGATCAGGATGAGGAGTATGCGCTGGTGGAAGGAGAGCCGCATCGGGTCTGAAGATAAGTCGCGATTTGGGAGAGGGCCCAGCCGACCGCGACTCCACCCCCCGCTCCCAGCCACTCGGACCAGCGCACCCGGTCGAACCCCGTCAGGGCCGGAACCAGTCCCAACCCGGCAATCACCACGGCGCAGAGCGCACCGATCGGCGCCGCGGGGCGCGTCGCGCGCCCCGCCCAATACCCGGCGGGCAGGATCAGCCCGCCCAGCCAGATCGCGGCCACGATCCGGAGCAGGGCCCCGGGTCCGATCGGGATTGCGAACAGGAGGGTCCAGCCGTAGGACGGGCTCAGCGCCAGCTCCACCTCTCGGCGTCCCCCGTCGTGCGCGGCCGATAGCCGCAGCCGGCGGCCCTCGGTCCCTGCGGCCAGCTCCACCAACCCACCCCGTCGCGGCGGAAAGGCGCGCGGCAGCCGCACGGCCGGTGAGAAGAGCCCGAACGCCTCGGCCATCGTCGGCGCGTGAAACACCGCGGTTCGGCCTTGCTGGGCCAGGACCAGGAGGGTCATGCCGGGGGTGCGGACCAGGTGGATCACTCTCCGGTCGAGGGTTGGGTCTTCGGCAGCGGCCACCGTCTGCAGCGCGATCTCGCCCCGCCGGATCTCCCGCCGGATCCCGCCCCGCGGGAGGTCCTGGTCGCAGGACAAGGCGACCCCGTTGAGTGTCATCGTCCGGGCCGTCCCCGAGAAGATCTCGGCGGTCGGGTAGGAGGCGGTGCAGTAGTTCCGGAGCCGACCCGCCGGCGCCCAGGGGAGCATGGAGACCGCGGTGAAGACCAGGATGCCGAGCCATGCCGCGGCTGCGGCCAGCGAGAGCCGCTGCGCCAGGAGCGGCCCCGGCGAGAGCAGGCGGTCCATCCGCCGGGCGAGCATCGCCCCCAGCGCGCCGCTCGTAGTGTTGCTGAGGAGATCGCTGAGCGAAGCGTCCCGCCCCGTGTGGGCGGCGAACTGCAGTGTCTCGACCCCGAGCGAGAGCAGGGCGCAGACCGCGACGACCTTTCTCCAGGACCAGCCGAGAAGCCCGAGCCCCGCGCCCAGGGGCATGAAGAGCAGGAGATTGAGGACGACATCGGCTCCGCCCGACTCCCCGCATACCAGGCAGAGCAGGGGCGTCTGATCGGCGACGCGAGCCTGGCGCGGATTGGGGTACAGGGTGAGCACCAGGATCGCGAGCAGTCCGACGGTCGCGAACGCCGCCCCGAGCCTCCGCTTGGTGGGCATCGGCTCAGCGCGCCAGACGCGCCCGCACGATCAGCTTGTAGCCCGGCTGGAGCCAGAGGAGGTTGTCCAGCTTCGCCATGCCCCACAGCAAGGGATAGAGCGCCGAGAGGAGCAGAAACTGCTTCCGGCGCTTCTTGACGTCGGCGCTGGTCACTACCGTGCCCTTGGAGGAGCCGCGCGCGTCGCCCGAACCCCGCTGCATCGCCAGATAGAGGCCGTTGAGTCCGGTATCCACCAGCTCGGAGAAGGCCTTCGAATAGGTCACCGCCCGCTCGATCTCGAAGCGGGGACCGAGCACCTGTCGAATGCCCTCGAGGCTGTAGCCCGGTCGCAGATGGCCGTGCCACTCGTCGGTGAGTCCGATGGCGTGGCGGAAGCGGTTCACTAGCGAGTGCGGCTTGAGATGGGGAACGTTGATGATGACTCGCCCGCCCGGCTTGAGGATCCTCGCCAGCTCCTCGGCGAACGCACGGTCGTCCGGGATGTGCTCCAGGTAGTCCACCACCACCACCTGGTCGAACGCACGATCGGAGAACGGAGAGCGGGCGCCGTCGAGCCGATGCACGTCGTCTCCCACGAGCTCGCGGATCGAGGCGACGGTGTGCTCGTCCAGGTCCGCGCTGGCCCAGCGTCCGCCGCGGCGGCGGAGCAGCAGGCTGATCACGCCGTTGTCGGCGCCGATGTCGAGACAGCGGCGGCCGGCCGGATCGTCCATCAGGCTGGTGATCCGCCGATACTTCTCCTGCTTGAGCACCGACTTCCGGAACAGCGACAGCGCCCACTCCGCGCTCACGACGGCACCGCCTGAGCGGTGGCCGGGAGTCGAAGGTGGCGCGCGGCGAGGAACATCCCCACCGAGGCCCGCATCACCCACCCGAGCCCGACGCCATAAATGACGCCCGGCAGCCCCCAGCGCGCGCCGGCCACCGCGCCCAACGCCGCCACGACCACGGACACCCAGCCCAGCAAGGCCACCAGATGGAGCTCGCGCGGCTCGGCGAGCGCCGAGACGGCGGACTGGGCGAAGCCGTTCAGCACCTTGGCGAAGCCGGTGACGACCGCGGCCAGCACCAGCGCGGCGGAGAGGTGGTACTTCCCGCCCAAGAACCAGTGCTCGATCTGCGGCGTCGCCACCCAGATGAAGAGGGAGCCCATCGTCGCGACGGCGACCACCAGCCGGGCCTCCTTGAAGAGCAGCCGACGCCGCTCGATCACGCCGGTCGCCGAGCGGAGCCGTGGGAGCAGGGAATACCCGACCCCCATCTGGAGCACGCGGAACAGCGAGCCTGCGATCGCCGCGAGCACGCCGTACGTGGCGAGTTCCTCCAGCGACAGCAGGTGCGGCAGCAGCAGTCGCTCCAGCTGGATCAGGACCAGCCCCGCGGCGCCAAGACCGGCGATGGAGAGGGCTTCGCTCCAGGGAAACTCCACCGAGCGATGGGGCTTGGCGTGCCGCTCCTGAAAGAGCAGGGACCAGCCGACGAACGCCGCGGCGAGGAAGCCGGCGGTCCATACGGCCAGCGCCGTGTCCGCCCGGTGCGAGCCGGCGGCGAGGACCCCGCCCGCGGCGAGCAGCAGCATCAGGTTCGGACTCTGGTTGAGCGCGAGGGAGATGCCGAACCGCTGCTCGCTCTGAAACTGGCCGCCGGCGACGAGCAGTGCGCCTCCGGCCACGGTGCAGAGGAGGATCATCAGGGCGACCGGCAGGGAAGTCTCGTACCCGGCGAGGCCGATGGTGGTGAACACGAGCGCCACCGGGACCGACGCGTGCATGAGGCGCCGGAGCAGCGACGGCCCCGCTTCCAACCGCCGGCGGTTCACTACCCCGTCCACGCCCGCAGCCGCCAGGGGGTAGCCGACGTTCACCAGCGCGACGACCAGGGTGAGGAGGGCGTATTCCTCGGTGGGGAGCACGCGGGCGAGCACCAGGTTCGCCAGCGCGAAGCCCAATCCCGAAAGCCCCAGCACCGCGACGCTGCGGAGGGTGGCCGAGCGCCACAGGCTCCTCACGCCTGCATCCGCCGGACTCGCGATTCCATCGTGGAGTAGAAGGCCTCCAGCTTGCGGCGCGCGGCCTCGGGCGTGTGCTCACGCTGCACGTAGGCCTTCGCGGTGCTGGCCAGCCGCGCCCGGAGAGCGGGGTCGGCCATCAGCTCGGCCAGTCCGTGTCCCAGAGCGAGCGGCTCCGGCTCGACCAGGTACGCCATGTCGTCGTCCAGCACCTGGGTGTGGGTGCGGAGCCTGGTGGCGAGCACCGCCGAGCCGGAGTCGAGGTAGGAGTAGATCTTCATCGGCGTGTTGAGGCCCTTGAGGCGGGGGGACACCAGGACGTCAGCCTGCCGCAGGAGCTCCGGGAGCATGCCGATCGGACGGGGGCCGGCGAAGACGACCGAGCCGTCGATGCCCAGCCGCTGGGCCCGCCCGCGATAGTGCGCGATGTCCGCGTCCCGCCCGCCGACGATCATCAGCTTTGCCTGGGGAACTCGGCTCAGGGTGTGGCGAAAGCCCTCCAGGAGCAGATCGATGCCCTGGTAGGGCTCGAGATTGCCGACGTACATCGCCATCGGGCCGCTGTCGGTGAGCGGCAGGCTGCGGCCGTTTCCCGCCGCGGACCTGGGGCCGGCCAGCAAGGTAGTGTCTTCCACCCGGCCGACCAGTTGCCCGGGATCGTGCGACAGAGCGACGTCCTGAAGCGCCGCGCACACCGCCAGCACCCCGCTGCTGCGGCGGATCGCCAGCGCCTCCATCCGCCGCAGGGCCGGGAAGGCGAACCGCAGCGGGGGATAGGCGTCCACCAGCTGCTCCGCCAGCGAGGAGTCCATGTCGTAGACATAGGGAACCCCGGTGAGCGCGCGCATCGCCGCCGCGATGAACGCCGACTCCTCGACGGCATGGATGAGGTCGTAGCGGGTGCGGCGGACCAGCCGCAGGCACGAGCCGACCATGAGGACGTCGCTCAGGACCTTCTTGACCGAGAAGCCGGGGCGGATCCCCTGCAGTCCCGGCACTCGGGCGATCCGGTGCACGGTGCAGTTGGGGATGGAGACCTCGCTGCCTTCGGCGTAGGTCAGCACGTCCACCGTGTCACCGCGCTCGCTGAGAAACTCGAGCACGGTCTTCACCGCGATCGGCGTACCTCGCGCCTGGTAGAAGGGATGCGGGGCGAGCAGCAGGATCCTCACACCGCCTCCACCCTCAGCACGGTCGCCTCCTCCTCCGAGCGGCGGCGGTCATCCCACCCCAGGGCATCCCCGACGACGCGGGCGGCGAGCCGGACGCCTTCCTCATCGGGGCCGGGTGGGTCCCCCAGCTCGGTCCTGCGGAACACCACGTCGCTCAAGGTCGCCGCCATCTCCTCGCTCACCGCCCGCCGCACCCGCACCTCCAGCGGGGCGGGTCTCAGGTCGGACGCCGCGGCTCCCGCCAGGGGGGTCTCGGCGGTACGGCAGGCACGGGGTTCCAGTCCAAGGGAAGCTAGCACGGCATCAACTACGCGTTCCGCCACTCCCCGCGCTGTGGTGTACTTCACCGCCTCCACGGTCAGCAGATTGGAAGGTCCGTCGGTCTCCCGCCAGTGGACTCGGGGCCGCTCGGCCAGCGCCAATGCAGGTCCCCGCTCGACGCCGGCCTTGAGGGGGAGCCGGCCCACCTGGCGGCCGACGACATCCTCTGCCGTGAGCCGGAGCCCGGGACAGGCCCGGTTGACCGCCTCCAGCAGGAACTCCTCACCGCGCTCGAGGGCCAGGCCGGGATCGTCGCCGTCGGCGACCGCGTACCAGGTCCCAAGCAGCGTGGTGCGTTCCTGCGGAACGGTGAAGAGGAAGCGGGCGCCCGCGCCGCCGGGGTCGGCGGGCGAGGAAGAGGCGGAGCGAAGTCCCACCGCCACCTCTCCCAGCCGCCGGCCGATGACCAGGTTCATGCCGAACGCCATCCGCGGCGCCCCCGCGGCGCCCGGCGCGCGCCGCCCCGCCCGCGCCGCTAGCTCTTCGGTCCAGGGCCCGGCGGCGATGACGACCTGGCGAGCCCGCACGATGTGCCGCCGTCCGTTCAGGCGGTCCACCACCTCGACCGCGTGTACCGCTCCCCGCGCCAGGTCGAAGGCTTCGGCCTCCGCATAGTTCGCCGTGACCGCGCCCTTCGCGGCGGCCGACAGGACGAACGCCAGGGTGAGACGCTCGGGACGGATCATCCGGGCGTCGTACCAGAGAGCGCCACCGGTGACCGGCGCCGTCGCCAGCGCCGGCAGGAGCTCCAGGCACTCGGCCCGGGACAGCAACCGTCCCGCGGCGATTCGGCGGGTCGGAAGCAGGTCGCGATTGCGGCGGAGGGAGAGGACGTGCGTGAGTGCGAGTGCGGCGCCGAGCGCCAGGCGCGCCGGCACTCCGGGCGGGCCGGTGGGGATCAGGACCGGCAGGGGCTCGACCAGTCCCGGGGCTATGCGAAGCAGCGCCGAGCGCTCGCGGATGGACTCCCGCATCCGTGGGAAGTCCCCCCTCGCGAGATAGCGCAGGCCGCCATGAATGATCCGGAGGCTGTTGCCCGAGGTTGCCGCGCCGAAGTCGTCGCGCTCGACCAGCGCGACCCGGAGTCCACGGAGCGCCGCATCCCAGGCGATGCACGCCCCTTGAATGCCGGCGCCGATGACGAGAAGGTCGTGCTCCTCACTCTCCAGCCGGCTCAGGTCCCTCCGCATGAGATCGGCGGCTCAGTCTTGCCCTGAGCCTGTCGAACGGACCGGCCCCGGGCCGCCCGAATTCGTCCGCTCGCGGACCCGGTAGGCCCGGCGGTGCGGAGCGCGCAGGTGCACGATGATCTCGCCGACCAGCCCGAGGCCCATCAGCTGAACACCGAGCGCCAGCAGAAGGACGGCGAGCAGGAGCAGCGGCCGGTTGGCGATGCCCTGGCCCTGGAGGCGGCTCACCAGCAGCACGAGCGAGGTCACCGCGCCGGCGGCGAAGAACCCGCTGCCCACGAGACCGAAGAAGCGGAGCGGTTTCTCCGTGAACTTGGCGAGGAAGAAGAAGGCCGCGATGTCGAGCAGCCGGCGGGCGTAGACGCCCGGCCCGTAGAGCCGGGTGCGAGCGTTCCCCGGATGCTGGGGCACCGCGACTTCAGCGACCCGGTAGCCCTCACGCAGCGCGAGCGCCGGAATGAAACGGTGCAGGTCGCCGTAGAGAGGCAGTCCCTCCGCCACGCTGCGCCGCATCACCCGCACGCCACAGGCGATGTCGTGGAACGGCCGGTCGGTCACCCCAGCGATCATGCGGTTGAAGGCGACCGACTGCACCCGGTTGAGCCAGCTGTCGATCCTGGGCCAGCGGTTGGCGACCACCAGGTCGGTCTCCTCGTTGAGCGCCGCCAGGAGCGTGGTCACGCCCTCGGGGGTGACCTGGAAGTAGGCCGGCAGCGTCAGGATGACGTCGCCGCGGCTCCGCTCGATGCCCAGCCGCAGCGCGGCAGTCTCACCGAAGGTGCGGGCGAAGCGGAGAAGCCGCAGGCTGTCGCGCTCCAGGCTCAGCGCCAGGTGCTCGGCCGGATGCGCGTAACCGCCAACCAAGAAGAAGACGAACTCGTGGTACTCCCCCAGCGCGTCCAGGGCCGCGGAGAAGCTCCGGTAGAGCTCCATGAGGTCGTCGGCCCGCTCCACGACCGGCACCACAACGGAGACGAACCTCGCGTCGGCGCCGGCTCGGGACGGCTGGAGAGTCGGTTCCATCAGCGCACCCTGCCCCATGTCAACGGACCTCCCAGGCGGTCGGAATCTCGTTGGCGCTCTCCCGCTCGGCGTGCAGGGCCACCTCGGACACCAGGCCCAGCATCAGGAGATAGAACGCGGCCCCGGCGCAGATCAGCGCCGAGCCGGGGAACACGAGCGCCTCGGCCTTCGAGGGCTGGAACTCCGCGGCCGCTACCACCGCCATGATCGTGAACAGCACGGCCGCGAGCACCATGGGAATGGCCAGCGTACCGAAGCCCACCAGCGGCCTCGACCGGAAGGTGGTGATCATCTTCAAGGTCAGCAGGTCCACCAGGACTTTGACCGTTCGGGAGATGCCGTATTTGCTCTCGCCGAAGCGGCGTGCGTGGTGCCGCACCGGCATCTCCGTGATCCGCGCGCCCACGCTGGCGCTCAGCGCAGGAATGAACCGATGCTGTTCGGCGTAGAGCGAGATCCGGTCCAGCAGGTCGCGGCGGTAGGCCTTGAGCGAGCAACCGTTGTCGGTGATCTGCACGCCGGTCAGGCGGCGGATGATCCGGTTGGCCACCCAGGACGGGACCTTGCGCAGCAGGAACTTGTCCTGCCGGCGCTGGCGCCAGCCGCAGACCAGGTCGTAGCCCTCGTCGAGTTTCTCGAGCAGGGCGGGGATGTCGCGGGGATCGTTCTGGAGATCGCCGTCGAGCGAGACCACCACCCGGCCGCCGGCGTGGTCGAACCCCGCCATCATCGCCGCAGTCTGCCCCACGTTCCGGCCCAGGGCGATGCCCCGGACCCTGGGGTCCGCGGCCGAGGCAGCCGCCACCCGCTGCCACGTGTCATCCCGGCTGCCGTCGTCCACCAGGATCACCTCGAAGGACCCGGAATAGGAGCCGAGGGCCTCCAGGATCCACTCCACCAGCGGAGCGACGTTCTGGGACTCGTTGTAGAGCGGTGCGACGACCGAGAGGTCGACCTGGCTTCCCGACCGCGACGCCGTGACTTCTGGGAGCATGCCCGTGTGCTTTCCCGTCAGGTGACTGGTTGCAAGATATGGCTCAGCTCGACGGCTTACCAGCAATCCGCGTTCCGTCGCCCACGGCCCGCACTGCTCGTTGCAAGTGCAAGTGACAGGCCGGCTTGCGGACGTAACTCGAAACCCGACCTTGGGGTCGGGCCCGGAGGATCGCAAGGGCGTGGCTGAGGGAAGCGGCGCAGGCTCTACACCCCGGACGCGGGGCGCTCACCAGCCTCCGCGCCGAAGGAAGACGACCGGGATGGTGAGGAGCATGATACGGAGATCTTCCCACAGACTGCGCCGCTGGATGTACTCGAGGTCGAACCGCACCTTGGTGCGCACGTCGTCCATCGAGCGATCGTAGTGGTGGTAGATCTGGGCCAGCCCGGTGATCCCCGGCTTGGCCCGCTGCCGCAGCGGATACTCCGTGATGTGCTCCCGCAGCT
>JBKPGZ010000155.1:0-16194 GCA_046729675.1 Gemmatimonadota bacterium | reverse complement strand
GTCGTGAACGAGGGGCGCAACAGGAGCACGATACCGGCGAAGGCGAGGGCGATGGCGACCCAGAGCCGGCGGCCGACGCGCTCGTTCAGCAGGCGGCCCGAGAGGGCCGCGACGAAGATCGGCGCGGTCGCACCGAGGGTCGCGGCGTCGCCGACGGCCACCCGGGGCGAGGAGAGGGCGAAGAAGGTGCCCAGCGCGGAAACGGTGCCGTAGATGCTGCGCCGCCAGGTTCCCCCGCGATCGGTCACCGCCAGCGACTTGCTCCGTGCCGCGGCCAGACCTACGGCGATGAGGGCACCGACCAGGAACCGCGCGGCGGCGATCTCGGGCCAAGGCAGGTGGCGCGAGCCCAGACGGGTGAAGACGTTCATCGCGGCGAAGCAGAGCTGGGCGAGCACCATCCATCCCAGCCCCGCGAGCGGGTGCGCGCCTGGCACGTCGTCCTCGGAAAGGGGCAGCGGAAGCTATCATGGGCCGCGGAGCGCCGCCTCCTTGACGCCCGCTCCGCGGCGCATTCGCTTTGCGCGATGCATCCCGATGAGTTTCGCCGCCACGCCCACGAGCTGGTGGACTGGATGGCCGACTACATGGCCCGCGTGGGTGAGCTGCCGGTCACCCCGCCGGTCACGCCCGGCGACATCCGCCGCCGTCTCCCCCCGTCGCCTCCCGACGCCGGCGAGGACTTCGCCTCGCTGTTCCAGGATTTCCGGGAGCTGATCGTCCCGGGGATGACACACTGGAACCACCCCGGCTGGTTCGCCTACTTCCCCGGCAACAACAGCCCGCCCTCCGTGCTGGGCGAGATGCTGACGGCCACGATGGGCGCGCAGTGCATGTCGTGGGTGACGTCGCCCGCCGCCACCGAGCTGGAGCAGGTGGTGCTGGAGTGGCTGCGGCAGATGGTAGACCTGCCGGCGGACTTCGTCGGCTCCATCCAGGACACGGCCTCGACCGCGACCCTGGTCGCGCTGCTCTCCGCCCGGGAGCACGCGAGTCAGGGCGCCATCGGGCTCCAGGGATGGAGCGGCGGCCCCGCGCTCACGGTCTACGCTTCACGCGAGGCGCACTCCTCCGTGGACAAGGGCGTCAAGCTCGCGGGCTTCGGGCTCACGCATCTGCGCCGGATCGCGACGGATGCGGCGTACGGGATGGATCCGGCGGCGCTGAAGCGGGAGATCGAACAGGATCTCGCGGCCGGACTGCGGCCGGCGTGCGTGGTGGCGTCCATCGGCACGACCTCGTCCACGGCCGTGGACCCGGTCGCCGAAGTCGCGGCGATCTGCCGCCGCCACGGGATCTGGCTGCACGTCGACGCCGCCTACGCGGGCTCGGCCGCGATCGTCCCCGAGCTGCGGGACCGCTTTGCGGGCTGGGAGCTGGCGGACAGCATCGTGCTGAACCCGCACAAGTGGCTGCTGACCAACTTCGACTGCACCGCCTACTACGTGCGCGACCGCGACGCGCTGCTCTCGGCCTTCAGTCTCACGCCGGAGTACCTGCGGACGGCGCACGACGACCAGGTAGTGAACTATCGGGACTGGGGAATCCAGCTGGGCCGCCGGTTCCGCGCGCTCAAGCTGTGGTTCGTGATCCGGAGCTACGGGGTCGAGGGACTTCGAGCCATCATCCGCCGGCACGTCGCGCTGGCCGGTGAGCTCGCGGGGTGGGTGGACGCGGCGCCCGACTTCGAGCGCCTGGCGCCGGTGCCGTTCGGGCTGGTGTGCTTCCGCTACCGGCCGCCGGGCGTCGCGGAGGAGGAGCTCGACCGACTGAACGAGCAGCTGCTGGTCGCGGTGAACGGGACGGGGCGGGTGTTCATGACCCACACCCGGCTCGGTGGGCGCTACACGATCCGGCTGGTCATCGGCCAACGCGCCACCGAGCGGCGGCATGTGGAGGAGGCGTGGGGACTGATTCGGGAGGCGGCAGCAGCTATCGGCTAGCAGTTATCAGCTATCGGCTATCAGTTAGGCACACCCTGGCCGGCAGTTGTGCCTACCTGATGGCCGATAGCTGATGACTGATAGCTCTTTACAGCGCCCCGTCTTCCCACGGGCCCCAGATCGCGAAGGTCAGGCCCTTGTCCCCGCCCGGATTCTCCAGCGGCCGGGTCTCGCCCTGAATGTTCACGAAGAGCGTCCGACCCTGCGGGCTGAAGCAGGCTCCCGCAAACTCGGACCCGTTCAGGTCGTTGCGGACCAGGTCGAAGATCCGGCCGTCCCGCGTGAGACCCCTGACGTGGTTCACCCCGCTCCCGTCCTCGCAGATCACGATGCCTCCGCGCGGGGTCACGCAGATGTTGTCGGGACTGTTGAGCACGTCCACCGACGGCGACTCGAACACCAGCTGCAGCTCACGCCGCCCGATGTGATACTGCCAGACCTGGCCCGCGCCGGCGTCACCGCCGCTGGTGGCGTTGAAGAAGATGCTGCGATCGCCGTACCAACAGCCCTCCAGCCGGGCGAACTGCGCCGCGCCGCGCTCCAGGCCCTGGTTGTAGACGAACCCGCTCGGCAGCTCGCCTACCCGGGAATCGGGCTCGGGGATGCGCACCCACTTGACCTTCATCGGCGAAAACGGGCGCTGGCCCGTCATCGTGTCGTACTGCGGCCTTCCCTCGATCGTCAGGATCTGAAGCTCTCCACCGTCGCGCAAGCGGCCGAACGTCCTCGGCTTGAAGCGATAGAACCCCGACGGCGTCCGATCCTCGGTCTGGTACACGTAGCCGCTCTCGGGATCCACCGCGACGGCTTCGTGGTCGAAGCGCCCCATGTCCCGCAGCGGCACCGCGCGGCTGATGCCGTCGCGATCCACTGCGACCTCGAAGTTGTAGCCGTGCGCACGGTCGAAGCCCAGCCGGCCGCCCATGGTCGTCTCCTCGGACGAGATCCAGGTGCGCCAGGGGGTGCTCCCTCCGGCGCAGTTGGTGGAGGTGCCGGCCAGGCTGGCGAACTGCTTCACCAGCTCGGCCTTTCCGCTCTGAAACACGCGGACCTCGACCGTCGTGGTGCCGCCCGGCCCCTTGGCGTCGTAGGCGTCGCCGTCGAACGCGCGGGAGCCGAACTCCGGGGTGTCGCGCAGCTCGTGATTCCGGATCAGACGCACCCGGTTGGATCCCGCCGCGAAGGCGGCCATCCCGTCGAAGCCGTAGGGGACCGCGCCGCCGACCATTTCCTCACCGGCGGTGCTGAGAAGCGCGGCGTGGAAGCCCTTCGGGAGAGCGAGCATGCCGTTCACGTCATCATTGGGAGTGAGCTCCCCATAGCCGCCCGCACCGCGAGCGGCGCGCTTGAGCGGCGGGAGCGGGGTGCCGCTCGGCTCGAGCGGACGGTCGGCGGTACAGGCGATGAGTCCGGTAAGGGATGGAGCGAGCAGGAGGCCGCCAGCGGCGGCGCTTCGGCGAAGAAAGAGACGACGGTCGATGCCGGTCATGGTCTAGGGCGGTCCTTTCCGCGCGTGTTGACGTAGGACGACGAGTGGCGGATGGCTGGCGGCAATGGGGTGCGGCAAGCCGGACCGATGATAGGAATGGCCGACGATGAGAGGCCAGACGACTGCGGCTCGCGTTACGAGCCTGCTACGCTAGCGTCGGCGAAGCGGTGGGATTCGTGACGGAGATCAGCCTGCGAGGGCATGCGCGGACGGAAGCAGCGGGTGCAGATAGCGGCCGGTGTGGGATGACTCGCAATCGGCCACCTCCTCCGGCACCCCCTGAGCGACCACTCGCCCGCCGGCGTTGCCCGCCTCGGGCCCCAGATCCACGATCCAGTCCGCGCGCTTGATGACGTCGAGGTGGTGCTCGATCACGACCACGGTGTGCCCCGCGTCCACCAGGCGGTCGAGGACCTGCATCAGCACCCGCACGTCGTCGAGGTGGAGGCCCGTGGTGGGCTCGTCCAGGATGTAGAGCTTCCGGCCCTCCCGCTTGCCCGCCTGGATCAGCTCGCGGGCGATCTTGAGCCGCTGCGCCTCGCCGCCGGAGAGCGTCGTCGCCGGCTGGCCCAACCGCAGATAGCCGAGCCCCACCTGCTGGAGGTGCCAGAGCGCCATGCCCAGCTTCGGCTGGTGGCGGAAGCGGGCAATGGCCTCCTCGACGGTCCACTGGAGGACGTCGTGGATCGAGTGCCCGTGGATCCTCACGTCGAGCACGTCACGCCGGTAGCGGCTCCCGCCGCAGGCCTCGCAGGGAACGAAGACGTCGGCCAGGAAGACCATCTCGACCTGCACGTGCCCCGCGCCCTCGCACTCCTCGCAGCGGCCACCCGGCATGTTGAAGGAGAAGGTGCTGGAGGAGTACCTCCGTTGCCGCGCCAGCGGCTGGGCCGCGAACAGCTCCCGGATCTCGTCGAACGCCTTGATGTAGGTGATTGGGTTGCTGCGAGGCGAGCGGCCGATCGGCGACTGATCGATGAGCAACACGTCCTTGAGGAACTCCCAGCCGGTCAGTGACTCCACCTGACCGACCTCCTCGCCGAGATGGGACTTGGCGGAGTGTCCGCCGTGCAGCCTGGCCTCCAGGTTCCGGTAGATCACGTCGTGGAGCAGCGTGCTCTTCCCGGAGCCGGACACACCGGTGACAGCAGTCAGCGCGCCGAGGGGGATGTCCACGTCCACCCCGCGCAGGTTGTGCAGCGTCGCGCCCCGCACCTTGAGCCAGAGCGGCCCTGCGGGGCGGCGCAGGCTCGGCACCGCGATCCGCTTCTGGCCCGTGAGGTACTGGCCGGTGAGCGACTGGGTCGCTGCCGCAACCGGGCCCGCGTGCACCACCCGTCCGCCATGCTCGCCCGAGCCGGGTCCCAGCTCGAGCATGAAGTCCGCCTGCTGGATTGCCGAGAGATCGTGCTCGACGACGACCACGGTGTTGCCCCCATCGCGGAGCCGCCGGAGCAACGACAGCAGGCGGTCGGTGTCCCTCGGGTGCAGGCCGACCGAGGGCTCGTCCAGCACGTACAGCGTGTCCACCAGCCGGGCGCCAAGCGCGTTGGAAAGGGAAATCCGCTGCGCCTCGCCGCCGGAGAGGGTGCGGGTCTGCCGGTCGAGCGACAGGTACCCCAGTCCCACATCCCGGAGAAAGCCGAGCCGCGCATCGAGCTGGTCCAGGATCAGGTGCGCCACCTCGCGCTCGAACGCCGAGAGCTCGAGCGAGGCCAGCCACTCGTGGATGCCGTCCACCGATCGGGCCGCCACCTGGGCGATGGTCTCGCCCGCGATCCGGACCGCCAGGGCATCGGGATTGAGCCGGCTGCCGCCGCACTCGCCGCAGGTCTTCGCCAGCTGGTACTGCCGGAGGAAGACCCGGATGTACTGTTTGTATCGCTTCTCCTCGAGATCCTTGAGGAACGGAAAGATCCCCACGTAGCGGCCCTTACGGCCGTAGAGCAGCTCGCGGCGGTGCGCCGCCTTCAGCTTGCTCCACGGCTTGCCGCTGTCGGCGCCGAGACTGCGGGCGAACTCGAGCAGGATTCGGCGGCGGCTCTCGTACCGCGGCTTGGTCCAGGGGTCGATCGCCCCCTCGGCAAGACTGCGCTGCGGGTCGGGAATGATCAGCGACTCGTCGTACTCCAGCACCGCGCCGAAGCCGTTGCAGGCGGCACACGCGCCCCGCGGGTTGTTGAAGGAGAACAGCGCCGGCGTGACCGTCGCGGCCGGGGTGTCGCAGCTGCTGCAGGCGGGCGAGCGGGTGAACCGGAGCCGGCCGTCGTCGTGGACCGCCAGCGCGACCCCCTCGCCCTCCTGGAAGGCGACGGCGATCGCCTCGGAGATCCGGCCCAGCGACTCCGGCGTGCAGCGGAGCCGGTCGACTACGATGAGCAGCTCGGAGACCCGGGTGAGGTCGAGGCCCCGGGGCAGCTCGTCCAGATGGTGCGGTGCTGCGTCGGCGATCACTCGCACGAACCCGAGGGCACGGAGGTTCTCCACCACGGCCGCGTGGGCCAGCCGCGCGATCGGCGGCAGCGGGAAGGCGATCTGCACCCGCGCCACGCCGGAGGCCAGCACGGCGTCCGCCGCGGACTGAGGCGTGTCCACCCGGACCGGCGCGCCGCAGGCCCGGCAATAGCTCCGGCCGACCCTTGCCCAGAGCAGGCGCAGGTGGTCGTAGACCTCCGTGGCCGTCCCTACGGTCGAGCGGCTGGACACCACGGGGTTCCGCTGCTCGATCGCCACCGAGGGCGCGAGGCCCTCGAGCCGGTCCACCAGCGGCTTGGGCATCCGGTCGAGAAACTGCTTGGCGTAGGTCGAGAGCGACTCGATGTACCGACGCTGCCCCTCGGCGTAGAGCGTGTCGAAGGCCAGGGTGCTCTTGCCGGAGCCGGAGGGGCCGGTCACGACCGTGAGCGCGCGGTGCGGGAGGTCTACGGTGACGCCCTGCAGGTTGTTCTGGCGTGCGTTGACGATGCGGATGACGGAATCGGCCACGGCCGGAAGATAGTGGGGGGCGTGGGTTCGGGATAGTTTCGGGAGCGGCCTTCGCTTCGCTCGGGGTGACCGAGTGCCTATCTTTTCCGTCGCCCATGGCCCGACTCCTCACCCCGAAGTTTCTCCTCCGCGGCTTCGAGATCTCGGTACTGGCCTCGCTGGCCGGATTCGGGATTACCCTGCTCTATGGAAACGACCTCCCGGCCTTCCTCCGGGGGCTCGCCCGGGTCCACTGGGCCTGGATCCTGGCGGGTGCCGGGCTGGCATCGCTGGACTGGATCGGGGGCGGGCTGCGTCTATGGATCTGCGCCCGCGAGGTCTATCCCAGACCTTCCCTCAAAGGCTCCATCCTGGCCGGCGGCATGGGCGCATGGGCCGGATTCATCACCCCGCTCAACTCGGGGGCGGGGCCGATGACGATGTACACGCTGCGCCGCTACGGCATCCCGCTCCCGGTGGCCGTCACCTCGACCTTCATCAGCTTCGTCTCTACGATTCTCTTCTTCGCCATCGCGGGTCCCCTCGCGCTGGTCTTCGGCGCGGGCAAGGGCCTGGGCACCCGGGGCAACGTTCTGGGACTCTCGCTCTACGACCTCTTCCTCGGCAGCATCACGATCGTGGGGGCGATAGGGGTGCTGATGGGGTTCGTGATCTTCGCACCCCGGCTGGTGAGGGACCTGCTGCACCGCGTGGCGGAGGCGATCGGCCGGCGCAGCGCGAGGGTGGCGCAACGGCTGGAGCGGCTCCGCGAGGGGATCGACGAGACCCACGCCAGCGTCGTCGCCTTCAACACGCCGCGCGGCTGGCTGGCCATCTTCGTATGCACGATCCTGTCGGCGGTGTCGCACGCCAACAAGCTGCTGGCGGGCTACGTGGCCCTCCGCGCGCTCGGCATCCAGGCGAACTTCGTGGACATCCTGCTGGTTCAGACTCTGGTGATGTTCCTCCTCTACTTCGCCCCGACGCCCGGCGCCTCCGGCATCGGCGAGGTGCTCTCCGCCGCGGTGATGTCGTCCTACGTGCCGCGGGAGCTGACCCCGATCTACATCCTGATCTGGCGGCTCACGCTGACGTACTTCACCCTCGCGTTCGGGTTCCTCGTCTTCTCCGGCTGGCTGCGCCAGGGGCTCAAGGCGATCGACCAGACCGCGCTGGCCGAGCCGGCGAGTGGCTAGGGCATGGTGACGGACGACCAGGACCTCCCGGGCGCGGGATACGACGCCGCGCTGCTCCGGCGTCTGCTGCGCTACCTCCGGCCCTACCGCTGGCTGGCGATCGGCGCGGTGCTGCTGCTCCTATTCCAGTCCGGCCTCGCGCTGGTCGGGCCGAGGCTGACCGAGCACGCGCTCGACGTCGCCATTCCTCACAAGGACCTGGGACTGCTCGGCCTGCTCGCCGGGCTCTACATCTCCACTCTCCTGCTGGAGCTGGCGGCGGAGTACGGCGGCCTGCTGCTGACCACGTTCGTGGGGCAGCGGGTGATGTACGATCTACGGATGGAGATCTTCGCCCATCTCCAGCGACTCAGCGTGACCTACTTCGACCGGAACCCGGTCGGGCGGCTCATGACCCGGGTCACCTCCGACGTGGAGACGCTGAACGAGCTGTTCTCCTCGGGTGTGGTGACGATCTTCGGGGACGTGTTCACTCTGGTGGCCATCATGGCCATGATGCTGGTGATCGACGTGAAGCTCGCGCTGGTCACCTTCTCGGTCATCCCGCTGGTCTGGCTCACCGCCGCGATCTTCCGCCGGAGCGTGCGCGACGCGTTCCGCGACATCCGCTACCGGCTGGCCCGACTGAACGCGTACCTCCAGGAGCGGCTCTCGGGGATGCGGGTGGTACAGCTCTTCGGGCGGGAGGGGGCTTCCGCCGAACGGTTCGCCGAGCTGAACCGGGATCACCTGGCGGCGCACCTTCGCTCCATCACGATCTACGCAATTTTCTTCCCCGTGGTCGAGGTGCTGACCGCGGTGGCGATGGCGCTCCTCCTGTGGTACGGCGGTCTCAGGGTGCTGGACGGGACCCTGACCGTGGGCATCCTGGCGGCGTTCATCCAGTACACCCGCAGGTTCTTCCAGCCCCTGCAGGACCTCTCCGAGAAGTTCAATCTGCTGCAGAGCGCGATGGCTTCCTCCGAGCGGGTCTTCGCCCTGCTGGACGAGCCCGTCGTCGTGCCCGAGCCGGTGAGCCCGCGGCCGCTCCCGCGGCCCCTCCGGGGCGAGGTCCGGTTCGAGGGGGTGTGGTTCCGGTATTCGGCCGACGGGCCCTGGGTGCTCCGGGATGTCTCCTTCGTGGCGTCCCCGGGAAAGACGGTGGCCCTCGTCGGCCATACCGGGGCGGGGAAGACCACGGTGGTGAACCTGCTGCTCAGGTTCTACGACCCGGACCGGGGCCGGATCACGGTGGACGGTGTGGACATTCGGGAGCTCTCCACGGCGCACCTGCGCTCGGCGATCGGCTTCGTGCAGCAGGACCTCTTCCTGTTCACCGGCGACATCCTGCACAACCTGACCCTCGGCGCGCCGATCACGGCGGATGCCGCGAGGCGCGCGGCGGAGCGGGTGGGCGCCGACCGGTTCATCGAGCGCCTGCCGTCGGGCTACGGCCACCGGCTCGGCGAGCGGGGGCGGAACCTGAGCGTGGGGGAGCGCCAGCTGCTGAGCTTCGCCCGGGCGCTCGCCCTCGACCCCAGGATCCTGGTGCTCGACGAGGCCACCAGCTCGGTGGACGCGGAGGCGGAGGCCCAGATCCAACGGGCGATCGCGGAGTTGATGGCGGGCCGGACCAGCCTGGTCGTGGCTCACCGCCTCAGTACCATCCTGCATGCGGACGAGATCCTGGTGATGCACCATGGAGAGATCCGGGAGCGGGGCACTCACCGGGAGCTGCTGGCGGCCGGCGGGCTGTACGAGCGGCTCTACCAGCTCCAACTGCGGGGGCAGGAAGTGCGGAAGATCGCGTGAGGCTGGGTGCCTCCGGATGACAAATTTGCTTGCCTGCCCCCGGAGCACGGGGTACGTTTGGCACTCGGTTCAAGCACTGGGACCAACGCAATGATGCAGCTTGAGGTCGGCGGCCGACGGATCCCCATCGCCGCCGGAGATACAGTCATAGGCTCCGCCCCCTGGTGTTCCATCGTCCTCGAAGGCGAGGGCGTGCGGCCACATCACGCCGTCGTCCAGGGAACCGCCGAAGGGTCGGCGGCGATCCGGACCGTGGCCGCCGATGCGGAGGTATCCATCAACGGGGTCCGGCTGGGCACCGACCCCACCCCCGTCCTCCACGGCGACAAGATCCAGATCTTCGACCACGAAATCCTCGCCGTAGACCCACAGCGGGCGGGCAGTACCCAGCTCTTCGATTCCGGGGCCTTCGCCGACCTTCCCTCCATCCCAGCCAAGCCGTCACCCGGCCCCAGTGGTGGCCGGGTCGTCTGTCTCACTGACGGGCGGGAGTACTCGGTCAAGTCCGAGCCGCTGGTGTTCGGCCGGGACGCGGCCTCGGATGTGGTGGTCCTGGGGGGCGACGTCTCCCGACGTCACGCGGAGATCCGGGCGACCCCCGAGGGGTACGTCCTGGAAGACCTCAGCGTGAACGGGACCTACGTGAACGGCCGGCGGATCGGCAAGCAGCACGTGCTGGCGCGCGCGGACGTCATCCGGATCGGCACCGACGAGTTCCGGTTCTACGCCGACAGTGCTCCCGCCCACTCGGTCTCGGGGCCCCGCCCGATGCCGCCCGAAGGGCCGCTGCACACCCCGACCGGTGCCAGCGCGCGCTTGTCCGACACGATGCACGGGGTCCCGCTTCCCATTCCGCCCATCCCGCCTCGCGAATCGCCGCCCGTGGCCGCGGTCGGGACGCCCCTGGCCTCTCTGCTGGTGCGGAGCGGCGCGCTGCGCGGCCGGCGGCTGCCCATCACGGTGCCGGCGGTCAACATCGGCCGGGCCGACTACAACGACCTGGTAATCGCGGACCCCAGCGTCAGCACCACTCACGCCAGGCTCCAGCGCAAGGACGACCTGTGGGTCCTGAGCGACCTGGGCTCCACCAACGGCACCTACGTCGAGGGTGAGCCGGTCACCGGGGAGACGGCGCTGACCCCCGGCACGACGCTGCGGTTCGGCGACGTGTCCGCGCTGTTCGAGCCGCACGACGAGCCCCAGCCCGGCGCTCGGCGGGAGGCAGGCGAAGCGAGCCCCATGGCGCCTGCGGAGGAGCCGCGTCCGGTTGACCAGCCGCGTCCGGCTGACCAGCCGCGTCCGGCTGCGCGCCGGCCCATCCGCGCCGCGGCGCCGAAGCCCAGCGGGACGCCCACGTGGCTGATCGCCCTGCTCCTGGTCGCGGCGATCGTGATCGCATACCTGTTCCTGACCTCGAGCTGACGGGGATCCGTTGCACTTCACCTGTGCCGCTCGAACCGACGTCGGCATCGTCCGCTCGGGCAATGAAGACAACTACCTCATGCTCGCCGACCGCGGCGTGTTCATCGTGGCCGACGGCATGGGTGGGCACGCGGCCGGCGAAGTGGCGAGCGAGATGGCGGTGCGGATCACCTCGTCCGAGATCGGCTCGCTTCGCGGCCTGAGCGACGCCGAGGCGAGCGATCGGGTGAGAGCCGCGATCAGGGCCGCGAACGATGCCATCTTCGAGCGGACCCTCTCGGAGCACGACAAGCGGGGCATGGGAACCACGGCGACGGTGCTGGTCCTCATGAAGGGCCGGTATCTGATCGGACAGGTCGGCGACAGCCGGGCGTACCTCCTCCGGAACGGCCAGCTACTCCAGCTCACCAAGGACCACTCCTACGTCCAGGAGCAGGTGGACGCCGGCCTGCTCACGCCCGACCAGGCCCGGGTACACCCCTACAGCAACGTGATCACCCGCTGCGTGGGCGCCAGCGGCGACGTGGTTCCCGACATCTACTTCGGCAACCTGGAGCAGGGAGACATCCTGCTCATCGCGTCCGACGGGCTCACGGGGATGCTGGAGGACGAGCACCTGGTGCGGATCCTCAGCTCGGATGGCGGCCCCCAGCACTGGGTGGACCGAATGGTCACCGAGGCCAACCGTCGCGGCGGCCTGGACAACATCACGGCGATCGTGATCCGGATCGAATCGGTGGACAGCAACACCGGTGAGACGCCAGCTGTGCCGGCGGCAGCGGGAGGCGCGAAGTAGGTTCCGGCCCGCCCCCCATCCAGCGGTGCCCCTCCCCGCCACACCTTCACCACAGAGCCAGCGAGGCCACAGAGATGTACGGAGCCACCCCTCACACACCCAAAAAATCCTTGGGTTGTGAGTAGCGGGGCTCCGTGTCCCTCTGTGGCCTCTGTGGCTCTGTGGTAAATGGGGTGGTGGCTGGGGTTAGAAACTCAGCTCCAGTTGGATGTCCGCCCTCGTGTATCCGTTTGCAGGATCCAGCGGTACGTCCCGGAAGCCGTGCTTGCGATAGAGGTTGATCGCGGGCCCCAGCCGGCTGTTCGAGACCAGCATCAGTCGCCGGGCTCCGGCGTCGCGCGCGAACCCGACGGCCGCTTCCACCAGCCGATCGCCGTAGCCTCGGCCCTGCGCCGAGGGCTCGACCGCCATCTTCGCCAGCTCGAAGGTCTCGCCGTCATGGCGGATCACGGCGCAGGTGCCCCGCACGCCGGCCTCATCCACTACGAAGAAGATCTGCCCGCCCGGCTCGACGATCCGGCCGCCGGGGTCGGCGAACACCTTCCGGTCCTCCTCTTCCACGACGAACCAGCGCTCGATCCACTCGCGGTTCAGGCGCTCGAAGTGGGGCCGCAGGTCGGGCCGCCAGGTCGCCAGCCGAGCCGCGTCCGTCTTCGCGGTCATTCACGCTCCTCAGGTGTGTCGGAACCCAAACTTTACCTCATGCAGGGCGCAAGCCCCACCGCGTGTGAGCCGGGGCACACTCGGGCGCGGACCGCTGGCCTAGCTTCGGCGGGCGGAGAGAGGAGGGTGCCATGAACATCGTCGAGATCGCTCCCGGGCTGGCCTCCCTGCATACGGCGATCGTCAACTGCTACTTCTCCGGCCGGCCGGGCGCAGGCGACCGCGGCTGGGTCCTGGTGGATGCGGGAGTGCCGGGTTTCGCCCGCTCCATTGCCCGGGCGGCGGCGCGCCGTTTCGGCCGCGGGGCGCGCCCGCGCGCGATCGTGCTTACCCACGGTCACTTCGACCACGTGGGCACCCTGGGTAGACTGGCGAAGCGCTGGAATCCGCCGATCTACGCTCACGAGCTCGAGCTGCCGTATCTGACCGGCCAGGCCGCCTATCCTCCGCCCGAGCCTCGGGTCGGGGGCGGAGGCATCGCCGCCCTCTCGCCGCTCTTTCCCCGGGGGCCGTTCGATTTCCGACCGCGAATGCGCATGCTGCCGAGAGACGGCACGGTGCCCGCGATGCCGGGCTGGCGCTGGGTCCATACTCCAGGCCATACGCCGGGGCACGTCTCGCTGTTCCGGGAAGAGGACCGGGCACTGATCGCGGGTGACGCGTTCGTCACCACGAAGCAGGAGTCGCTCACCGCCTCGCTCACCAACCGGCCCGAGATCCACGGACCGCCGGCGTACAACACCCCCGACTGGGGCTCCTCGTGGGAGTCGGTCGAGCTGCTCTCGGCGCTGGAGCCGGAGCTGGCGGCCACGGGACACGGGCCGCCGATGAAGGGGCTGGCCATGCGGAGGGCTCTGCGGGACCTGGCCCGGAACTTCGACCGCCTGGCGATCCCGCCGAGGGGCAGGTACGTCGAGCGGCCGCAGGTGGAGGTGGCGGACATTTACGCGCCGCCCCCGAGACGGAGCCCGGCCGCGGCGGCGGCGGTCGGTCTGGCGCTGGTGATGACGGGGGCGATGGTGCTGCGGGCGAGGCGGTAGGGAGGGGAGCAATGTCACCCTGAACGAAGTGAAGGGCTCAGGGTGACATCTGACTCTAGTGCTTGGCGTACACCTCCGAGCTCCCGTCGCGCCGGAAGAGCAGCACGTCGTACGCCTCGTGCGGCTGCCCCGGCACCGCCATGCCAGGCGAGCTGGCCGGCATGCCGGGTGCCGCCAGTCCCGCGGCCGCCGGCTTCTTGGCCAGCAGGGCCTTGATGTCCTCCGCCGGCACATGCCCCTCGATCAAGTACTTCTCGACCTGCGCCGTGTGGCAGGAGCGGAGGTCCTTCGGGACGCCGAGACTGTCCTTGACCGTCTCCATGTCCTCGTCCTCGTGCACCACAGTCGTGAACCCTGCCGCCTTCACGTGGTCCACCCACTTGGCGCAGCAGCCGCAGGTGGGGCTCATGTAGATGGTCATTGTCCTGGGGTCGGCGGCCGCGGCCGCGGCCCAGACCGACTTGCCACCCGCCAGCGAGGCGCCCAGCGCCGCCGTTTGCGCCAGGAACGAGCGCCGTGAAATCATCGCGTCATCCTCGTCAAACCAGTGAAACTTCGTCCGCCATCCGGCGGGTGATCTCCTCTGCGGGCCAGGTCAGCAGCTCCAAGAGCCCTTCCAGCGACCGGGCGGGCATGCGTGCGACGAACACGCGGAGCCGCCGCGCGCTGCGGTAGAGCTCGTCCGCGACCCGGGGCAGCCCGAGCTGGCCGGCGCGGCCGGCGTCGGTGAGCCGCTCGATCGTACCGCCCCGGGTACGGAGCGGCAGGTCCACGCCCAGCATCGACGACCGCGCCGGGAAGTCGAGCAGCAGCTCCCCCGGCTCCAGGCCGACCCGCGCCGCGACGGAGTCCTCCACCCGCTCCAGCAGGGACGGATCCTCCGTCACCCAGGGCTGCACCTCGGCGGGGACGTCGCTGGCTGGCAGGTCGAGAGCGCGCTTGAAGAGCCGGCGGGCCCGGATCGCGGCGGCCAGGCTTCGCGGGTCGCGGCTGATGAGCAGCTCCATCAGCCCATCGTCGGTGGCCTCGGCGACCGCCTCCATCGTGACCTCGCCCCGCCGCACCGCCTGCCGCACGGCGCGCTTGAACATGCAGGTGGCCGAGCGCACCGCGTGGTGCCAATAGACGTTGCGGTACATCTGATACTTGGCGAAGAGCAGCGACTCCAGCGCGCTCACGCCCTTCTCCTGCACCCCGACCTCGTACCGCCCGGTCCCGGTCTCGACCAGCGTGAGCGTGGAGAGCAGCCGGTCCACGTCCACCGTGCCGTAGGGGACGCCGCACATCCGGGCGTCGCGGCTCAGGTAGTCGATCTTGTCGAGGTCGAGCGAGCCGGAGATCAGTCCCTGGAGCGGGCTCTCGCTCTCCCCACCGATCAGCCGCCCGACCACGTCGGTGAAGGCAGGACCGCCGATCTCCACCAGCCGGTCGCCCAGCTCGCCCCGGGACAGCTTCGCGATCCCCAGCTGTTCGTGCGAGGGGAACCCCGCCTCCTCCAGCGCGTGGGAGAAGGGATAGTGCCCCACGTCGTGCAGCAGCGCCGCCAGCCGCACCGCCAGCCGGTCTTCCGCCGCCACGGGCCCCAGCTCGCCTCGCTCCTCCAGCGCGGCCAGGGCCTGCTTGGTCAGGTGGTAGGCGCCGAGGGCGTGCTCGAATCGGGTGTGGGTCGCACCGGGATAGACCAGGAATGCGTGCCCGACCTGCCGGACGTAGCGGAGCCGCTGGACTGTGGGGGTGTCCAATGCGAGCAGCGCCGGTCGATCGAGCCGGATGTTGTCCCACAGTGGATCGCGGATGATCTCGATGTCGGCGTGCGACGCCTTCCCCCGCCGCGCTGCCCCTCCCCCGCCGCGCCGACCCTGGGTCACAATGTGGGGCCTGCCGCCGCCACGGCCTCGGGCACCTGGGCCCGGTAGTGCTCGAAGTTCTCCCGGAACATCGTGGACAACTTGCGCGCCTGCGCGTCGTAGGCTGCCGGATCGGCCCAGGTGTCGCGGGGAACGAGCACGTTGCCGGGGACGTCGGGCACTGCGGTGGGGACCTCGAACCCGAACACCGGGTCGCGCACGAAGCGCGCGCTGTCGAGCGCGCCCGAGAGGGCGGCCCGCACCATCGCGCGGGTGTGAGCCAGCTTCATCCGGGAGCCGGTGCCGTAGGGGCCGCCGGTCCAGCCTGTGTTCACCATCCACACCTTGGCCCCGTGCCGCGCGATCTTCTCGCCCAGCATCCGGGCGTACACCCCGGGATGGAGCGGCAGGAACGGCGCGCCGAAGCAGGCCGAGAAGGTGGCCGAAGGCTCGGTGACGCCGCGCTCGGTGCCCGCCACCTTCGCCGTGTAGCCCGAGAGGAAGTGATACATCGCCTGCTCGGCCGTGAGCCGCGCGATCGGCGGCATGACGCCGAAGGCGTCCGCGGTGAGGAAGACGATGTTCCGCGGGTGCGTGCCTGCGCCGCTTGGCAGATGGTTGGGGATGTAGTGGATGGGGTAGCAGGCGCGGGTGTTCTCGGTGAGGCTGTCGGCGTCGAAATCCGCGGTCCGGCTGGTGGAATCGATCACCACGTTCTCGAGCACCGTCCCGAACATCTGGGTTGCCGTGTAGATCTCCGGCTCGGAGTCGGCGCGAAGCCGGATCACCTTGGCGTAACACCCGCCCTCGAAATTGAATACGCCGCGGTCGCTCCAGCCGTGCTCGTCGTCGCCGATGAGCTGGCGGGTCGGGTCGGCCGAAAGCGTCGTCTTGCCGGTGCCGGAGAGCCCGAAGAAGATCGCGGTGTCGCCCGCGGCGCCGACGTTGGCCGAGCAGTGCATCGGCATCACGCCCTGGACGGGGAGCAGGTAGTTCATCACCGTGAAGACCGACTTCTTGATCTCGCCCGCGTAGCTGGTGCC
>JBKPGZ010000154.1:0-5746 GCA_046729675.1 Gemmatimonadota bacterium | reverse complement strand
ACGCCGATACCGCGATGTATCAGGCGAAAGAGCAGGGCGGCGGCAGCTATCAGACCTACTCCCGGTCGATGAACGCCACCGCGCTGCAGCGCCTGACGCTGGAAAATTCGCTCCGCCGGGCCCTCGAGCGTGAGGAGTTCGAGGTCCACTACCAGCCGATCATTGACACCGAGAGCGGGGCGCCGGTGGCGGCTGAGGCGCTGGTGCGGTGGCGCCATCCCGATCTCGGCCTCCTTCTGCCCTCGGAGTTCATTCCGCTGGCGGAGGAGAACGGGCTGATCGTGCCGATCGGCGAATGGGTGATGCGCCGGGCGTGTGCCCAGAACCTCGAGTGGCAGCGCGCCGGACTGTGGCCGATCCGCGTCGTCGTCAACTTGTCGGGTCCCCAGCTCACCCGGGGGCTGATCGAGAGCGTGGGGCGTACGCTCCGGGAGACCGGCCTGGAGGCCCGCTGGCTGGGACTGGAGCTGACCGAGACGGGCCTGGTGAATCACCAGAAGGAGGGCACCGACACGCTGCACGCGCTGCGCTCCATGGGTCTGCACCTGTCGGTGGACGACTTCGGAACGGGGTACTCATCCTTCAGCTATCTGAAGCACTTCCCGCTGGACACGCTGAAGATCGACCGCGCCTTCATCCGCGACATCACCAGCGACCCGGGTGACGCCGCGATCTGCACCGCGATCATCGCGCTGGGACACGCGCTGGGCCTCACCGTCACGGCGGAAGGGGTCGAAACGGAGGAGCAGGTGGATCAGCTGCGGAGTCAGGGATGCGACCAGATGCAGGGCTACTACTTCAGCCGGCCGCTGCCGGGGGAGGCGATGGCGGAGCTGCTGCGGGATCGGAAGGCCAACCGCCCGAGCCGGCGCGCCGGAGCGCGGGGGCAACGCGCCGTAGTCTTGAACGCCCCCCTGTCAGGGTGACAGCGCCTCCTCCACGAACCGCTCCCACCCCACGATCCTCACCTCCAGTCCCGCCGGCACCACCGTAGCGAAGCACCCGTCCACCCCTTCCTCTCCGACCTCCGCCGGCTTGACCAGGACCAGCCGCGCAGCGTCGAGCGCACCCGCGACGAACGCGGCGACGGTGTCGCTGGTGGCGTCCCAGCTGTGCGGCAGCGTATCAGCCACTCGAAGCCAGCGCGTCGGCGCCAGGACAGCGATCTCGCCGGCCGCGAGGACGGCCGCGATGGCGCCCGGCTCCTCCACCAGTCGTCCCCCCGGGATCCGCTCGGAGAGCAGGTGCGCATACTGGTCCATGGCGAGGATGGCCATCCAGTGGGCCGCGTCCGGCGAGAGTCCCACCTCGCGATCCAGCTCCCGCACGGCGTCGGCCAGGGGCCCTCCTCCGGGCACGACCACGAGCGGCTCGCGCCGGCCGAGCACGCCGACAGCTTCGCACACCCGCTCCAGAGCGCCCACGGCGCCGTGCAGACCGCCGCCGACTTTCACCACGCTGGGTCTCATGCCTTGACGGTGCTCTCGGCCAGCAGCCAGGCCACCGCGGCGGCCGGTGCCGTTCTCGCAGCGTCGCCCAGTCGCTCGGCCAGCGGAATCAGCTCCAGCCCCATCCGGCGGACGGCCTCGGCCGCGATGAAGTCGCCCAAGCCGGCCACCACGGCCGTGCCGAGCCGCGGGTGCCGCGCCAGCACCCGCCGCATGCCCGCGATCACCGTCTCCAGCTGCGCTTCCGCCAGGGCCCGCGCGATCGTGCCGACCGCCTCCTCGTCCAGCATCTCCGCATCGGCGCAGACCGCCCGCGCGAGCCGCTCACCGGCGAATTCGCGGGTCGCGGGCCGGCCGTCCGGCGGCGTCACGCTGTAATCGGCCGAGTCGAGGGCGCCGACCCAGAGATACACATCACCCATCAGGGCGAACCGCTCCGCGGCGAGGGGACAGTGGCCTCCCCAGAGCGGCACCGTCCGGGCAACGGCCTCGACCGGCGTGCGCAGCGCGCCGGTGTAGACCAGCTCGCCGCTTAACAGGCGTTCCGGGTCGGTGCGACCCACGGCGGCCGGCTCTCCGCCGGTGATCGGAATGATGTCGGTGGAGGTGGTCCCGATGTCCACCAGCAGACCGTCCACCAGCTCCCGGCCGACGAATCGCGCCGTCGCCGCCCAGTTGGCCGCTGCGACCTCCAAGGGTCGCTCTCGGGCTTCCGCCGGATCGAGAAACCGCCCGTCCACGGCGTACACCTTCACCGGCTGACCGGGGAGCGCCTCGCCCAACGCATCGAGCACGAAGCCGACGCCCTCGCGTTTGGTGCGGAACGCCTGGGACAGCTCCGCCGTCATCGTAACGGCGTGAGCCACGGGTGCCGTGCCCAGCGCGGCGGCGAGCCGTCGTAGCGTCGGGACGAGCAGCACCGAGTCCCGCTCCATCTCGAGCGGCTCCGAGATCGCGCGCACCGCCGAACGGCCGTCGGACTCGTGCTCCACGACGGCAGCCTTGGTGTTCACCCCCCCGATGTCCCATCCGACGATGGCTGTGGTAGAATGGGTCATGCGGCTCATTCCCGTGATCGATCTGGCCCAGGGGCAGGCGGTCCACGCGAGGGCGGGAGACCGTGCCCTCTACCCGCCGCTCGAGTCGGTGCTGATCCCCGGGCGCGAGGGCGACCCCCTCGCCCTGGTGCAAGCCTATCGCGATGCACTGGGCGCGCGCGAGTGCTACGTCGCCGACCTCGACGCGATCCAGGGCGGGAAGCTCCAGTACGACCTTCTGCGGGGGCTGGCCCGCGGCGCGGGCCCCTGCGGTCTGCTGGTGGACGCGGGGGCCCACAGCCCGGACGAGGTCAAAGATGTGCTGGCGGTGGGCGCGGCCGCTGTGGTGATCGGACTGGAGACCCTTCCCAACCTCGATCTCCTGGGCGCCGCCGTCGCCGCCGCGGCTCCCGGCGTCGTCGTCTTCAGCCTGGATCTCCGGCTCGGCCGTCCGGTGCTCTCACCGGAGGCGGCGGCGACCGACGCCGGCCGGCTTGAGCCAGACGAGCTGGCCTCCCGCGCCGTGGACGCCGGCTTGGAGACGATGCTCGTGCTGGATGTGGGAAGGGTAGGGACGGGCCGGGGAGTGGATCTCGAGCTGCTGCGTCGGCTCCGCCGCCGTTTCCCGAGCCTCCGGCTGCTGGCGGGCGGTGGCGTAGCGGGTCCTGAGGACCTGACGCGACTTGCCGAGGCGGGGTGCGATGGGGCCCTGGTAGCCACCGCGCTCCATACCGGCCGGATCGGTCAGTCCAGCGCCAGCGCCTCGCGCCAGGTGGCCGACTGCCCGTAGTTTTCCTCCACCTCCATCTCCAGCAACGTGAGGTGCCGGTAGCCCGAGCGGGCCAGCTCGTCGCGCACCCGGCTGCCCAGATACTGGGCCAGCATCTCGGCGGTGGTGTTGGGGATGGGGAGCATCGCGCAGTCGGCGCGCGGGAAGACGTAGGTCGGCTCGCCGAAGTAGTCCACCGCGACCCGGCCGTTTTCCTCGCGGAAGGCCAGCTTCGGGTTGTGCTGCGGCAGCAGGACCTTGTGGTCGATCTCGTCCACCAGCTTGCGGGTGATCTGTTTCAGCACGCTGAAGTCGAGCACGAACAGCGTCTCCGGCTCGACCGTGCCTTCGACCGCCACGCCGACCCGGTAGTTGTGCCCGTGGAGCGTCTCACACTGGTGGCCGCGGAAGGTGATGAAGTGCGCGGAGGCGAACACCAGGTAGTCCTTGCTCACCTGCACGCGAAAGCTGCTCGACACGGAACACCTCTCGTCAGCGGTTCCAGCCACCCTCAAGTATAACGACGAACAACGCGGCGCAGGTCAGATCGGCCGTGGTGCCGGGGTTGCGCGTATTCCGCGCGTCGCGCAGCTCGGCATCGAAGGCCGCAAGCGCCGCTCGCCCCTCCGCGCTTGCGGTGCCGCCGGCCGCCGCCACCTCGCGAGCGCGGGCCGAGAGCCGCTCCGCCTCCGCGCGGCCCAGTTTCCGCGCCACGTGGGTGTCGGGTACCGCGGCGAGCAGCGCGAGGAAGCATTCCACCGTCGCGTCGGACCAGCTGAGGCCGCGTCGGCGGGCGTCGGCCAGCGCCGGAGCGCCCACCTCGAAGGTGAGCCTGAAATCGTTGGTGTACTCCCGTGCGATCGCGTCGCGCTCGGCTGCCAGCGCCATCGCCTGGCGCAGCGTCACCGTGGGAGCGGCGGAGACGTCCTGGGCGCTGGCGGCGCCGAGCCCACCGGGCCGCGCGCGGCGGATGGCGGCGTAGGCGTCGGCCGCGTCCGCCACGGTGGTTTCCTCCAGCACGGCCGCGAGGCGAGCCCGCAGGTCGCCGCCCGGGCGGGCCGCGGCCCGGGCGAGCGGAGCCAGAAGCAGCACGATGCCGAGATTGGTGTTCGAGCGGGTCCAGCGCGCGGTGGCCTCGACCGCCGCGCGGATGGTGAAGCCCAGCGGCCGCTCGCCGGCCCGGGCCAGCGCCGGTCCGATCGCCACGCCGCTGGCCAGAAAGTCCTCGTACCGCGTGTCGTGGAAGTGGCGCTCGGGCGAGACATTGCCCGGTTTGGGCGCGCTCACCTCCAGCAGGCAGGCGAGCTGCGCCGCCGCGGCGATCTCCTCGCCGGTCACGGCCCCCGCCGGGCCAGTTGGTCCACCAGCGCGCCCGCGACGTCGATGCCGGTCGCTTCCTGGAGCCCCTGCCAACCCGGGATCCCGTTGACCTCGAGAACGTACGTGGTTCCATCCCTACCCGGCAGCAGATCCACTCCGGCGTATTCCGCGCCGACCGCCGCCGCGGC
Organism: Gemmatimonadota bacterium; assembly: GCA_046729675.1. GTDB lineage: Bacteria > Gemmatimonadota > Gemmatimonadetes > Gemmatimonadales > GWC2-71-9 > CAVVWJ01. The sequence goes on along the minus strand of JBKPGZ010000154.1, from coordinate 984 downwards.
CCGCACCGCCAGCGCGGCCCACGCATCGGGCAGGCGGGCGGCCAGCGCCTGTCCTCCGCGGGCGATATTGGTGCGCCACCCGTCGGACCGCCGCTCGATGGCGCCGAGCACCCGGCCGCCGACCACGAAGACCCGATAGTCGCGGCCCTCGTGGTCGACCGTGCGCTGGAGGTAGTACACGCCGCGGATCGTCTCCACCGTGCGGAAGACCCGGTAGGCCATCTCCTCGTCCGCCACCCGTACCATCCCGAGCCCCATGGAGCCGAACAGCGGCTTTACGATCACGTCACCCAGCTCGCGAAAGGCGCCCATCGCTTCCTCGGGACTCTCGCAGACCACCGTATCGGGCGTGGGAATGCCGCACTGCTCCAGCAGACAGGAGGTCCAGAACTTGTCCACCGTGCGCTCGATCGCGCGGGGTGAGTTCATGAGCCGCACCCCGCGCTCCTCCAGGCGGTGCAGCGCGTCCACCCGGAAGATGATCTGCTCCAGCGAGCCCGACGGGATGATGCGGGCGAGCACCGCGTCGGCGCGGTCCAGCTCGGCCGGGCCGCTCCGGAGACCGGGGCGGCTGCCGACCGACGCGGTGAGCCCCTCGTAGGGCACGATCGTCCCCGTGTGGCCGCGCGACGCGATCGCGCGCGTCAGCTCCCTTGTGTGCCAGCCCTGCCGGGAGGCGAGGACGACGATCTGCACGCGCTACCTGGTCTCCACGGCCACCAGAGCGTCGAGCCCTCCGGTCGCGAAATTGCCCAGGTCGCCCACGACCTTCTTGAACCCCGGGGTCGCGGTGCCCTTCTTAAGCGCGTCCATGGAGGGGAAGTAGAGTTCCGCCTGCCGGTAGAGCGCCGGCGCCGAGCCGTCGACATTGGACGCGAACCTGGTCAGCTCCGCCTTGGTGAAGCCGACCTCCTGCTGGTTCGCGCCGACCAGTGGGACGTGGGTCTCGGCGTAGTACTTCTCGAACGCGGCGGTGTCCTTGGG
>JBKPGZ010000153.1:0-13887 GCA_046729675.1 Gemmatimonadota bacterium | reverse complement strand
CGCACTGCCTCCGGACCTGCTCCAGCTTGCCTTCGGGCAGCGAATGGGTGTCGGCGAGCAGCCGGCCGATGACCGTGCTCTTCCCATGGTCCACGTGGCCCACGATCACGATGTTCATGCGCTGCGCGGCCAGCGGGCTCGCGGCGATGAGCGGTTCCTGAGTGGCGATGGTCGACGACATCCTGGTCTGATGTCCCCCTTCGGGTTTATACGCGGAGCGCCCTATGCGCGGGGCTCCCTATACGCGGGGCGCCCGGGCGGCAACGGCATCGAGCGGCCTTGTCGCCGGGCGCCTGATGAACTTCACCGAACTTTCCCCCTCCGCGGTCGGCCGCAGGCGATCGCGGGAAGCGGATCACTGCTCCTGCGCTGCGTAGTCGTACGGGTAGTAGTAATCGCCTTCCTTGGCGACTTCCCCACCCGGATCGTTGAGCACCGTGCCCACGACCCGCGCCCCCACGTTGGAGAGCTGCTGGTAGGCCCGCTGGGCCGCGTTCTTGTCCGTAGTGCCGGCCCGCACCACGAGCAGCACGCCGTCGGTCAGCGAGGCGACGATGCAGGCGTCCGCGGTGGCGAGCACCGGCGGCGTATCGAGCACGATGATGTCGAACTGCTCCTGGAGCTCGCGGAGCAGGATCCGCATCCGGGTGCCGCTGAGCAGGTTGGCCGCGTTCACCGGCAGCGCGCCGCAGGTCAGCACCGAGAGCCGTGCGATCGGAGTCTCCCGGATGGCCCGAGGCTGGGGCGCGTCCGGGTCGCTGGACGCGCGGAGCAGCTCCATCAGCCCGGGGGCGCGCGGGAGCTGGAAGAGGCCGTGGATCCGGGGACGGCGGATGTCGCAGTCCACCAGCAGCACCCGCAGGCCGTCGTAAGCCAGGGTGACCGCCAGGTTGGCCGCGGTCATGGTCTTGCCTTCACCCGGCGCGGCGCTGGTCACCACCAGCGTGCGAAGCGCCTCGCCGCCGTCCGACCAGATGAGGCCGGTGCGAAGGTTCCGGAAGGCCTCGATACCGATGGAGAAGGTCTGGGTCCCTGTCATCGGCGAGCCCACCGGCTGCTCGGGGCTCTTCTTCCCCGAGCCGAGGAGCCGCCGGAAGTGGGACTGCGCGCTCCGTGAGCCGTCGGTGATCCGGGGGATCACCGCGAGACCGGGCACGTGGAGCACCGCTTCGAGGTCCTCGGGCCGGCGCACGGCCGTGTTGAGGGCCTCGAGGATGTAGGCGATGACCAGGCCCAGGGCGAGCCCGAGGATCAGGCCCAGCGCCACTTTCAGCGCGGCGCTGTTCAGCAGCGGCGTGGAGGGCAGCGGCGCCAGCGCGACCACGTCGATGTCGCCCGCCTCCACCGCCTCCGCCATCCGGGCCCGCTGGTAGTCCATCCGGATGTTGTCGCCCATGTTCGCGAGCGCTTCGACCCGGCGGGTGAGCCGCATCTCCTCCTCCGCCATGGCCGGGAGGATCGCCATCGACGCGCCGGTCTGGGCCCGCAGGGCGCCGAGGGCCTTGGACCGGGCTTCGATCGCGCCCATGTGACCCTGCACCGCCTGGATCAGCTGGTCCTGGGTGTTACGGGTCAGTGATCGGAGCTGGATCAGGTCCGGATTGCTCGCCGACGCGCGCCAGGGACCGGTCGTCATCGAGTCGATGCGGAGCTGGTACTTGAGAAGCTGCTGGTAGAGGCCGCCGATGTTCGGGTTGTCGGCCATCGCGGGGGACGTGGCCAGCGCCCGGAGCGCCTGTTCCCGCGAGGCGTCGTCGTTCGATTTCAGCTGTCCGAGCAGCGCGCTGAAGGTTTGCCGGTCGGCGTCGAGCTGGGCGCGCTGGCCGTCGAGCTGGAGCAGGGCGGCCTGGTCGGCGGCCAGCTTGTCGCGCGAGCTGGCGAGCTGCTGCCGGCTCCGGAAATTGCTGACCTCGGCCTGGGCGCGCTCCAGCAGGCTGTCGTTCCTGGCGAGCTGCTCGGCGAGAAATTCGCTCTTCCGGCGGGACCGCTCACGAGCCCACTGGACGTTCAGCATCTGGAACGCCTGGACGGTGCTGTTCACCACCCGCTGGGCGCTCCGCGGATCCTCGGCGACGAAGGCCACATCGATCACGTCCGTCATCTCGCGACGGGTCACCATCAGCCCGACGAGGAGCGCGTCGATGGCCGACTCGCGGGAACGGATGCCGAGGGTGACGGTCTCCACCGCGGGGCGCGAGCGGGCGATGAACTGGACCACGCCCAGGTTCACCATCTGCCCGTAGGTGGCCGTGACGGCGCGCTCGCCGCGGCGGGCGCTCACTCCGTCCTCGCGGAAGGCCACCAGCACGGAGTCGCCCGCGGCCCGCGGGTCCATCTTGACCTGATCGAGGTCCTCGACCGAGAACTCCGGGGTCAGGCTGACCAGCTGGAGGCCGAGGCTGTCCACGACGACGCCCGCGACCGCCCGGCTCCGCAGGAGCTCGATGATCGAGAGCATGGGATCGGCCGAGCGAATGGAAGGCGCCTGGTCACCCTCATCACCGGTGATGGTCTGGCGCTCGCCGGCCATCCGGAGCATCGCGGAGGCCCGGTAGGTGGTCGGGTCGCGGGAGGCGATGAACAGGCCCAGCGCCGCCCCGACGGCGGTGATCGCGAGAATCAGCTGCAGGCGCCGGCGGACTACCGCGAGGGCTTGGCGGAACGACACCGCGCCCGCGGACTCGCCCGGCTCTACCGGCCTGAGCGGGGGCTCATAGCTGCCGGGAAGCAGGCGATCATGAGGAGGCTGAGGAGGCATGGGCATCTAGTTGTTGGAACGACCTACGCGCTCAATGAGGAGACCAATGGACGCGACGGACCCGATGACGCCGAGCGTCGGTAGCACGATATCCTTCAGGAAGTTTCGCTTGCGATCCACCACGATCTGGTCGCCGGAGAGCACCGGACTGCCACCGGCGCCGGTCTTCGGATCGTTCAGATCGGCGACGAGCTCCCGGACTTGACCGCTGTTCTCGGTCCGGAGGATCCGGACCCGGGTCCGATTGCCTTCCCGGGTTACGCCCCCGGCCACCCCGACGGCTTCGGCGATGGTGGTTTCCGGCCGAAGCGCGTAGACGTGGGGCCGGTCCACCTCACCCGACACCGCGACCCGCACCAGCGGCTCCATCACGAACTCGGGATTCTCCTCGAAGCGGGAGAGGAACCGCCGCAGGTTGGCCTCCGCCGTGGCAAACGGCACGCCACCGACGGTCACGGAGCGGTAGAGGGGGTGGGTGATGGTCCCGTTCGGCGCCACCACGAAGTCGCCGCTGAACTCCGGCCTCCGCCACACCACGACGCGCACCGAATCCCCCGGTGTCAGCATCGAGGCGCTTCCCGTCGAGGGGGTCTGGGCCGACGCGGGCGGGGCGAACGCCACGACCGCGAGGAGTGCAACTGCCGACGGGTAGCGCATAGACCTCACCGAGGATGGAAGGTAAAGGACCGGATTGCCGGCGCCTGGCTTGCACAATCCATGCCCCCAGAGGGGGCCGCGCGCAAAAATTCGCACGGCCCCTCCGAGGGCGCGCAAAACAATCTACCACATGCATATCGGAAGATCACCCCGGAGCGGTCGCGGCTTCGGTGTTCTCCGACACACAGGCATGGCTTGGCCTGTTTTTAGGGGGTCCGACGGGTGCCCCCCCGGGGCCTGCCTCACCTGTGGCGCGCGCCCCACAGGGGGGCAGGGCGCTAGGAGACGCGAATGATCCGGGCGACCGAAGGGACGTCGTTGCCGTTCAGGATGAACAGCATGTAATGCCCCGGAGGCGTGCGGTTCCGGGACCCTGGGGTGTTGACGGTGAGCCCGCTGGCGTCCGCCGTGAACGACAACGACTGGAATCGCTGATTCTCGTCGAAGGCGTGGGTGGCCGCCCCCAGGCGGATCAGAGTGACACGGGTGATGGCGGCGGCCTGGGGAGTCAGGACCCGGAACTGGCTGCCGTAGGCTACCGAGGTGGGCGCACTGCTGATGGTGGGACGCGCCCCGCGGGAGAGATAGGGAGGCGAGAAGACCTCCGCATTCAGCTGGTTCGGCGCCCCCGCGCCGTCGCCGCTGCCCGCGTGGAGCACACGGCCGTCCGGCAGGAGCAACGCCGTGGCGTGATACCCCCGGACGATCGAGTTGCTCGCGAGGGTGGTCCACTGCCCGCTCGCCGGGTTCCAGATCTCGGCCGCGCGCACCGGCTTTGTGAGGTCATTGAATGCGGTGCCGCCCACGCCGCCGGTGGCGAGCACTTCCCCGGTCGGCAGGACCGTGAGGTTCAGGTGTCGCCGGGCGTTGGCCATGCTCCCGGTCCACTTCCAGACCGGCTTGGCCAGGTTGAGATCGATCACTTCGGCGGTGCTGGTGGTGCGCGAGCCGCCGGCGTAGAGAATCTTGCCGTCATCGTACATCACGGCGGAGCCGTACTCCCTCGCGCCGAAGAGCCGGCTGGGCCCCGACTGCCAGGCCCCGCTCCCGCTGAGCGAAAGGAAGCGCGTGGGGCGGGTGGATCCGGCCACGTAGAGCCGGCCGTCGGGCGCGAGGAATGCGCGGGGATAGTACGGCAGTGTGCGGGGCGCCCCGGTCAGACGGCGCACCGAGCCGTTGCTCCACACCTCCGGGATCTCCACCTCGACCCCCGCCTGGTCCCGTCCGGCGAGAATGACGACATCGCCGTTGCCCATCACCGTGGTCGTGGGATACCAGCGCCCCCGGGCCATGCGGCTGCTGGTCGCCCAGCTGTTGCCGGTGGGTGAAAACAGCGTGAGGTCAGGTAGCCCGTGGTTGTCGCTGATGTGCCCGCCGGCGAAGAAGACGCGACCGTCAGGCAGGAGCGCATGTCCGGAGCAGAACAGCCAGGTTGGGCTCGGCACCGCGCTGAACGAGCCGGATGCGGGATCCCAGACCTGCGGATTCCCCTTCCGGCCGACGGCGAGGACCTTCCCGTTGGGAAGCAGAATGACGTGCACCCCCACGATCGGCCATGACGTCGGCGCGGTCCAGGTCCCGCTCTCGGCGGCCGATGCGACGAGGGCGGCGGAGGGCGCCGGCGGAGGGGTGCACGGCACCGCCTCGTTGGCGCGGGCCACGACGTGGCGGCCCTCCAGGAGGATCTCGACGGTGCCCCGCGTGCGCGTCTCGATCTCCTGCTCACTTACGGCGGGGTCCTCCAGCGGCGCGGCCGCCACCTCCACCACGCCCGTCTCACCAGTGCCCGCCACCCGGTAAGTGACCGACACCGGAACCGTCCGGGCATTGGTCACCAGAAAGCGATTGCCGCAGAGATAGCTCAGATCGAGAGGAGCATCCGCGCCGACCCCCGCGTCCGGCGGCATCGGATCGGCGGTCCCGGGGCCCGCGCCGGAGCGCTCGTCGGAGCAGGCGAGACCCAGTGCGACGAGCGCGGCGAGGACCAGGCGGCCGCTAAGGAGGCTGCCGGAGCGCGAGCGGGGCATGATGTCTCCTCTAGTGGAGTCGGACGATCCGGCCCACCGACGGGACATCGTCGGCGTTCAGGACGAACACCATGTAGTGACCCGGCGGCGCGCGGTTGCTGGACGATGGCGCCGTCACGGTGAGGCCGGTCGCGTCCTTGGTGAAGGTCAGCCACTGGAAGCGCTGATTCTCATCGAACGCGTGGGTGGCCGCCCCCAGCCGGATGAAGCTGACCTTCACGATCTCGTCGCCCTGCGCCGTCTCCAGCCGGAAGGTCGCACCGTACCCCACTTCATCCGGCGCGCTGGTGACCTCGGGGCGGGAGCCCCGCAGCAGATAGGGCGGCGTGAAGATCTGGGCGTTCTTCTGGTCCGGGGCTCCGGCGCCTTCTCCGCTCCCCGCGTGCAGCACGCGGCCGTCCGGCAGGAGCAGCGAGGTGGCGTGGTAGCCCCGGGTGACGGAGCTGCTCGCAAGGGTTGTCCAAATCCCTGTGTCGGGATCCCAGAGCTCGGCCGCGTGCACCCCAGCGGAGACGTCGTTGAAGGTAGTGCCCCCCACCCCTCCGGTGGCCAGGACATCCCCGGTCGGGAGCAGGGTGAGGTTCAGGTGCCGCCGGGCGAAGGCCATGGAACCGGTCCACTGCCACTGGGCCGAGCTGGCGTTCAGGTCGATGGTCTCGGCGGTGTTGGTCGTCCGGTTGCCGCCGGCGTAGAGGATCTTGCCGTCGTCGTACATCACCGCGGAACCGTACTCCCGGCTTCCGCCGAGGCGGCTCGGACCGTTGAGCCAGGCGCCGTTGCCGGAGATGTCGAGGAACCGGGTGGCGTTAGCGGGCCCCGCAACGTATACCCGCCCGTCCGCCGTCAGGAAGGCGCGAGGGTAATACGGGAACGCCCGGTCGGCGCCGGGCAGTTGGCGCAGAGTGCCGTCGCTCCACACCTCCGGAATGGTGACTTGGACGGAGTCCTCGTCGCGGCCGGCCATGATGACCACATCCCCGTTCCCCATGACGGTCGTCGTCGGGTACCAGCGGCCACGCTGCATCGGCGTGAACGAGGTCCACTGCTCCGTCACCGGCGAGAACGTGGTGACGTTGGGCAACCCCTTGCCGTCGTCGATGTGCCCACCGGCGAGGAAGACCCGGCCATCGGGAAGCAGCGCGTGCCCAGCGCAGAAGAGATTGGCCGGGGCCGGCACCGTCGTGAACTGGTTGGTAACGGGGTCCCAGATCTGGGGGGTCTGGATCCGATTGATCGCCAGCACCTTGCCGGTGGGCAGCAGCATCGTGTGGATGGCGACGATGGGCCAGGCCAGCACGTCGCTCCACTGGCCGCTTTCCCCGCTCGTGGTGTTGAGCTCGATCTGGTTGGACTCGACCCCGGTGAGATCGGGCGCAGAGAACGACAGGCGATAGTTGCCCGAGGGCCCAGTGAGCGCGAGGTCGGTGAAGTGAGCCAGGCCCTCACCGTCGCTCTCGACCGTCGTCGTTCCGGTCACGGTGATACCCTGGGCAGCGACGGTGACGGGAACGCCCGCCGGGAGCGGGTTGCCGTCCGCGTCCTCGGCGCGGACCACAGGCTGCTGCCCCAGCGTCTCCCCGTTGTCCGCTTGGGCCGACGGCTGGATGACGACGACAAGGCGCCCGGACTCGACCGGCGTGTCGGTGAGTACGATCTCGGTGGACTGGATCCCGACGTAGCCGTCGGCCTGGAACACGAGAGTGTAGGTGCCATCGGGGCCGGTGATCGAGAGATCAGTGAACTGCACCACGCCGGTTTCGTCGCTCGCCACGGTGGCGGTGCCTGAGAGAGTGCCGCCATTCACCGAGGCCGTGACCGCCACCCCGGCACCGCCGGGCTGCCCGGTTCCGTCCTCCAGCTGGATGACCGGCTGCTGCGTCAGCGTCTCCCCGCTCACCGCGGTGGCCGATGGCTGGGTGGCGATCAGGAGCTGCGGGATCGAGCCGGCCTCGGCGGTGCTGGTGAACACGACGGCGGGGAGATCTTCCACCGTGGCGGTGGTCGTCTGCTCACCCGCGACCCCGCCGAGCGTCCGGGAGACCGCGGCCCTGCCATCGGCCCCGGTGACGACCTGCGACTGACTCACGCTGCCGCCGCCGCCGACGGTCCACTGGACGGTGACGCCCTCGAGCGGATTCCCCGCCTCGTCCTCCACCTGCACCACGAGCGGCTCCGCGAGGGCCTCGTTGATGACCCCGACCTGTCCGTTGCCGCTTACCTCCTCAACCGAACCCGGCTGGTTACCAGGATTGGTGCTGTCGCTGCTGCAGCGGAGCGAGGCGACGACAATGGTCGCCATGAGGAGCGAGGTCCGAAGCCTGCGAAGGTCCGTCATGATCGAGTGCGATCCTCGGGGCGCCATGAGGGAAGCGCGGGGCGCATCTTTCAGGCCAGGTCCGCCCGGCGAGGCGTTGACCCCCAGGCTATGGAAAGCGGCTGGCATTCAGGAGTTACGTGGCCGCCAGCAGACGGGCACAGGTGCAACTTATCCAACCGGGTCCCCCCGCGGCAGGCCGTGTGGCGGGGGACCCACAAAGGAAATACTCATTTCAGGACTTGCAGCATAGAACGGAACGAGCCGGTCGAAGGCGCTTCGACCGGCTCGCTACGTCCCGCAGCTTGCGACTCAGGCTACGCGGGTAACCGTCACCCGCGCCGGCAATCGCGACGCGGCAGCGTGGCGGCGATCCGCCCCAGCGAGTCGAGCGCGGCGTGGATCTCCGGCCGCTCCGACCAGGTGGTGGCGTACTCCCAGACGAAGAATGCACACACGCCCGGCACCATGAGGGCCGTACCGTAATCCACGACCTGGGCCGGGGTCATGTCCGTACCGGCCCCGTCGTCATTCAGCGCGTTGAGCGAGAACACGATCTGATACCCTCGCGCCTTCGCCGCAGCGATATGCTCGTCTCGATACTCGTCGGCCGACACACCGCGCCGACTTCCGTATTGCGACCACGACGCGTCGATCGCCTCACAGGTGCCGAGCCAGGTTGCGGCTGCTCTCACCAGCACCGGGATACCAGGCAGATCGGCCCGGGCGAACTGGGCCATCTGGCAGACCTGCTGCGGGCTGATCGTGCCCCAGCGCTGCACGAGGTTGGGCTCGTCGATCAGGTAGGTGCCGACCACGACCCCGCTGTCAGCGTAGGCCAGGATGCGCGCCCGGTTCTGGGCCGTGACGTTGAGCCGCCAGCAGGCCTGCCACAGGGACATCTGGAACTGTCCGGATGCGTCGAGGGCGCACTTGCCGCCACCCACGATGTTCACGACGACCTGCCCGCCCCGCGTCTTGATGCTAGGCAACTGGTCGAGTTGTCCCTGCGGGACGATGAGGTAGCCGCCGGTGCGGAGGTAGCTGCCGGGCTTCGGCTCCTTGAAGTGCCCGAACGGAATGCCGTTGAGCGTGGTACCGCCCGACGGGATCGTTGGCGCGGGGCCCGGTTCCGGGCTCGGTTCCGGGCTCGGCTCGGGTACGGGAGTGTCACCGCCCGACGTGGATGCCAGCGTGACGGCCGAGGTGTCCGCCAGCCTGTCGGCCGTTGCGATGACGTGGAAAGCGCCGGTGGTCTGCCCGGCGGTGTAGAGTCCGGTCTCGCTGATGGTGCCGCCGGTCGCCTTGAACGTCACATCCACGGCGACGCTGTCCCCGCTTTCGGTCCGGCCGAAGGCGACGAACTGCAGGCTCGAGGTCGGCGCAAGCGTGGCGGTGGACGGACGCAGGACGATGCGGGTCGCCACGGCCTCCCGCTCCTTCGGCCTCTTGCGGACCTGAACCTTGATGGTATCGGCGTGGCCACCGCGGAGGCTGCGCGCGATGACTTCATAGGTGCCGGCACTGTCCCCCGCCTCGTAGACTCCGGCCGGGCTGATGGTGCCGCCGGTGGCCCTCCAGTTCACCCGGATCGCGGTATGGGTCCCGTCAGGCAGCCGGCCGACCGCCGTGAAGGTGCGCTTCCGGCCCACGATGATCTCGGGGGTACGCGGGGTGACCTGGAGGCGCTCCACCTTGGGCTGGCGGGGCACCACGACGACCACCGAGGTGTCCGGGCGATGAATGCGGCTTCGGCCGATCACTCTGTAGGTGCCCGGTCGGCGAGCCGAGAAGGTGCCGTCACTGGTGATGGTGCCGCCGGTGGCCTCCCACCGCATGGGCGGCATGCGAAGGCCGGTTCGGGACGTGCGGAGCTCGCCGCGAAAGCGGACCGATTGATCGACCTCGAGGGTCACGGCTGAAGGGAGAACGCGGAAGCCGAGGGGCGCCGTGAGTGAAGCGGGTGCGGACGGAGCACTGGAATCGCCGGGTGCCTCCGGTGCGGTCGAATCCCCCGCGCAGGCGGCGAGCAGCGCGAAGGCGGTGGACAGGCCCAACTTCCGCGAGATGGCCAATCTGCGCGCAAGCTTGTAGGTGTACGTCATTTTGAAGCGGATCCTTGCGGTCGTACCACGAGGAGCCCAACCCTCCCGTCCGCCACACCTCCCTTGGGCTGGAGGCTATTTACGGAACTTCCGGAAGCGCATCAATCGGAAGAACTTGGACACTTCGGCAATCTTCGCCAGAATCACTATATAGCAACTCCTTGATCAGCCGTGACATGGATCTTCGCAAGATGTTAGATTGTAACAAAGTTCCGTATAGTTCCTGGACGGGTGTCCATCATTGGACGACCCACCTTCCGGCTGGGCGCGCGCTGCCGCCCCGCGGTATACTTCTCGGCCGGTCGCCCCAGCGGGCCTGCCCCGCACCCGCAACCGCTACCCCTCACTCACTCCGCGGTGGAGCCGCGCCAGGTGCTCAGTCTCGTGACCGATGCTCGCGGGCCGTCAGGCTTGAGAATCGTCTACATCATCACCAAGGCCTCGCCCATCGGGGGCGCGCAGATCCACGTGCGCGACCTCGCCACCGCAGTCGCGGCCCAGGGGCATGCGCCGACCGTGATCACCAGTGGGAGCGGAACCTTCATCGACGACCTGCGGACCCTAGGGATCCCGGTCATCGTCCTCCGCCATCTCACCACCCCGATCCGTCCGCTGGACGACTTGCGTGCCCTGCGGGAAGTCCACGCCGCGCTCGAAGAGCTCCAGCCGGATCTCATCGCCGCACACTCCTCCAAGGCCGGGATCCTGGCACGCCTGGCCGCGCGCCGCCTCCGCGTGCCGGTGGTCTTCACCGTGCACGGATGGGCCTTCACCCCCGGGGTGCCGCCGCTGGAGGCCGCGCTTTACCGCGGAGTCGAACGACTGGTGGGACCGCTGGCGAGCCGCATCATCACGGTGTCCGAGTACGACCGCCGGCTCGGCCTCGAGGCCCGGATTGCACCGGGGGATCGGCTGGTCACGGTGCACAACGGCATGCCCGATGTCTCCCCGGCGCTCCGGGCCGATCCGACACAGTCGCCCGTGCGGCTCGTCATGGTGGCGCGCCACGGCGCACAGAAGGACCACCCCACCCTGCTCCGCGCCCTTGCCTCGCTCCGGGAGCACCCGTGGGAGCTGGATCTCATCGGTGATGGGCCGCTCATGGGGGAAACGGAGGCGCTTGCACGCGAGCTGGGGCTGAACGGGCGGGTCCATCTCCTGGGGCAGCGGAACGACGTGGATCAGCGGCTGGCCGCGGCCCAGGTGGCCCTCCTGGTCACCAACTGGGAGGGGTTCCCGCTCAGCATCCTCGAAGCGATGCGGGCCGGGCTACCGGTGGTGGCGTCGGATGTGGGAGGTGTCGCCGAGTCGGTGCGCGACGGGGAGAGCGGCTACCTGGTGCCAAGGGCGGACGTGGCGCAGCTCCGCGATCGGATCGAGCGGCTGCTGACCGACCCCGGGCTCCGCGCGAAGCTGGGCGCGAGCGGTCGCGAGCGCTTCGTGCGCGACTTCACGCTCGACGTGTCGGTCGCGAGGACCCTCGCCGTCTATCGCGATACGCTCGCCGCTGCGCGGACGCGTGCGCCCGGGTGACGCCGGTCACGGTCATCGATGCCGGCTTCACCTATGTAGCACGTCCGTAGCACGTCCACTCTGGAAGGCCGAGCCTTGCCCCCAACCGATTCCCGCGCGAACCGGCCCCGAACGATTCTCGTCGTGGACGACGAGGATCTGGTCCGGGAGCTGGTGTCCCGAACGCTCAGGGAGGCCGGCTACCGGGTCATCGAGGCCAGCCATGGCGCGGCCGCCATCGGGCTGCTGGAACCGCAATCCAACGCGGTTGACCTCGTCATCTGCGACCTGGTGATGCCGGTGCTCGGCGGCAAGGAGGTCGCCGAGTGGATACGGCAGCACTCCCCCGCGGTGCCCCTGCTCTTCATCTCGGGTTACCCGCGGGCCTACCTCGAGGCCCATCACCTCTTCGACCCCCGGGTGCCGATGCTGCGGAAGCCGTTCCTTCCCTCCCGGCTGCTGGAGGCGGTGGAGGAGCAGGTGGCGTCGCACCCGCCGGTGGAGCGACGCCGGACCCAGCGCCCCGAGGATCGCGAATCTCCCCGTTCGACGGGCACCTGAGAGCGCGTCAGCGCATCGCCTTGATGTGCTCGACCAGCTGGTCGAACACCTGCCCCCATCCCTGGTGGAACCCCATCGCCTCGTGCTTCTTGCGGATGTCTCCATCGCGGTGCAGCGCGATGGCCGTGTAATTGGTGCCTCCCTTCCCGTCCGACTCGAGCAGCACAACCGCGGTGAAGAAGGGCTCCGGCGCCGGCCGGTAGCCCGGAAGGAGCGCGTCCGTCCATACCAGGCGCTGGTTCGGCACGACCTCGAGGTAGCAGCACACGTTCGGGTAGAGCTGGCCCTCGGGTGAGCGCATCACGAAGCTGAACCGTCCTCCCGGCCGGAGATCGATCTGGCACTCGGTGGTTGTCCAGGGTCGTGGGGCAATCCACTTCGCGACCTGCTCGGGCGTGGTCCAGGCCTTCCACACCTGCGCGGGCGAGATGTCGGTGTGGCGCTCGAGCACGAGGTCCAGTTTCGGGTCGATGACGGGCTTCACGGTTCTTCCTCCCTCATGGTCTTGAGATGTTCGTCCAGCTGGTCGAGACGGCGCTCCCACACTGCCCGCTGCCGGGATAGCCAACGCTCGGCGGATTCGAGCTTCGAGGGCACCAGCCGGTAGGTGCGGACCCGGCCGACCTTCTTCGAACGGACGAGGCCGCTCCGCTCGAGGATGCCGAGGTGCTTGGAAAGCGAAGGCAGGGTGATGTCGAAGGGGCGCGAGAGTTCCGTCATTGAGGCCGGTCCCGCGCCGAGCAGCTCGATCACCCGGCGACGAGTGGGGTCGCCGAGGGCGCGGAACGTCGCATCGATGGTCGGCGGCTGAATCATGACAGTGATACTTAGCCGAACGGCTAAGTTTTCACAAGCTCCATGGGCCGGGGAGGATGTGGCCTCCGGCGAGACTTCAGGGTGTGCGGCGGAACCTCAAAAGGAGGAAGCGGAGGCTATGGCCCGCGCCCTCAGATCTCCCAGTTCGACGCGGGCTGCCTGGACGAAAACGGCTAAGTGAGCCGGAATCATATGAATCAGCGGGGACCTCACCGGACTTCCGGGGTGTCCCCGCCGCTTTTCGCCGGACCAGCGGACACACTTTGGACACACGACGCCGTGCCCTCCTCGGCGCCGGTGTTGCCAGCGGGTACCGGCCGACTCATAGCGCGGGCTAGTCCAGCGGCTTACTTGCGCGTCCAAAGCGTGGCGTGAGCCTGATCGCTGAGCGTCAGACTATTACCTACCACCTGGCCTGCAGGGTTGATGCCCCAGGCCTCGCTGTTGCTCCCGCCGAGCGTGCCCAAGTCGGTCATGACTCCCTTCTCCCAGACAAACGCATGGATCCCCCCCTCTGCCACTCGACTGAAGCCGACCACTTGGCCCGCGGGGTTAATACCATGCGCCTCGCTGGTGCTCCCGCTCAGCGTGCCCAGGTCAGTCATGACGCCGTTCTCCCAGAGAAAGGCGTGCACCACATCTTCGTTTCCCCCTGCCAGGGAACTAAAGCCCACCACCTGGCCCGCGGGGTTGATGTCAGTGGGCTGGCTGCGTCCGCCGCCCAGCGTGCCCAGATCGGTCACATCGCCCTTGTCCCAGAGAACGGCGAACACGTCGCGCTGGCCCGCCACCTGTCCCGCGGGGTTGATGCCCCACGCAAGGCCAAAGCTTCCGCCGAACGTGCCCAGATCGGTCATGACGCCCTTCGTCCACAGGAAGGCGTGTTGCTCCCCTCCGGCCGTCTCGCTATAGCCCACCACTTGCCCCGCGGGGTTAATGCCATAGGCCAGGCTGTTGCTCCCGCCCAGCGTGCCCAGATCGGTCATGACGCCCTTCTCCCAGAGAAAGGCGTGGCGCACATTCTCGTCTCCTGCCAGAGAACTAAAGCCCACCACCTGGCCTGCAGGGTTGATACCCCAGGCCTCGCTATGCTGCCCGCCGAGCGTGCCCAGGTCGGTCATGACGCCCTTCTCCCAC
>JBKPGZ010000152.1:0-11840 GCA_046729675.1 Gemmatimonadota bacterium | reverse complement strand
ACATGGTGGGCCACAAGCTGGGCGAGTTCGCGCCGACCCGACTGTTCCGCGGCCACAGCGGCAGGCTGGTCGCCGACAAGAAGGCGAAGCCGGAGTAACCATGAGCGGCCATGCGATTCAGCGGCTGGTGCGCCAGTCGCCCCGGAAGATGCGGCTCGTCGTGGACCTCATTCGCGGCAAGGACGTGAACGAGGCCTACGCGATACTCAAGTTCAACAAGAAGCTCGCCGCGAAGCAGATCGCCAAGACGCTCAAGTCGGCGGTCGCCAACGCGGAGCAGAAGGCGCTCAAGGACAACGAGCGGTTCGACCCCGACGCGCTGGTGGTCACCAAGGCCATCGTGAACGGCGGGACTCCGCTCAAGCGGTTCACCTCGGCGGCGCAGGGCCGCGCGACCCCGATCCGCAAGCGCACCAGCCACGTGGAGATCCACGTGGAGACCAGGGAGAGCGAGTAATGGGTCAGAAGACGCACCCGATCGGGCTCCGCCTCGGCATCGTCCGGCAGCCGTCGTCGCGGTGGTTCGCCACCAAGGACATGCCGGCGCTGCTGAAGGAAGACGAGCTGATCCGGAAGTACCTCAAGCAGCGGCTGGGCCACGCGGCGATCGCGCAGATCGACATCGAGCGGCGGCCGGGCAAGGTGACCATCACGGTGCACACCGGCCGGCCGGGCGTGGTGATCGGCAAGCGCGGCGCCGAAGTGGACAAGCTCCGCGACGAGCTGGCCCAGCTGACCGGCAAGGAAGCGGCGATCAACGTCGAGGAGATCAAGCGGCCCGAGCTCTCGGCCCAGCTCGTGGGCGACAACATCGCGCACCAGCTCACCCAGCGGATCTCCTTCCGCCGGGCGATGAAGCGCGCGGTGCAGAGCGCCATGCGGATGGGCGCTCAGGGGATCAAGGTCCGGGCCGCCGGCCGTCTGGGCGGCGCCGAGATCGCGCGCACCGAAGGCTATCACGAGGGGCGGGTGCCCCTGCACACTCTGCGGGCCGACATCGACTACGCCACCAGCACCGCGAAGACCACCTACGGCACCATCGGCATCAAGGTGTGGATCTTCAAGGGTGAGGTGATCGAGGACGTCTCCGGCCGCACCTACAGTACGGGGGCCTGATTCCGATGCTGGCACCGAAGCGGATCAAGTTCCGCAAGACCTTCAAGGGCCGCACCAAGGGCATCGCCGCCCGGGGCAACACGGTCGCGTTCGGCGAGTTCGGGCTGATGAGCCTGGATCCCGGCTGGGTCACCAACCGGCAGATCGAGGCCTCGCGGGTGGCGATGACCCGTGAGATGAAGCGCGGCGGCAAGGTGTGGATCCGCATCTTCCCCGACAAGCCGATCACCAAGAAGCCGGCCGAGACCCGCATGGGGAAGGGCAAGGGCAACCCCGAGGGCTGGGTGGCCGTGGTGAAGCCGGGCCGCGTGATGTTCGAGATCGAGGGGATCCCTCAGGACCTGGCCAAGAAGGCGCTGGACCTGGCGGCGGCCAAGCTGCCGGTGAGGACCCGGTTCGTGAAGCGCGAGGAGACCTGAGCCGTGAAGCCAGACGAGATCAGGGAGATGTCCGTCGAGGACCTCAAGGCCAAGATCGAGGAGCTGACCCGGGAGCGGTTCAACCTCCGCTTCCGCTCGGCCACCGAGTCGATCGAGAACCCGATGCGCTTCCGGAGCCTCCGGCGCGACATCGCGCGGATGCAGACGATCCTGCGGGAGAAAGAAGCCAATGGCTGACCAGGCGAAGGCTGAGCGCACCCGGCGGAAGGTCCGCACCGGGACGGTGACCAGCGACAAGATGGACAAGACGGTCACCGTGTCGCTGGTGCGGCGCTACGCGCACCCGGTCTACGGGAAGCAGGTGACGCGGACCAAGAAGGTGAAGGCCCGGAACCTCGAGGGTGACGCGGCCGCGAAGGCGGGTGACGTCGTGCGGTTGATGGAGACCCGTCCCCTCGCCAAGACGGTCCGCTGGCGGGTCACGGAAGTGGTCGAGAGGGCCAAGTAGCCATGGTGCAACAGGAATCCATTCTCCGGATCGCCGACAACTCCGGCGCCCGCCGCGCGCTGGTCATCCGCGTACTGGGCGGCAGCAAGCGCCGGTACGCCGGCCTCGGCGACACCGTGGTCGTGGCCATCAAGGACGCGATCCCCACGGGGCAGGTGAAGAAGGGCGATGTGGCCAAGGCGGTCATCGTCCGCACGGCCAAGGAGACCCGCCGCAAGGACGGCTCCTACATCCGTTTCGACGAGAATGCGGCGGTCCTGATCAATGACGCCGGAGAGCCGCGGGCCACCCGCATCTTCGGCCCGGTCGCGCGCGAGCTGCGCGAGAAGCGCTACATGAAGATCGTGTCGCTCGCGCCGGAGGTGCTGTAGCATGAAGCCGCTGGTGTACAGGAAGGCCAAGCGGGTGCGCCACAAGGCGCCGGTGCGGCAGAGGCTGCACATCACCAAGGGCGACACCGTCCAGGTGATCTCCGGTGACGACAAGGGCAAGCAGGGCAAGGTGCTCCAGGTGTTTCCCAAGACCGGCCGGATCAAGGTCCAGGGCGTGAACATCGTGACCCGGCACCTGCGGGCCTCCCCGACCGCCGAAGGCGGCAAGGTGACGCGGGAGGCCCCGATCCATCACTCGAAGGCGATGCTGATCGATCCCGCGAGCGGCGAGCCGACCCGGGTCCGCCGGCGGATCGACGCGGACGGGACCATGGAGCGGATCGCCGTGAAGTCGGACCAGCCGATCCCGAGGAGCCGATAAGATGGCGGACGAGAAGGCGAAGGCGGCCAAGCCCGCCAAGGGCCAGCCGCAGGGCGGCCAGGGCAAGGGTGGCCAGCAGGGCGGCGGCAAGAAGGAGAAGGCGGCCGCCGGCGCGGTGGACCATGCCCCCACGGCGCGCGTGGGCGCGCCCCGGCTGCAGACGTACTACCAGGAGACGGTGCGGGGCCGGCTGGCCAAGGAGTTCGGGCTCACCAACCCGAACCAGGTGCCGCGGCTGGAGAAGATCGTGCTCAACGTGGGCATGGGCGACGCCAGCAAGAACCCGAAGCAGCTCGAGGCGGCGGTCGAGGAGCTGAGCGCGATCACCGGGCAGAAGGCGGTCGTCACCCGGGCCAAGAAGGCGATCGCCAACTTCAACCTCCGGGCCGGGATGCCGGTCGGCGCCTTCGTGACACTTCGCGGGGCCAGGATGTACGAGTTCCTGGACCGGTTCATCACGCTCGCGATCCCGCGCATCCGCGACTTCCGCGGCCTGCCCACCCGGAGCTTCGATGGGCGGGGGAACTACACCTTCGGGATCCGGGAGCAGATGATCTTTCCGGAGATCGATTACGACAAGGTGGAGAAAATCCACGGGATGGACATCACCATCGTGACGTCCGCCGACCGCGACGACCTGGCGATGGGGCTGCTGCGTGAGCTGGGGTGGCCCTTCAGGGGCGAGACGCCCCAGAAAGTGGCGTGAGGTAAGACATGGCAAAGACTGCCTGGATCGAGCGGGCCAAGCGTACTCCGAAGTTCAAGGTGCGGAGGGTGCGGCGCTGCCAGCGCTGCGGCCGCTCGCGCGCGGTCCTGCGGAAGTTCGGGTTGTGCCGCATCTGTTTCCGTGAGCTCGCCTTGAGGGGGGAAATCCCGGGCGTGCGCAAGGCCAGCTGGTAAGGGGAACGAGGGAATGAACCTGACAGATCCGGTCGCGGACATGCTGACCCGCATCCGCAACGCGTGCTCCGCGGGGCACCGGCGGGTGGACATTCCGGTGTCCAAGCTGAAGACCGAGGTGGCCCGGCTGCTGCGGGACAACCACTACATCGCGGACTACAAGCTCCTCGATGACGGCCAGCACGGCGTTCTGCGGTTGTACCTGAAGTACCACAACGAGTCCCCGGTGATCCGGGAACTGCGGCGTGTCTCTACGCCCGGGCTCCGGCGCTACGTGAAGTGCCGCGAGCTGCCCCGGGTCAAGAACGGCCTCGGCATGGCGATCGTCTCGACCCCCAAGGGGCTGATGACCGACCGCGAGGCACGCAGCGCGAACCTGGGCGGCGAGCTCCTCGCCGTGGTCTGGTAGGAGGCCGCGATGTCGCGTATCGGCAAGAAGCCGGTCACCGTGCCCAAGGGCGTGAACCTGGACCTCCAGGGGAGCATCGTCGCGGTGAAGGGGCCCAAGGGCGAGCTCCGGCGGACGCTCCATCCCGAAATGAAGGTGAGCCTCAATGACGGCGCCTTCACGGTCGAGCGGCCCAGCGATGACAAGCGCCACAAGGCGCTGCACGGGCTGACCCGCACCCTGGTCCAGAACATGGTCGAGGGGGTATCGAAGGGGTTCAGCAAGACGCTGGAGATCCAGGGCGTGGGCTACAAGGCGGAGGCCAAGCCCTACGGGGTCAATCTCATCGTCGGGTACTCGCACCCGGTGAAGTACGAGGCCCCCAAGGGCATCAAGATCTCGGTGGAGAACAACACCGTGGTCAGGATCGAGGGCGCCGACAAGGAAGTGGTCGGCCAGGTCGCCGCGGAGCTCCGCTCCGTGCGGCCGCCGGAGCCCTACAAGGGGAAGGGCATCCGCTACCAGGGCGAGCAGGTCCGCCGCAAGGCGGGCAAGACAGGAGCCAAGTAACATGCGCCGGATTCACGCGCCCAAGACGCGCACCCAGCTCCGCTACCGCCGCCACCTCCGGGTGCGCACCAAGGTGGCGGGCACCGCAGAGCAGCCGCGGCTGGAGGTGTTCCGCTCGCTCAAGCACATCTACGCCCAGCTGGTGGACGACGACCGCGGCGTGACTCTGCTCGGCGTGGGCGACGGGAGCGAGGGCATCACCGCCGACGGCGCGGGCAAGGTGGCCCGCGGCAAGGCGGTCGGCAAGCTGCTGGCGGAGAAGGCGAAAGCGGCCGGATACAGCCGGGTGGTCTTCGACCGCGCCGGCTACCGTTACCATGGTCGCGTCCAGGCGGTCGCCGAGGGCGCGCGCGAAGGCGGATTGGAGTTCTAATGGCGGACGAGACGACGCAGAGCGGCGGACAGGCAACCGCGACCGACGCGGGCGAGGCGCCCGCCGGCGAGCAGCAGCCGCAGCGATCCGAGCGGCCCCGCGGGCGGGGCGGGCGGGGCGGTGAACGTGGCGAGCGCGGCGGCCGGGGTGGTGGCCGACGGGACCGGGGCGAGCGGGAGCACGCCAGCGATCACGTGGAGAACGTCATCGCCATCAACCGTGTCGCCAAGGTGGTGAAGGGCGGTCGGCGGTTCAGTTTCAACGCCCTCGTCGCCGTCGGCGACGGCAAGGGCAAGGTCGGCATCGCCACCGGCAAGGCGAACGAGGTCTCCGAGGCGGTGCGCAAGGCGGTGGACGCGGCCAAGCGCGCGATGGTGGAGTTGCCCAAGACCGGCTCGACCATCCCCCACGAGGTCGTAGGCGAGCACGGCGCCGGCCGGGTGCTGCTGAAGCCCGCCGCGACCGGCACCGGCGTGATCGCCGGCGGCCCGGTGCGCGCGGTGCTCGAGTGCGCCGGCATCACCGACATCCTGACCAAGAGCCTCGGCTCGACCAACCCGCACAACATGGTGCGGGCCACCATGAACGGGCTCACCAGCCTGGTCTCCGCGCGCCAGGTGGCGCGGGAGCGCGGGGTGGAGCCCGACCAGATCGCATACAAGCCGCGGCAGGGGGCCTGAGATGGGTCGCAATCCGGCAGTCGGGCGGCAGGGGCCCCGGCATCATGCCGCCGTCATCCCCAGTGAGGACACGGCGAAGGCGCTCGAGGTGAAGCAGATCCGCTCCACCATCGGGCACCCCGAGACCATGCGGCGGACCCTCGCGGCGCTGGGGCTGCGGAAGCACCAGCAGACCGTGCGCATCGCCAACACGGCGTCGGCGCGCGGCATGCTGTTCAAGGTGAGGCACATGGTCGAGGTGAAGGCGGCGAAGTAGCCGCGTCAATGGTGAAAAGTGAGAGGTGAAACGGAGGGATCGATCCCCTTTTCACCGTTTTACTTTTCACTCTTCACGCTATTTGGCGGCTTACGCATTCGGAGTTATCGATGGCTGACAAGCTCACCCTCTCCTCCCTCTCCCCCTCCCGGGGCTCCTCCCCTTCGCGGAAGCGCGTCGGCCGGGGGCCCGGCTCCGGACTCGGCAAGACGGCGGGGAAGGGGCACAAGGGTCACAAGGCGCGCACCGGCGGCTCGACCAATCCCGGGTTCGAGGGCGGCCAGATGCCGATGTACCGGCGCCTGCCCAAGCGCGGCTTCACCAACCCGTTCAAGGTGACCGCGCAGGCGGTGAACCTGTCGCAGCTCAAGCGGGTGAGCGCGACCGAGGTGAGTCCCGAGACGCTCTATTCGGCAGGACTCATCGGCAAGGTGGACCGGCCGGTGAAGCTCCTGGGCACCGGTGACGCCGACCGGTCCTATACGGTTCGAGGCGTGTCCCTGTCCGCGTCGGCGCGCGCGAAGATCGAGGCGGCCGGCGGCAAGATCGAGGGGTAAGTGACCACACCCCGCGTCCCCAATCTGGCCATCGACGACGAGCTGAAGCGGAAGCTTCTCTTCACGCTCGGCATCCTGGTGATCTACCGGATCGGCGCCCACATCGCCGCGCCGGGGGTGAACGTCACCGCGCTGGCCGACTTCATCCGGAACTCCGCCGCCGCCGGGTTCTTCGGGCTGTACGACGCCCTGGGCGGCGGGCTCTCCCGCGCCACGGTGTTCGCGCTGGGCATCATGCCCTACATCTCGGCCTCCATCATCTTCCAGCTGGCGGGCGGCATCGCCCCGTCCATCGGCAAGATGCAGAAGGACGAGGAGGGCAAGAAGAAGATCACGCAGTGGACCCGGTACCTGACCGTGGGCATCGCGCTCTCCCAGGCCTACACCTTCGCGCTCTTCACCGAATCGATTCCGGGCGCGGTGCCGAACCCGGGCTTCGCCTCCCGGCTCATCATGGTGGTGACCCTCACCGTGGGCGCGGTGTTCGTGATGTGGCTGGGCGAGCAGATCACCGAGCGGGGCATCGGCAACGGGATGAGCCTGCTCATCACGTTCTCCATCCTCGAGCGGCTCTGGCCGGGCGCGCTTCACCTGCTGCAGTTCGTGAAGACCGGCGTGGTCACCGCCCTCGGTGCGGTGACGTTCCTCGCGCTCCTGGTGGGGATCATCGCCGCCGTGGTGGCGATGACGATCGCGGCCCGGCGGATCCCCATCCAGATCCCTCGCAAGGTCATGGGCCGGGGCCGCATCCGCGAAGGCCAGAAGACCTTCATCCCGATCCGGCTCATCACCGCCGGCGTGATGCCGATCATCTTCGCCCAGACCATCATCATCGTGCCGGGCACTTTGGCGAGCTTCACCCAGAACCCGGTGCTCCAGGACCTGGCCGGCTTCTTCACCCCGGGCGATCTGCCGTACGACCTCACGTTCGCGGCGATGATCCTCCTGTTCAGCTACTTCTACACCTCGATCATCTTCAACTCGGTCGATCTGGCGGAGAACCTGAAGAAGCAGGGCGGGTTCATCCCCGGCGTGAAGCCGGGCGCCAGCACCGCCGACTACATCGACGGCGTCCTCGGGAGGATTACCCTGCCGGGCGGCCTGTTCCTGGCGGCGATCGCGCTGGTGCCGATCTTCGTGTCCCGCTGGTTCAACATCCCCACGACCGGATTCGGAGGTACGTCGGTGCTGATCGTGGTCGGCGTGCTGCTGGACACGATCGCCCAGGTGGAGCAGCACCGCACCCTGCGGAAGTACGACGGCTTCATGAAGACGGGCCGGGTGAAGTTCAGGGGTCGCCAGCAGCGGTTCATGTGAGGTCAGAATGACGGCGGACCGGCGGACCGACGGACCGATTCAACGGTCCGCCGGTCCCTCGGTCCGCCGTTCCGCCATTTCAGGGGAGCTCATGGATATTCTTCTGCTGGGCCCGCCGGGCGCCGGGAAGGGCACGCAGGGCGCGATCCTGGGGCGGACGCTGGGCCTCCCGAAGTTCGCCACCGGCGACCTGTTGAGGGACGCGGTCAAGCGGGGCACTCCCCTGGGGCGAGAGGCCAAGGCGGTGATGGAGGCCGGGCACCTGGTGGGAGATGACATCATCCTCGGCGTGGTGCGCGAGGAGGTGGGGAAACCCGAGGCCGCCAGGGGCGTAATCTTCGACGGCGTGGTGCGGACCATCCCCCAGGCCGAAGGTCTGGAACGGATCCTCGCGGAGAAGCAGCGGAAGATGGACGCCGTGCTGTTCTTCGACGTGACCGACGAGGAGATCCTTGCCCGGCTGGAGCGGCGGCGCGGCCTCGAGGGGCGCGCCGACGACGACCCTGCCGCGGTGGCGACCCGGCTCCGCGCCTACCGCCAGCAGACGGCGCCGGTTCTCGATTGGTACGAGCGCCGGGGCGGGGTCAAGCGGGTGCCGGCGGTCGGGACGGTGGACGAGATCGCGGCGAGAGTGAGGCAGGCGCTGGGGAAATGATCACCCTCAAGTCAGCGCGGGAGATCGAGATCATGGCGCGGGCCGGGCGTATTGTCGCCGGCACCCTCGCCCTGATGCGCGAGATCGTGCGGCCGGGGATGACGACCGAGGACCTCGACGTCGCGGCGGAGAAGTACATCCGCGGTCACGACGGGGCGGTACCGTCCTTCAAGGGGCTCTACGGCTTTCCCAAGACCCTCTGCATTTCCATCGACGAGGAGATCGTGCACGGGATTCCCTCCCCGCGTCGGGTGCTCGCCCCGGGGAGCATCGTGAGCGTGGACGTGGGGGTGCAGCTGGAGGGGCTCCACGCCGATTCGGCCACCACCATTCCGGTGGGCGACGTGAGCCCCGAAGCGGAGCGACTGCTGCAGGTGACCCGGGATTCGCTGGCCGCCGCGATCGCCCAGGCGCGGGTGGGCAACCACGTGGGCGACATCGGGCATGCGGTCCAGCAGGTGGCGGAGGGCGCGGGCTACGGAGTGGTGCGGGAGCTGGTGGGCCATGGGATCGGATCGAGATTCCACGAGGAGCCGCAGGTGCCCAACTACGGCTCGCCGCGGCGCGGACCTCGGCTACTGGAGGGGATGACGCTGGCGATCGAGCCCATGATCACGATGGGGAACCCCACCACCCGCACCCTCAGCGACAAGTGGACGGTGGTGACCGCCGACGGCAGCCTCTCCGCCCACTTCGAGCACACCGTCGCCATCACCGCGAACGGGCCGCGGATCCTCACCGCGGCCTGAGCCTCATCCCGGGCTGGGCTCCAGCAGACGTCCGGCTGTCCGCTCCGCCTCCTCCGCCTCCGCCAGCTTTGCCGGCGCCGCGCGCGCCATCCCGGCGAACTCCGAATCCACCGGCTCCCCGTCGAGATTGGTCGCGATCGCACGGGCGGCACTCCTGGCCGCGGCCGCGGCCAGGAATACGGCCGTCGCGGCGTCGGCCTGCGCGCTCCTGAGCCCGCGCTCCACCATCGCGGCGCCGAGAGTGGCCAGCTCGGAGCAGCACGCCAGCACGTCGCGCTGGATCTCCGCCGCGTCGCGGAGCGCCGCCCGCTTG
Organism: Gemmatimonadota bacterium; assembly: GCA_046729675.1. Taxonomy (GTDB): domain Bacteria; phylum Gemmatimonadota; class Gemmatimonadetes; order Gemmatimonadales; family GWC2-71-9; genus CAVVWJ01. Next base: position 2,325 of record JBKPGZ010000152.1, on the reverse strand, counting down.
CGCCGCTCGCGGAGCTGTCGCTCGGCGTCGCTCTCCTTGGGCAGAGCCAGGGCCTCCTCGAAGCGCAGCAGTGCCTCGGCATCGGCCGAGGCCAGGGTCAGCAGCTCCTGGCGAAGTCCCTCCGCCCTCGCGCGGGCCGCCCGGGCTTCGTCGTGGACCGGCGCATAGGCTTCGCGCGCGGCCGTGAGCCCCGCCGCCATCTCCACGACCGCCGCGGCCAGCACCCCCGCGGCGGCGGCGGCCGAACCGCCGCCGGGCGCGATCGTCGGGCGGGCGATAAGCCGGGCCCAGTCGTTCAAGGAAGCGGAGCGGGTGGGGGGATGTGTGTCGGGCATCAAAGCTCCATAGACGAGGCCCCTGCGAAGGTAGCCGCAGCGCACGCAGGGAGATAGAACGACTCTATCCCTGACCACCCCCGAACATCTCGAGCATCCACCGGTGGATCGTCGGGTTGCCGGCCACCAGTCCGGTGTGCTCGATCCCGACCTCACGGCCGGAGAGGTCCGTGGCTACGCCGCCCGCCTCGCGGATCAGGAGCACACCCGCCGCGATGTCCCACGCCGAAAGCTGTAGCTCCCAGAATCCGTCGAATCGCCCGGCGGCGACGTGAGCCAGATCCAGAGCCGCGGAGCCCGGGCGGCGAATACCCGAGGTCCGCCCGGCCACACGGTGGAACTGCTCCAGGTACTCCTGGATCCGGCTCAAGTCCTTAAACGGGAAGCCGGTCCCGATCAGCGCGAAGGCCGGATCGCGGATGGCCGACACGGCCAGCCGACGCTCCCCCTGCCAGGCGCCCCCGCCGCGCGCGGCCGAGTAAGTTTGTTCCGCCGCCACGTCCACGATCGCCGCGACCTCCAGCCGACCGTCCACCGCACCCGCCACCGATACCGCATAGCTCGGGAAATCGTGCAGGAAGTTGGTGGTGCCGTCGAGCGGATCCACGATCCAGACCAGGCCGTCGGTCACGACCTCGGGCTGCAGCTCTTCGCCTACGATCCGGCTCCCCGGCTCGGCCGCGAGCAGGACCTCACTCACCAACTGCTCCGCGCGGCGATCGACGTCGGTGACGAAGTCCCGGCTGCCCTTGAAGCTCCACCCGCGTGGATCGGCCGGGCGCTCCACCCCCCGGAGGTAGCTCGCCGCCCGTTCGGCGGCGGTCCGGGCCAGATGCAGTAAGTCTAAGGAGGACACCATCTTGCTGGCCCATGGTGAAGCGGGTAACTTGCCGGGCATGCCGCGCATATTCTCGGGTATTCAGCCTTCCGGCGAGCTGCACATCGGCAACTGGCTGGGGGCGGTCCAGAACTGGGTCAACCTGCAGCAGTCCTACGACTGCATCTTCTGCGTCGTAGACCTGCACGCCATCACCATGAAGTACGACCACCCCACCCTCGCCGCGCGTACCCGGGAGATGGCGATCGGCCTGCTCGCCTGCGGCATCGATCCTGCGCGTTCGGTGCTGTTCGTGCAGTCCCACGTGCCGGAGCACAGCGAGTTGCAGTGGCTGCTGAACACCGTCACGCCGATCGGCGAGCTCGAGCGGATGACGCAGTTCAAAGATAAGTCGCAGAAGTTCGAAAGCGTCCCGGCGGGCCTGCTGAATTACCCGGTGTTAATGGCGGCCGATATCCTGCTGTACAAGGCGGATGTCGTGCCGGTGGGCGAGGACCAGACCCAGCATCTGGAGCTGGCCCGCGAGGTCGCGCGCCGGTGGAATGCCGAGTTCGCGGACGGGGAGGAGTTCTTCCCCGAGCCCAAGCCGCTGCTGACCGAGGCCAAGCGGATCATGGGCCTTGACGGACAGGCCAAGATGTCCAAGAGCCTGGGGAACACCATCGGGCTCCTCGACCCGCCGGAGGAGATCTGGCAGAAGCTCCGGCCGGCCAAGACCGATCCGGCGCGGGTCACGCGGAAGGATCCGGGCAACCCGGAGGTCTGCAACATCTACTATCTGCACAAGTACTTCTCGCCGCCGGCCACGATCGCGGAGGTGGCGGAGAAGTGCCGCGGCGCGGGGTGGGGCTGTCTCGACTGCAAGCGGGTGCTGGCAGACAACATGATCCGCGCCCTCGCGCCGATCCGCGAGCGGGCGCTGGCGCTCCAGGCTCAGCCGGAGCGGGTGGACGAGATCCTTGCCGACGGCGCGGCCGCGGCCCGGCGGATCGCCTCGGAAACCATACGTGAGGTCAGGGATAGGATGGGCTTCCTGCCGCGGCATAATCCGGCTGTCATCCCCAGCGAACCGGGGGATCAGACCCGGGCGGTCAATAACCCACCCGTAGCGCCGGAGGGACGAGGGGCCTGTTTGTGGCAGGACTAAATGGC